>DASXCV010000259.1:0-7251 GCA_036491015.1 Thermoleophilaceae bacterium | reverse complement strand
GAGAGCTACTCGGCGCCCGTGTAGGGCACCTGTGTGCCGCCGCGCCGGCGGAACACGATGTAGAGCACGATCGCGATCGTGAGGTAGAGCGAGTAGTGGGTGATCTGGTGGACGGCGTCGACCGCCGGCTGCCCGATCGCGTAGCCGAGCCCCGCCAGGAGGCCGGTCCAGAGCAGCGCGCCGAGGATGTCGCAGACGATGAACACGCCGAGTGACATCCCGCTCCACCCGGCGGCGGCGTCGACGAGCGCGGTGGGCACCGGGAGCACGTAGGCGAAGATCACCGCGGCCGGCCCGAAGCGCTGCATCAGGCGCTGGACGCGCTCGCCGCGCTTGGCCGCCTTCGGATGACCGCCGCTCAGGAAGTGGATCGCGGACGGTCCCCAGCGGCGCCCGGCCCACCAGTACGCCCAGTCGAACGCGATCAGCGCGGGGATGGCGGCGACCACCGCCACCACCAGGTCCGCATGCCCGGTGCGGGCGAGGGCACCCATCGTCACGATCGCCGTGGACGAGCCCCGGATCAGCTCGAGCAGCGCGGGATGGCTGCCCACGAGCGACGGCACGAGCGGCAGCAGGAGCAGCGCGTAGAGGCCGCTCGCGACGATGCCGCCGATGATGATCAGATCGGCGCGAGCCGGCTTGCCCTGCCAGGGAAGTGCATGCTCGCGCCCGTTCACCACAGCCAAGGCTACTCGGGTGTTTCCTGCTTGAGTGAAGGGTTAACCACCCTTTAGAGAGGCAAATGCTTCAGCGAAGTGTTGAAAGAGCGATGAGGCCACTGACAGCCACTGCAGTCGCCGTACTCATTGCCGCAATAAGCGCCGGCTGCGGCGGGGGCAGCCACAGCAACACGAACACGAGCGCGGCACAGCCTCCGACCTCCGACCTCCGACCCCCCACATCGCAGCCACAAACCGCGCCCACCGCGACCACAAACACCCCGCCCAAGAAGCACCGCACCAAGCCGCAGCCGCTCGAGCCCGCGAACTCCTCCACCCAGCCGCTCACCGCCGGGTCGACCTACAAGTGCGGCGGCGGCACCCTGAAGACGATCGACGCGCACGGGCCGATCGTGGTGAAGCCGGCGGTGGTGAAGCCCGGCGAGACCTTCACGGTCACGATCACGGCGAAGAACGCGCACGTGGCGGTGGTGAGCCTCGCGGGCGTGTCCGACAAGCCGATTCAGGCGAACGCGAAGCCCGAGGGCGGCAACCTGGTGGCAACGATCCACATGCCGCCGAAGGCCGGCTGCGGCAACAAGCTGCTCGACATCGAGGGCGACCTGACGGCCGAGGCCTTCATCGGTGTGAGCTGACCGCCTCGGCGGCGAACAGGTACTCGTTCATCTGAAGCAGACCGCTGAGGTCGTGCACGTCGTCCTCGAGGTGCGGGACGAGGATCGGCGGCGCCCCCTCTGACAACTCGCGCGCCAGCCGCTCGACGTTCTCGCCGTCGCGGGTCGCGATCGCGCGGTAGTCGGCGAGGTTGCCGGCCACGCGCGGGCCGAGGCGCTCGCCCAGCAGCTGCTCGAGCTCGGCTTCGTCCACCGGCTCGCCGCCGACGGCCAGCGGGCTCATGCGGTTCACCACCGCGCCGCCGAACGGCAGCCCGCGCTCGCGCAGCTTGCGGTGGAAGAAGATCGCCTCGTCGATCGCGGCGCGGCGCGGCGAGGTGACGAGCAGGAAGGTTGTGCGGCTGTCGGCCAGCAGCTGGCCGGTGCTCGCGGCGCGCTCGCGGAAGCCTTCCGCCATGTCGCCGAAGCTCGCGAAGAACTCGGACAGGTCCTGCAGGAGGTCGACGCCCGTCACGCGCTGCAGTCCCGAGAACAGCATCCCGGTGCCGCGTCCGAACACCTTCAGCCCGAGCCGCCCCGGGCGCATGAAGAGCTGAAGCGACCGCGAGTCCACGAAGCGCGAGAGGCGCTCCGGCGCGTCGAGGAAGTCGAGCGCGTTGCGCGTGGGCGGCGTGTCGAGCACGAGCAGGTCGTAGCGCTCCTCCTGGTAGAGCTCGTAGAGCTTCTCCATCGCCATGTACTCCTGGGAGCCGGCCACGGCGTTCGACAGCTCCTGGTAGATGCGGTTGGAGAGCACGGCGTCGCGCGTGCGCTCGTCGGAGGCGTGCTTCTCGATCAGCTCGTCGAAGGTGCGCTTGGGGTCGAGGTGCATCGCCCACAGCTCGCCGTCGCCCTCGATCTCCACGCGGTGCTCCTCGTTCGCCAGTTCCGGCAGACCGAGCGAGTTGGCGAGCCGCTTGGCCGGGTCGATCGTGAGCACCACGACCTTCAGCCCGCGCGAGGCCATCCCGAGCGCGATCGCAGCGGCGGTGGTGGTCTTGCCCACGCCACCGGCGCCCGCGCAGATCACGATCTCCTTGCGGTCGATCAGCTGGGCGACGCTCACAACCGCGCCTCGAGCTCCGTGCTGAGCTCCTCGAACGAGTTGAGGTCGAGCTCCGGCTCGAACAGGAACGGCAGCGTGAGCGGGTCGTGGCCCAGCTCCTCGGTGAGGCGAGCAAGCTCGGCGCGCTGGGTGCGCGCGCGACGGTGCTCGAACAGCGCGGCCTCCACGCCGGGCGACCCGTTGGCCGCGGCCGCCTGCTCGATCCGCTCCGCCTCCTCGGGGTCGAAGCGCTCGGGGTAGAGCGCGTTCACCACCACCGTGTCGAGCTCCATGCCCATCTCGTCGTGCAGCTCGCGCTCGAAGTCGACCGTCTCGTTCACCGGCATCTCCTCCGGCAGCGCGACCGCCACGACGCCGGTCGAGCCCGAGTCGGTGATGAACGCGTCGATCTTCCCCGCCTGTCGCGAGATCGGGCCGACGCGCGCTGCATCGCGGAAGGTGCGCGGCGTGCGCAGGAAGCCGAGCCCGTGGCCGGTGGAGGGCGAGTCGACGATCACGAAGTCGTATGGCGCGGCCTCGGGGTCGCGCCGCTCGAACTGCGCAAGCTCCCAGACCTTCCCCATCGTCGCGAGCTCGCGCAGGCCCGGGGTGGCGGCGCTGAAGTACTGGAACAGCCGGTTGTCGAACAGCACTCCGTACAGCGCCGAGGGCTTGACCTGCTGGCGCAGGTACTCCTCCATCGACTGCTGGGGGTCGATCGAGATCGCGTACAGGTCGGTGGCGAGGCGCGTTTCGGAAAAGCCAACGCCCTCGCGCCTGAACACCCGCGACATGCGCTCCTGGTGCGCCACCTCGCACACGATCGTCCGCTTGCCGGCGCGCGCGGCAACGAGTCCGAGGGCGGCAGCGACGGTGGTCTTACCGACGCCTCCCTTCCCGGTGACGAACACCAGGCGCTTGTCGAGGATGTCTGCCATCCGGGCGGGTCAGTAACAGTACGCACAGCGGATGCGGGAGGAATCCTCCGCGCTCGTACGAATACGCACTGCGAGATGGGTCTCTTCGACCGCAAGCCTGACGCCGTTCCCGTGGATCGGCCCGAGAGATCGGAGTCCGCAGTGACGCCCGAGCCCGATACGACCACCGACAACGGCACCGCTACCGCAAAGGTGATCGCCTTCGCGAACCAGAAGGGCGGCGTGGCGAAGACCACCACGACGCTCAACCTGGCCGCCGCATTCGCCGAGAAGGGCCACCGCGTGCTGTGCGTGGACATGGACCCTCAGGGGAACTTGACGATGAGCCAGGGCATCGACCCGGACTCGCTCGAGATCTCGATGTACGACGTGCTCGTGCACCACACGTCGATCCGTGAGGTCATCCGCCGCCGCGAGGTGGACGTGGCCTGCTCCTCGATCGACCTCGCCGGCGCCGAGATCGCGATGTCCACGCAGATCGGCCGCGAACGCTCGCTGGAGAAGGCGCTGAAGCCGATCCTGTCCGACTACGACTTCATCTGCATCGACACTCCGCCCAGCCTGGGGCTGCTCACCATCAACGCGCTCACGGCCGCGAACAAGGTGATCGTCCCCGTGCAGTGCGAGTATCTGTCGATGCGTGGACTGATTCAGCTCCAGAACACGCTTTCCATGATCCGTGAGAACCTCAACCCGGGCGTCGAGATCGAGGGCATCCTCCCGACGCTCGTGGACACGCGTACCGTTCACGCCAAGGAGGCCATCGAGATCCTCGAGGAGAACTTCGGCGACCGGGTGTTCGCATCCCGCATCCGCAAGACCGTGCGGTTTGCGGAGGCGCCGGTCAAGGGCATGTCCGTGTTGAAATACGACCCTGACGGAAAGGCGGCCTTCGCCTACCGCCAGTTGGCTAAGGAGGTCCTCGATGGCCGGCAATAACAAGCGAGCAAGCATGAGGGAAGGGCCGCTTGCGGCGTTGTTCCGGCGCACGGAAGAGGAAGGTCTCCACGGAGAGGGGCGGGAACCGGCTACGCCGGAGTCCGCAGACCGCAGTCCGCAGTCCGCAGACTCGGAGCCCGAGTCACCAGGCACCAGTCACCAGTCACCCGAACCGCCCCGGCGTACCGAACTGCGCCCCGCGCCCCCGTCGGCGCGCGGGCCCGAGGGGAACAAGCGTGCTGATGGGCTTCATGGAGTGGAGGCTCACGTCGAGGAAGAGGCTCCGCGCCACATTCCTACGCCTGAGGAGCGGCTGCGCCATGTCTTCTCGTCGGACATACCCGAGAACATCCTCGATCGTCCTGGCACGCCGACGCGCGTCGCGCCGGACCCGGTGGCTACGCCGGATCCGATGCGGGGACCGGTTCTCCGCGTGGTCGGGGTGGGCGGTGCGGGCGTCAATGCCGTAAACCGCATGATCGAGGCGCAGGTCGAGGGCGTCGACTTCATCGCGGTCAACACGGACGTGCAGTCGCTCGAGCAGTCGAGCGCGAACGAGATCGTCCACATCGGCGCCGACACGACCCGCGGCCTCGGCTCCGGCTCGAACCCCGAGCTCGGCCGCAAGTCCGCGCTCGAGGACTACGACCACCTGAAGTCGCTGCTCAAGGGCGCGGACATGGTGTTCATCGCCGCCGGAGCCGGCGGTGGCACGGGCACCGGCGCCGCTCCGGTCGTCGCGCGCATCTCGCGCGAGGTCGGCGCGCTCACGGTCGGCATCGTCACCAAGCCGTTCTCGTTCGAGGGCTCGCGTCGCAGCGAGCAGGCCGATCGGGGCATCGAGGAGCTGCAGGAAGAGGTGGACACGCTGATCGTGATCCCCAACTCGCGGCTCCTGTCGGTGCTCGACAAGTCCACTTCGATGGTCGAGGCCTTCCACGTGGCCGACGATGTCCTGCGCCAGGGTGTGCAGGGCATCTCGGACCTGGTCACGCTGCCGGGCCTGATCAACCTCGACTTCGCGGACGTGCGCACGATCATGTCGAAGGCCGGCCAGGCTCTGCTCGGCATCGGCATGTCCACGGGCGAGCACCGGGCGCTCGAGGCGGCGCAGAACGCCGTCGCGTCGCCGCTGCTCGAGACCTCGGTGGAGGGCGCGCGCTCGATCCTGCTCTCGATCACCGGCGGTCGCGATCTCTCCCTGTGGGAGGTCAACGAGGCGGCCAAGGCGGTGTCCGAGGCGGCGCACCCGGACGCGAACATCATCTTCGGCGCGATGGTGGACGAGAAGGTGTCCGACGAGGTCTGGGTGACGGTCGTGGCCACCGGCTACGGCGACCGCCCGATCCGCCGCTCACGTCCGAGCGCGGATCGCGAAGGTCGCGAGCGGCCGGAGAGCCCGGCCCGCGAGGCCGATCACGAACCGCGGGTGCGGCGCGTGCGCGAGAACGCGCTCACCGACCTGCAAGTGCCCGAGTTCATCCCGCGCGGGTAGCATTGGCACATGCTGGTACTCGCCAGCACGGCGCTGACGGTCGTGATCATCGTTGCTGCGGTCGCAGTGGTCGTGGTCCTTGCTCTGCTGCTCGGCGGGCGCACCGCCGGTGACGAGATCCGCGAGAACGTCGAGTCCGACCAGGGTGCCCTCGGAGTCGGACGCGTGAATCCGAAGGACGAGGAACTGCACGAGCGCGGCGGGCTCTACGACGAAGGGCGCATGGATCGGCTGAACGAGTAGGGGCTCGTGGCCAAGGACGGTTATGGAACTATCGTTCCTGATCTATGGCGCGGCCCAGGCAGTTCGATACCGATGAGGCGCTCGATGCCGCGATGCGGTTGTTCTGGAGCGCAGGCTTCCGTGGCACCTCCGTCGACGACCTGACCGCCGCCACCGGCCTCAGTCGCTCCAGCCTCTACAACGTCTTCTCCGGTAAGCACGCGCTGTTCGTGCGCGCGCTCGAGCACTACCGCTCGCTGGTGGTGCCGGAGAAGATGGGGGAGCTTGCGAGCGACGACGCGTCGATCGGCGAGGTGCGCGCCTATCTCGGTGGGCTGGTGGAGGATCTGCTGACCGAGGACGGGCGGCAGGGGTGCCTGCTCGTGAACACCGCGGTCGAGCTGGCGGCTGAGGACGACGAGGTGGCCGACGTGGTCCGAGCTCATCAGCATCTGCTGGCCGAGAGCGTGGAGAAGGCACTGCGGAACGCGGTGAAGCGGGGCGAGATCGCGCCGCTCGCCGATCCGGCGGCGTCGGCACGCGCGCTAGTCGCCACTGCTCACGGGCTGATGGTCATCGGCAAGGCGGACCCGGACGAGCAGCTCCTGCGCACGATCGCCGACTCGGCACTGGCACCTTTCTCGCCCGTGGCGTAACATCCCGGCGGAGTTCTGGACCGAACGTTCCAGAATTGCCAACTCTCTCCAAAAGGAGTCGCCATGCAGGCCGTCGTCATCACTCATCCCGGAGGGCCGGAGGTGCTGTCGCTCGAGGAGGTCCCGAAGCCCCAGCCGGGACCGGACGAGGTGCTCGTCCGCGTCCATGCGTTCGGCGTGAACCACGCGGAGTCGTACTTCCGCAGCGGCATGTGGGGCGAGGTGGCGAGGATCACCGGCATCGAGCTGGCCGGCACGGTGGAGCACGACCCGAGCGGCAAGCTCGCCGAGGGCACGACGGTGGTGTCGATCACCGGCGGGCTGGGCCGCAGCCGCGACGGCAGCTACGCCGAGTACGCGGTTGTGTCCGCCGACACCGTGGCGCCGGTCGAGACGTCGCTGTCGTTCACCGAGCTCGCCGCGATCCCGGAGAGCTTCGCCACGGCGTGGGCCTGCCTCTACGGCAACCTCGATCTGAAGCCCGGCGAGAAGCTGCTCGTCCGCGGCGGCACCAGCGCGCTCGGCCGTGCCGCGATCGCCGTCGGCTCCTACGAGGGCGCCGAGGTGATCGCCACGAGCCGTGACGCGTCGAGGGCCAGGAGCCTGACGGAGCAGGGAGC
>DASXCV010000258.1:0-2728 GCA_036491015.1 Thermoleophilaceae bacterium | reverse complement strand
GCTCGACGAGGCGCTCGAGCTGCGCGCCTCCGACCCGGACGAGTACGTCGCGCGAGCGCGCAAGGCCGCCGCCGCCCACTGCGCCGCGATGGTGGGCTTCATGGACCGCGGCGCCGAGGTGTTCGACTACGGCAACAGCCTCCGGGCCGAGGCCAAGCTCGGCGGCTTCGAGCGGGCTTTCGCCTACCCGGGCTTCGTCCCCGCCTACGTGCGGCCGCTGTTCTGCGAGGGCAAGGGACCGTTCCGCTGGGCCGCGCTGTCGGGCGACCCGCAGGACATCGCGACCACCGACCAGGCCGTGCTCGAGGAGTTCCCGGACGACGAGCGCCTGGCCCGCTGGATCCAGCAGGCGGAGGACAGGATCGCGTTCCAGGGCCTGCCCGCGCGCATCTGCTGGCTCGGCTACGGCGAGCGCGCGCGGCTCGGCCTGCGCTTCAACGAGCTGGTGGCGAGCGGCGAGCTGAGCGCGCCTGTGGTGATCGGGCGCGACCACCTCGACTCCGGCTCGGTCGCTTCGCCCTACCGCGAGACCGAGGGCATGGAGGACGGCTCGGACGCGATCGCGGATTGGCCGCTCCTGAACGCGCTCGTGAACACGGCGTCGGGCGCTTCGTGGGTGTCGATCCACCACGGCGGCGGCGTGGGCATCGGCCGCTCGATCCACGCCGGCATGGTGTGCGTGGCGGACGGCACCGAGCTGGCCGCGCAGAAGCTCGAGCGCGTGCTCACGAGCGACCCTGGCACGGGCGTGATCCGCCACGCCGACGCCGGCTACGAGTCCGCGCTCGAGGTGGCAGAGGAGCGCGGCGTTCGCATCCCGATGCAAGAGGGCTGATGGCGGTCCTCGAGATCGCCACGGTGGGTGATCCGGTGCTGCGCGAGCGGGCGCGCGATCTGACCGTCGAGGAGCTGCGCTCAGACGAGCTGCAGCGGCTGATCGACGACATGATCGACACCAAGCGCGCGGCGCACGGCGCGGGCATCGCGGCGAATCAGGTGGGGCGCGCGCTGCGCGTGGCGGTGGTGGAGGTCGAGCCGGGCAATCCGCGCTACCCGTACAAGCCGCCGGTGGAGCTCACCGTGATCGTCAACCCGGAGATCGAGCCACTTGATGACGACGTGTTTCCCGTCAACGAGGGCTGCCTGTCGGTGCCCGACCTGCGTGGCGACGTGGAGCGCTTCGTGAACGTGCGCGTGCGCTATCTCGACCGCCACGGCGAGCCGCAAGAGGAGGTGCGCCGCGGGCTCACGGCCGGGACCTTCCAGCACGAGGTCGACCACCTCGACGGCGTGCTGTTCCTCGACCGCGTGCGCGACCCGTCCACCTTCTCCACCTGGGAGCAGTTCGACCGTCACCGGCGCGCGGAGTTCGAGGCCCGCGCGCGCGAGCTCGTGGAGCGGGTGGGATCGTGAGCTCGCTCTGGTGCGAGTACGCGTGGCTCGGTGGCGAGCAGGCCGAGGCGGGCGTGCTGATCTCGCTCGACGGCGAGCGGATCATGTCCGTCGAGCCGCGCACGTCCGCTCGGAGCGACTCGCAGCGCGTCCATGGGCTCACCCTGCCGGGGCTCGCGAACTCGCACTCGCACGCGTTCCAGCGCGCGCTGCGGGGGCGGACGCAGGGCGGCGAGGGCTCGTTCTGGACCTGGCGCGAGCAGATGTACGCCCTGGCCGGAGCGATCGACCCGGACGGCTACCTCGCGCTCGCGCGCGCGACGTTCGGGGAGATGGCGCTGGCCGGCGTGACCGTGGTGGGCGAGTTCCACTACCTGCACCACGGGCCGGACGGGAAGCCGTACGACGACCCGAACGCGATGGGGCACGCGGTGCTGCAGGCGGCGTCCGAGGCGGGGATCCGGATCACGCTGATCGACGCCTGCTACCTGCGCGGCGGGTTCTCCGAGCCTTTGGATCCGGTGCAGCGGCGGTTCAGCGACGGCGACGTGGATGCGTGGGTCGCGCGCGTGGACAGGCTGAGTCACCCCCACCTCGGCGCCGCGATCCACAGCGTGCGCGCGGTGGATCCCGAATCGGCGCGAGCGGTGGCCGCCTGGACCGCCTCGCGCTCAGCTCCTCTCCACGCGCACGTGTCCGAGCAGCCAGCCGAGAACGAGGGCTGTCTTGCGGCTCACGGGCTGTCCCCCACCGCGCTGCTCTCGTCTGTGGATGCCTTGAGCGAGCGCTTCACCGCCGTCCACGCCACCCACCTCACCGACGTGGACGTGGGCCTGCTGGGCGGCGCCGGGGTGACGTGCTGCCTCTGCCCCACCACCGAGCGCGACCTTGCCGACGGCATCGGCCCGGCGAGCCGCCTCCGCGAGGCGGGCGCGCGCCTGTCCATGGGCAGCGACTCTCACGCGGTGATCGACGTATTCGAAGAGGCGCGCGCGATCGAGCTGGACGAGCGGCTCGCCACCGGCGTCCGCGGGAGCCATACGAGCGGCGATCTGCTCCGCGCCGCGACCGCCGACGGCTACCGCTGCCTCGGCTGGCCGGACGGCGGCCGCATCGCGCCGGGCGCGCCGGCGGACCTGACCACCATCGGCCTCGACAGCGTGCGGCTCGCGGGCACCGATATCCACGACGCCGTGGAGTCGGTGGTGTTCGCCGGCACCGCCGCCGACGTGCGCCACGTGATGGTGGGCGGCAAGTTCATCGTCCGCGACGGCGCCCACGTGGACCTCGACGTGCCACGTGAGCTGGCGATGACGGTGGGGCGATGAGCACACTC
>DASXCV010000257.1:0-11024 GCA_036491015.1 Thermoleophilaceae bacterium | reverse complement strand
CCAACTCCGTCTTCAACGGCTCCGTCTCACCGGCGGGCGACGGCACCACCGCCGCGCTCCAGTACAACGTCGGCGGCCGCTTCCACCCGGTGACGATGCGCGCGGAGACGCGCGGGTCGACCACGCTGGCCGGCCTCATGGACGACGAGCAGACGCTCGACTCGAGCAACGCGATCGACGACGACTTCACCTGCACGCGGGACGGCGGCCCATGCCGCTGGGGCGACTACTCAGGGCTGAGTCCGGACCCGTCCCAGAGCGACGTGATCTGGGGGACGAACCAGGTGAACGGTCTCGTCCAGCCGGACAACGACCCGTCCTGGATCACCTTCAACTTCGCTCTTCAGCCCGGCGGCCCCAACCCGGCGCCCGACACGACCGCGGACGGCTTCCCGTTCACGTCGGCGAGCCCGACCCCCGCGTTCAACTTCGCCTCGTCGAAGACCGGCTCGTCGTTCCGCTGCGGGATCAACGCGCCGCCGTCCGCGCCCTGCGTGCCGGGCGGCACCTTCGGCCCGCCGCTGGCCAACGGCACCTACACCTTCGAGGTCGCGGCAGAGGACGACACCGCCCAGTCCGACGAGAGCCCCGCCACCGGCACGTTCACGATCGCCGCGCCGTTGCCCGACACGCTGATCGACTCCGGCCCGCCGGCCAGCGGCAACTCGCGCACCGCGAGCTTCGCCTTCCACGGCACGAAGCAGGGCTCGAGCTTCCAGTGCAGCCTCGACGGCAGCGCCTTCGCGACATGCGCCTCGCCGTTCACCACGGGCAAGCTCACGGCCGCCCAGCACGCGTTCGCCGTGCGCGCCGTCGATGCCCTCGGCAACGTCGATCCCACGCCGGCGAGCAGCTCGTTCAAGGTCGTGCTCGCCGCGGCCACCGGCAAGGTGAGCAGCCAGCGTGCGAGCAAGAAGGGGCTCGTGGCCGTGCGTGTGAGCTGTCCGGCGAGCCGTCAGCAGACCTGCACGGGCACCGTCGCGCTCGAGATCGCGACCGGACGCCACCATACGAAGCTCGGCAGCGCGCGCATCCGCGCTCGCTTCGGCCGCACCACCACGCTGCACGTGAAGCTCGGCCGCACCGCGTTCAAGACCCTGAAGCACAGGAAGCGCCTGCGCGTGAAGGCGCTGTTCCGCTTCAGCTCGCCGGCCAAGCGGACGACGAAGACGTTCAGCCTGTCGGCTCCGCGAAAAAGCTGAGCGCGCGCTCGAGCACGAGATCGGGGCGCTCGTCCGCGATGAAGTGGCCGACGCCGTCCACCAGCTCGACCGTCACCGGGGCGTCGGAGTGCGCCTCCGCGCCCTGGAGCATGAACGGCCTGATCACGGGGTCGCCCGTGCCGTGCAGCCAGAGCACGGGTGCCTTCAGCCGCTTGTCGCTGTAGCGGCCGCGCACCATCGCGGCCAGCTCGCGCACCACGAACGTGCGGTAGGTCTGAACCGAGGCCCACGCTCGCTCTCGTTCTGAGAGCTGGCCGAGGAACACGCGCGTGTCCTCGGCGTTCCAGGCCTTGCTGCTGCCGGTGATCCGGTACGAGCGCTCGGGCGGGAGCTTCGACAACAGCTGCACCGCCAGGCGCCCGAGCAGCGGCGTGGAGATCACCCACTGGTACCAGAAGCGGCGCAGGTCGGGCACGCGCCGGCCTTCGAGGCGCGGCCACGGGTGGGCGGTGTTGAGCGCGAGGTACTGCCTCACGAGGTCGGGCCGCTCGAGGCAGAGGATGAAGCCTGCCACGCCGCCCCAATCGTGGCCGACCAGCCGCACGTCGCGCAGCTCGAGGGCGTCGAGCAGCGCGGCGATGTCGGCCGCGAAGTCGCGCTTCTCGTAGCCCCGCCGCGGCGCCTCCGACCAGCCGAACCCGCGCAGGTCAGGGCAGATCACGCGGTAGCGCTCGGCGAGGCCGGGGATGATCCCGCGCCACACCCACCAGTTCTGCGGCCAGCCGTGCAGGCACACCACCGGCTCGCCCTCGCCAGCCTCGGCCACGTGCAAACGAACGCCCCGGGCGATCACATCGCGATGCAAGACCCCAGGAAGCTCTGGCAGCGGCCGAGTCACTCGCCCGACTCGGCGTAGTCGGCCAAACCCCACAGATCCCGCCACTCGAAGTCCGGCTTCTCCTCGCCCGGCGCGGACTCCACGTAGCGGTTCACCCACGCCGTGCGGCAGCCGGCCCGCTGCGCCGCCGCGATGTCGTACTTGAAGCCGAAGGCCACGTGCAGGATGTCCGCCGGATCCTCGCCAAAGCGCTCGAGCGCCTGGCGGAAGACGTCGTCCGAGGGCTTGTAGGCGCCACAGTCCTCCGCCACGATCACGTCGTCGAACGGCACGCGCAGGTGACGCAGGCTGTGCTCGATGATGTCGCGGTCGGAGTTCGAGATGATCGCGAGCTTCATGCCCGCCTCGCGCACGCGCGTGAGCGCGGGCAGCGTGTCCGGGAACGGCTGCCAGCTGCGCATCGAGCGCACGAGCGCCTTCTCGTCAGCGTCGGTGACCGTGTAACCGCGCTCCGCGGCGAAGGCGGCCAGGCTCTCGGCCAGGATCTGCTTGTACGGCTTGTACGGACCGGTGACGAGCTCGAACTGGAGCTCCTCCCAGCGCTCGCCGAGCGCGCGGCCGTTGGGTGCCTCCGAATCGCCTTCGCGCAGGGCGAGCGAGTACAGGAACGCGGCCACGCCGCCATCCCAGTCGATGAGCGTGCCGTAGCAGTCGAACGTCGCGAGGCGGGCCCGGGGCATCGAGTGAGGGAGCCTACACTTGAAGCGTGTCCCTTATAGAGAAGGTCAAGTCCGATACAGCAACCGCGCTCAAGTCCGGCGACAAGGAGCGCGTACAGGCTCTTCGCCTGATCACGAACGAGCTTCAGAAGGCCGCCAAGGAGTCCTCGAACGGGGACGAGACGGCCGTGCTCCAGCGCGAGCGCAAGCGCCGCCTCGAAGCGGCCGACGCCTACACCGAGGCGGGCCGCGAGGACCTCGCCGCCGGCGAGCGCCGCGAGGCCCAGATCATCGAGGAGTACATGCCCGAGCAGCTCTCCGACGACGAGCTGCACTCGATCGTCGGCGACGCCGTGGCCGAGTCCGGGGCGGCCTCGCCCAAGGAGATGGGCAAGGTCATGTCGCTCGTCATGCCCAAGGTGCAGGGACGTGCCGATGGCAAGCGCGTCTCCGCCGTAGTTCGTGAGAAGCTGACCACGTAGTGCGGACGCAGCTCGAGCTCAGCAACGACTTCGCCAGCGAGCTGGCGGGTCCGGGGGACCAGATCATGCGCACGCTGGAGGGCCACCTGGACGCCGAGCTGTTCCTGCGCGGCAACGTGCTCACCCTGGATGGCGAGCCGGACGCGGTGCAGACCGCTGAGGTGGTCGTGCGCGAGCTGTCGGACCTCGTGCGGCAGGGCCACGAGATCGCGCCGGGCACGATCGCGGCGATCACGGGAGCGCTCGACGCGCACGAGTCGCCCAGCGAGATCCTGGAGGACGTGGTCTGGCGCCATCGCGGCCTGAAGGTCGCGCCCAAGACCGTCAACCAGAAGCGCTACGTCGACGCGATCCGCGAGCAGACGATCACGATCGGCATCGGCCCGGCCGGCACCGGCAAGTCGTTCCTCGCCGTGGCGATGGCGGTGGCGGCGCTGTCGCGTCGCGAGGTCAACCGCATCGTGCTCACGCGCCCCGCGGTCGAGGCCGGGGAGCGCCTCGGCTTCCTGCCGGGTGACTTGATGGCGAAGGTCGATCCCTACCTGCGCCCGCTGTTCGACGCCCTCTACGACATGCTCGAGCCGGAGCGCGTGAACCAGCACCTCGAGCGCGGGGTGATCGAGGTCGCGCCGCTCGCGTTCATGCGCGGGCGCGCGCAGCCCCTCTTCTCTCGGGTGCTCACACCCGACGGGTTCCGGCCGATCGGCGATCTGCGCGTGGGTGATCTGGTCGTTGGGTCGAACGGGCTTCCGACCCCCGTCCTCGGCGTGTACCCACAGGGCCGCAAGGAGATCTTCCGAGTGCGCGCGCAAGACGGCGCCTCGACCCTCTGCTGTGCAGAGCATCTGTGGTGGGTGTTCACGCCGGAAGACCGCCACCGCGGCCAGGCAGGGCGCATTCTCGAGACACGGGAGATGATCGGCGAGCTGCGGACCGCGCATCGCCACCGCTTCGAGCTGCCGCTGCTCGACGCCCCAGCTGAGTTCCCCGAGCAGCCCGTGCCTGTGGACCCCTATGCGCTCGGGCTCCTGCTCGGCGATGGATGCCTGACTACCACAACCACGCCAAGCTTCACCACGGCCGATCCGGAGCTCGCAACGGCCCTCGAGGAGGCGCTCGAGGGAATCGAGCTAAAGCGCACGGGCGAGGTGGACTACGTCCTGCGCCACGTCCACGGCGGACGCGGAGGGGTGATCGTCGCGAATCCCGTCACCGCCCTCCTGCGGGAGCTCGGATTGGCTGGGACGCGGTCGAACACGAAGTTCATTCCGGACGCTTACCTCCACAACGGTTCGGCGGTTCGGCTTGCCGTGATGCAGGGTCTCCTAGACACCGATGGAGGGCCGGTCACACAGCCAGGCCGGACCTGTCGAATCCAGTACACGACCACCTCCGAGCGCCTGAGGGACGGCGTCCTCTTCCTTGTGCGGTCCCTGGGCGGAGTCGCGTACTGGAGGACCCGCGCCGCGGAGGACCGGACCCCCGGATTCGCGAACGGCCGGCCGGTGCACCACCGCTCGGACGCATTCATCATGGACGTTCGCCTACCGAACGGGATCGAGCCGTTCAGGCTCGAGCGGAAGCGTGCGCTTTACGAGGAGCACGGCGGCGGCCGTCCGATGCGCTTCATCGACGAGATCGAGCCGGCGGGCAGCGAGGAGACCGTCTGCATCCAGGTCGGTTCCGCCGACGCGCTCTACGTGACGGACGACTTCCTGCTCACGCACAACACGCTCAACGACTCGTTCATCATCCTCGACGAGGCGCAGAACACGAGCCCCGAGCAGATGAAGATGTTCCTCACGCGACTCGGCTTCAACTCGAAGATGGTGGTGACGGGCGACATCACGCAGATCGACCTCGCGAAGGACCAGCGCTCGGGCCTGGTCGTGATCGGCGACATCCTCGGGGCAGTCGAGGACATCTCGTTCGTCCGCTTCGGCGGCGAGGACGTGGTGCGCCACAAGCTCGTGCAGCGGATCGTCGCGGCCTACAACGAGTACGCGGAGCAGCAGGCGCCGGAGCTGCGGCCGGCTCGCTCCGAGCAGCGGCGCTGAGCCTGGAGATCGAGATCCACGGCGACGGCGGGGTCGATGTGCGTGCGGCGGCCGGCGCGGCGCTCGCGGCCGTCGGAGTGGGGGACGGGCACCTCGCGATCGCGTTCGTGGACGAGGACGAGATCCGCGCGCTCAACCGCGAGCACCGCGCGCTCGACGAGCCCACCGACGTGCTCTCGTTCCCGGTGGACGGCCTGGCGCCCGACACCGCCGGGCCGCGCGAGCTCGGCGACGTCGTGATCTGCCGCGAGCACACCGAGGACGTGGTGGAGGCCGTGGTCCACGGCGTGCTCCACCTGTGCGGCCACGACCACGAGACCGACTCCGGGGAGATGCTCGCCCTGCAGGACGAGATCGTCGCGGGGCTGGCGCGATGAGCAATCCCACCCGCAGCGGCTTCGTCGCGCTCGCCGGGCGCCCGAACGTGGGCAAGTCCACGCTCGTGAACCGGGTGGTGGGGTCGAAGGTGGCGATTGTGTCCGACAAGCCGCAGACCACGCGCCGGGCGATTCGCGGGGTGGCGACCGGCCCGTTCTGGCAGCTCGTCCTGATCGACCTGCCCGGCGTACAGCGCCCGCGCGACCCCCTTACCGAGCGCATGCAGGGACGGATGCAGCGGGAGCTCGAGGACTCGGACGTCGCGCTCTTCGTGCTGAACGGCGAGCAGCAGATCGGCCCGGGCGACCGCTTCATCGCGCACGCGATCCGCGAGGTCGGCCTGCCGACGGTCACCGTCCTCAACAAGATCGATCGCCTGCACAAGCCGAAGATCGCGCAGACGCTGCAGACGGCCGCCGAGCTCGACGTGCAGGGCGAGCTGTTCCCCGTGAGCGCGAAGACGGGCGAGGGCGTGGGCGACCTCGTGGAGCATCTCGTCGCGCTGGTGCCGGAGGGTCCGTTCTTCTACCCGCCCGAGGAGCACAGCGACCTGTCGCAGTCGGTCCAGCTCGCCGAGCTGATCCGCGAGCAGGTGCTGCGGCGCACCCGCGAGGAGCTGCCGCACGCCGCGGAGGTGGAGATCGACGAGCTCGAGGAGCGCGACGACGGCCTGCTCGTGATAGCCGCGCGCGTGTGGGCGGAAACCGAGTCGCAGAAGGCGATCCTGATCGGCGCGGGCGGGCGCATGGTGCGGGCGATAGGAACCGCCGCGCGCACCGAGATCGAGGCGCTGCTCGGCCGCCGCGTCCATCTCGATCTGAGCGTGCGAGTGCGCAAGGGTTGGCGCCGAGACGAGGCATTGTTGGATCGGCTCGGAATCGACTAGCAATCCTGGGGCGGCGGGGGTAGGGTCGGCGTGAGCCCCCAGTACTCGCGCAAATGGCAAGCCCCGGCCACTTCTCCGCGCCAAGCGGTCACCGATTCCAGCGGGCGGCAGTAGTCGTCGCCCTGTCGTTTGCCGCGCTCTGGTTCGCCGCGCCCGCGCTCGCGGACACGATCACGGTCAACACGAGCGCCGACACCCCCATGGCGGGCGGCGAGTGCAGCGGCGTCGCCGGCGATTGCTCGTTGCGTCAGGCGATCAACAAGTCGGCGTCCGGGGGCACTGTGTCGATTCCGGCGAGCATCGGGACGATCAAGCTCGTGGCGGCGCACACGGCGATCAACATCAACAAGGACCTGACGATCGTGGGCGCCGGCGCGGGCACGACGGTGATCGACGGTCAGACCGGCGGCATCCGGCTGTTCGTGATCGCGGGCAATCGCACCGTCACCTTCTCGGGCCTGACGCTGACCGGAGGCGATGGGGCGGACGGCGCGGCGATCCACACCGATGGCGGCAGCCTCACCCTGAGCGGCGTGGCCGTGACGGGCAACACCTCCGGCGGCTCGGGCAGCGCGGGCAACGGGGTGGTCGAGATGGAGGAGAGCAGCGGCCCGGTGAGCGCGGACGTCGAGGGCAGCACGTTCAGCTCGAACCACATCGGGGGTGGCGGCGCGGCTGGCTCGGGCACGGGCGTGCTCGATATGAAGGCGCCGAACGGCATCGCCACGTTGACAATCGCGGGCAGCACCTTCAGCGGCAACGCGGTTGGCGGCGGCGGGGGCGCGGGCAACGGCGGCGCCATCGACCTCGCGTTCACCAAGGCGGGAAGCAGCTTGACGGTGACGGGCTCCGTCTTCAGCGGGAACACCGCCGGCGGCGGGGCCACCGGCAGCGGGCCCAGCAGCGGAGCGGGCAACGGCGGCGCGATCGAGGCGCGAATCGACAACGGCGGCAGCATGTCGATCACCGGCAGCAGCTTCGTCGGCAACATCGCGGGTGGGAAGGGCGCGACGGGCGACGGCAGTGGCCGGGGGGCGGGCGGCGCCGTGGACGTGGACTTCGCGGGCGCCGGCACTCTCGCCGTGGACCACAGCACGTTCAGCGGGAACAGCGCCGGTGGTGCCGGAGGCGGGGGCGTGGAGAGCGGCGAGGGCTTCGGGGGCGCTATCAGCGCCGCGTTCAGCGATGTGCGCGGGGCGCTGTCCGTGACGAACAGCAGCTTTGGCGGGAATGCGGCCGGCGGGGCGGGCGGTGCCGCCGAGGACAGCGGAATCGGCGGGGGCGGCGGGCTTGACGTCTCCTCCACCAATGGCCTGGCGGGGACCATTGCAGCCAGCACGTTCAGCTCGAACAGGGCCGGAGGCGACGGCGGGGCAAGCGACGGCGCCGGCAGCGGGATCGGTGGTGGGCTCCTTCTCGGGGACGGCGACACCGCCGCCGTCTACACACTCACCGACGACACTGTTACCGGCAACACTGGCGGCGGGTCCATCGGGAGCATGCCGAACACAGGCCTCGGCTCCGGCGCCGGTGCCGAGATCGAGGGCGCCACGACCTCGCTCGTCAACGACACGATCGACGCCAACAGCAGCGGTTCTGCCACCGGCTCGATCGGCGGTGGCATCGATGACTCGAGCAGCCCCATGCCGGCGGTGATCAGCGCCGAGAACACGATCGTGTCCGGAAACACCGCCGCGGGCGTGGCCGGCAACTGCCCGCACCCGATCACCTCGGCGGGCAACAACATCGAGGACACCTCGCCGAGCCAGTGCGGCTTCGCGGCCGCAGGCTTGAACCCGCTGCTCGGCCCCCTTCAGGACAACGGTGGCCCCACGCCCACGCAGGCGCTGCTGCCGGGCAGCCCGGCGATCAACGCCGGCGCGGGCACCGGCTGCCCGGGCACCGACCAGCGCGGCGTGGCGCGGCCGCAGGGCGCGGCGTGCGACATCGGCGCCTACGAGGTGGCGCCGCCGAGCGCGGTCACCGGCAGCGCCAGCGCGATCAAGGCCACCTCCGCCATGCTCGGTGGCAGCGCCGCCAACCCCGACGCCGTGGGCGCGAGCGTGGTGTTCCAGTTCGGCAAAACCACGTCGTACGGCGCGAGCAGCGCGGCCCAATCGCTCGGCGCGGGCGCCGGCGGCACGGGCGTGGCGGCCACGATCACGGGACTCAAGCGGAATACCACCTACCACTTCCGCGAGGTCGTCTCGAACCCGGACGGCACGAGTGCGGGCGCGGACAAGACGTTCAAGACAGCGTTCGGCGGTCCCACGATCAGCAAGCTGGCCATGCACCCGTCGAAGCTCGTGCCGGCGAGCGGCCGGGGGGCGAGCTTCACGAAGGCCGCGAAGACGGGCGCGAAGCTCAGCTACCGCGACAGCCAGAAGGCCACCACCACGTTCACGGTGCAGCGGCCCGCAAGGGGCTTCAGGTCAGGCAAGCGCTGCGTGGCCCACAAGCCGAAGGGCCACAAGAAGGCCACGCGCTGCACCTTCTACAAGAGCGTCGGGAGCTTCACGCACAAGGACAAGTCCGGCGCCAACCACCTCCACTTCACCGGGCGCGTGAAGCACCGGCCGCTGAAGCACGGCCACTACCGCCTCCAGGCCGTGGCGAAGCAGGGCAAGACCAAGGGCCGCGCCGTGACCGTCAAGTTCCGGGTGGTCTAGGAGCGCACGCCGGCAGCCGCGAGCGCGGCGTCGACGTCCAGGTACTCCTCGGTGCGCACGGCCACGCCGTCCTCGAAGCGCGTGACGAACGCGAGCGGCACGGTGAGCTGCGAGCCGGCGGCAGGCTGGGCGGTCATGGTCCCCACCTGCACCACGGCGTCGCCGGCGTCGATGTAGCGGCTGCCCTCGTAGTAGAGCCCCTGAACGGTGTCCCGCCAGTCGGCGAGGTAGGCGCGGATCTCGGCCCGCCCGCGGAGCGTGCGCGCGGAGGGGTTCTCCTCCGCGATCGCCCACTCGGCGTCGGGAGCCACGAGGTCGACCATCGCGTCCAGGTCGCCCCGGTTGAACGCCGCCTCCACGGCCCTGATCAGCTCCACGTTCTCTTCGCTCACGCAGCCGAGTATGTCCGGCGCGGCGGTCATGGCGTCACCGGGGCGCCGTCGTGCACGAACTCACGGACGAGCTCCGCGAGCCGCTCCGGCTGATCGATCGGGACGAAGGTGTAGCTGTCGTCGATCAGCTCGAGGCGACCCTGCGGCAGCCGCTCGAGCAGCCGCTCGGCGAGCTCCACCTTGAAGAACTTGTCCTCGCGCGCCCAGGCCAGCAGCGCCGGGCGGTCGAAGTCCCGCAGCCGCTCGGCGGCCGCGAGAGTGTCCTTGTTCGACACCTTGCGGACGAACTTCTCCGTGTCCCGGCGCACGGCCTTGTTGCCGAAGTAGGTGCCGAGCGCGTCGTCGGCAGCCTCGTCCGGGATGCCGCGCTTGGAGAGCCATCCGAACCCGAGCGGGCTGTTGCGGATCGCACGGATCCGGACCGGCTGGAGGCCCAGGGCGAGCGCGCCGGGGATCCTCGCGAGCAACTGCATCGCCTTGAAAGCCGGCGGAAAGAAATGCTCGAACGCATCGCAGGGGGTGAGCACGAGGCGACCGACGCGCTCCGGATGCTCGGTCACGAGCAACTGGCAGATCGCGCCGCCGGTGTCGTTGCCGACGACCGTCACGTCGTGCAGGTCGAGCTTCTCCATCAGCTCCGCGAGCATGCCCGCCACCGAGCGCGGGCTCAGCTCCGCGTCCGGCGGCATCGGCCGCTTGTGGGCGCCCAGCGGCAGCTCCGGGACGATGCAGCGCGCCTCGCCCGCCAGCTGGGGGACGACCATCGCCCACAACATCCCGCTCGCGAGCAGCCCGTGCACGAACAGGATCACCGGGCCGTCGCCGCCCGTGTCCTGGTAATCGATGGTCCCTGCTGACAGTTGGATTTCAGTGCTGGTTTCCATGGGCGCTCCCATCTAGTATTCGCATACAGGCTGTACGGATTATGCATACAGACAGTACGCATGTCAAACGCGGCAGCAAGGCTGCGCAGTCGGAGGCCACACGGGCCAACCTCGTGAAGGTGGCTCGGCGCCTGTTCGCCAAACGCGGCTACGCGGCGGTCGGCACCGAGGAGGTGGTGAAGAAGGCGGGCGTCACGCGCGGCGCCCTCTATCACCAGTTCGCCGGCAAGCAGGACCTCTTCCGCGCGGTGTTCGAGCAGGTGGAGGGCGAGGTGACGATGAACGTCGCCCGCGCCGCGGAGGCGGGAGCCAGCGATCCCGTCGACGTGCTGCGCCGGGGCACGCGGCTGTGGCTCGACTCCTGCCTCGACCCGGAGGTGCGCCGCATCGTCTTGCTCGACGCGCCGTCGGTGCTCGGCTTCGACGAGTGGCGCGAGATCGCCGCGCGCTACGGCCTGGGCGTGCTCGCCGCCGCGCTCGGCGCGGCGATGGAGGCCAGAGTGATCGAGCAGCAGCCCCTGATGCCACTCGCCCACACCATCATGGGCGCGCTGGA
>DASXCV010000256.1:0-8080 GCA_036491015.1 Thermoleophilaceae bacterium | reverse complement strand
CACGGGCGACGAGATCGTCCCGCACGGCGACTGGGCGGCGCGCTACTGGTCGCCGATCGTGGTGGCCGAGCACCGCGCCTGCCGCGAGCGCGCCGGGCTCTTCGACCTCACGCCGTTCACGAAGGTCGAGGTGAGCGGCCGCGGCGCGCTCGCCTTCCTGCAGCGGGTCGCGGCCAACGACGTCGACAAGCCGGTCGGCACGATCGTCTACACGGCGATGCTCTCGCCGCGCGCGGGGATCATGTGCGACCTCACGGTCACCCGGCTCGGCCCGGACCGCTTCTGGGTGGTCACGGGCGGCGCGGTCGGCCGGCACGACATCGCATGGATGTCCAAGCACCTGCCGCGCGACGGCTCCGTGCGCTTCGAGGACCGCACCTCCTCGCTCTGCTGCATCGGCCTGTGGGGGCCGCTTGCGCGCGAGCTCCTCAGCTCGGTCACCGAGGACGACCTCTCCAACGAGGCGCTGCCGTACATGCGGGCGGGCTCGCTGCACATCGGCGCCGTGCCCTGCCGCGCGCTGCGGCTCTCATACGTCGGCGAGCTGGGCTGGGAGATCTACGCGCCCGCCGAGTTCGGCCGCATGCTGTGGGACACCCTCTGGGAAGCCGGGCGGCCACTTGGCGCCGTGGCCTGCGGCGGCGCCTCCTACGACTCCCTGCGGCTCGAGAAGGGCTACCGGCTCTGGGGCCAGGACATCGACGAGGAGCACGACCCCTACGAGGCGGGCATCGGCTGGGCGGTGCGGCTGTCGAAGGGGGTCGACTTCATCGGCCGCGAGGCGGCGGCCGAGCTCAAGGAGCGCGGGGTCGCGCGCTCGCTCTGCTGCCTCGTCACCGACGACCCGTCGGTGATCCTCGTGGGCAAGGAGCCGCTCCTCGACGGCGAGCGGCCGGTGGGCTACGTGACGAGCGCCGGCTATGGCGCCACGCTCGGCGAGAGCATCCTCTACGGCTACCTGCCCGTGGAGCTGGCCGAGGCGGGAACCACGCTGTCGGTGCACAGCGAGGGTGCCGACCACGCCGTGACCGTCGTCAGCGAGCCGCGCTTCGACCCGGAGATGTCGCGGCTGAAGGACACGGCGCCGGCGGCAGCGCAACCAGCCGCCTGACGGCGGCGCCTCACGACAGGCCGCTCGTGACGGGCGCTCCGGCACGGGCCGCTCCGAGACGAACCGCCCCGGACGGCGATGTCCTCATCGAGGTCGTTGCGCAATGAAACGACTTCCCGGCTGAATGTCCGCAAATTGCGATCGAAGTCGTTTCAATGAGCAACGATCAGAAAAAGGACATCGCCGACGACGGCCGAGCCAACGGTTCGCACATTCCTGGATTGTGGTTGCACTGCGACCACAAAGCAGGATGGTTACGCGGCTGCGGCGGCGACGAGTTCCCTGAGCTGGCGCTCCAGGCCGGCGTCGCCGACCTCGCGGATCTCGAGCGGCAGGCCGAGGCGCTCCGCGGCGCGGCGGGCGGCGCGCTCGGTGGCCGGCGTGCGGCGCTGGGCCAGCCAGAGCACGCGGGTGTAGTGGCCGAAGTAGTCGTCGCGCAGCTCCGGAAAGCGGTCGAGTCCGAGCTCTCGGATGACCGTGTGCTCGAACGTCCGCGCCAGGAAGTCGGTGAGGAAGTAGGTGCCTGGCTCGTCGCGCAGGGCGGCGTGCACCTCGTCGTGCCCGAAGACGTCGTAGCAGTGGTTGCCGCTCAGGCGAGGGAGGTCAAGCTCATCGAGCGCTCCGTAGGTGCCGCAGTCGGCGTATGCGAGCACGACGCGCTCGTG
Organism: Thermoleophilaceae bacterium; assembly: GCA_036491015.1. Taxonomy (GTDB): domain Bacteria; phylum Actinomycetota; class Thermoleophilia; order Solirubrobacterales; family Thermoleophilaceae; genus JAICJR01. The sequence goes on along the minus strand of DASXCV010000256.1, from coordinate 6,304 downwards.
CTGCGCGCGCAGGCGCTCCACGGCGGGCGCTATCCGCTCCGGATGGTTGTGGAGCGTCGCCGGCACCGGAACCACCTCGACATCGAGACCCGCGCGATCGGCGATCTGGCGCACGTGCACGGCCAGCGCTCCGCATGCGATCACCGCGACGCTCATCCGGGGAATGCGAGCTGGTCGATGAACTTGTCGTTGAAGTCGGCGCGACCGGAGAGCTCGACGTACTCGATCTCGCGCACGATCGAGCGCGCCTCGGCCCGCTCGCGGTGGCTGAGCGCCGCCATCTTCGCGCCCTCGCCCGCCACGTTGCCGGCGGACACGATGCGCGGCAGGGCGAGCGGCGGCACCAGCCCGATGCGGACGGCCGAGGCGGGGGAGAGGTAGGCGCCGAAGCTGCCGCCGAGCAGCACCTGCTGGATGTCGCCCGCGGCGATCCCGAGCTCGCCGAGCAGGATGTTCCAGCCCGTGGCGATCGACGCCTTGGCGAACTGCAGCTCGCGCACGTCGCGCTGGGACAGGTACACGTCGCCGGCCAGCATGAACACGCGCTCCTCGCCGACCTTCGTCATCCGCGCGGAGAGGTCGCCGGGAAGCGCATCCACCGACTCCTCCGCCAGGAAGCGCCCGGAGTGATCGAGCAGCCCCGCCCGCACCATCTCGGCCACGCAGTCCACCAGGCCGGACCCGCAGAGCCCGGCCGGCTCGATGTCGCCGATCACCTGCAGGTCCACGCTCCCGTCCTCGATCTTCACGCCCTCGATCGCGCCCTCGGCGGCGCGCATCCCGCAGCGGATCTGTGCGGCCTCGAACGCCGGGCCCGCGGGCGCGGCCGTGCACAGCACCCGCTCGTTCGAGCCGAGCGCGATCTCGGAGTTCGTGCCGACGTCGATGAAGAGGCGCAGCCGCCGGTCGCGCGTGAGCCCGGTGGCGAGCAGGCCGGCCACGATGTCGCCGCCGACGTAGGCGCCGACAGAGGGAAACACAAACGCCGGCGCGCGCTCATGCACGTGCGGGCCGAAGTCGGCGGCGCGCGCCGGCGGCAGCTCGTGCGTGGCCACGACGAAGGGCGCCATCGACAGCGGCTCCGGGTCGATCCCGAGCGCGAGCTGCGTCATCGTCACGTTGCCGCACACCGAGATCTCGTAGACCTCGTGCGGCGCGACGCCCGCCTCCTCGCACACCTCGGCGCAGATCTCAGCCAGGGTCTCGTGCACACGCGACTGGAGCTCGCCGAGCGCGGCCGGATCGAGCATGGTGGCCGAGATCCGCGAGATCACGTCGCCGCCGAAGGGCTGCTGCTTGTTGAGCATCGAGCGCACCGCCACCGGCTGGCCGGCGTCGAGGTCGAGCAGCGTGACGACCACCGTGGTGGTGCCTACGTCAAAGGCCGCGGCGAAGCGGCGCCCGGTGGTGTCGCCGGGCTCGACGTCGATCAGCTCCTCGTCCACGATCACGGCGGTCACGGCGAAGCCGTTCGCGCGCAGCACGCCGCCGAGTTTGCGCACCACGTCGAGCGGCACGTGCGGCTCGAGGTCGTCGATCGCATCGAGCAGCCGCTGCACGTCCGAGCGCTGATCCTCGAGCGTCGGCTCCTCCAGCTCGACGAAGCGCTTCTGCACCGCGGGCCGCAGGATCACATGGCGGCCGACGCCCACCAGGGCGGCCTTCGGGCGCGTCTGCAGCGGCGGCACGTTCACCGCCAGGTCCTCGCGGGCCGGCGCGCGGCAGGCAAGTCGCCAGCCCTCGCGCAGCTCCTGGGGGCTGAAGGCGCGCGGGTCCACCGAGCTGATCGCCACCTCGCCCTTCAGCACCTGCACCTTGCACTTGCGGCAGGTGCCGTGACCGCCGCAGGTGGAGTCGATCGCCACGCCGTTCCACGACGCGGCATCGAAGATCGGCGTGCCGCTCGGCACGCGTACCTCCGTGCCGTCCGGCAGGAAGCGCACGAGCACGCGCTCGGCGCCGTCCGACTGCGCGAGCTCGTCGACCCGGGCGTCCCCCTCGGGGACCGGCTGCGGAGTGGCGGTCACGAACTCGCCGCGCCCTCGGCCGCCGCCGCCACGCGCTGCCGGTGAGCGGCGATCCAGCGCGCGCCCCACTCGTCGTGCCCGAGCAGGAGGTCGCCCGCCCGGACCGACTCCACCACGCGCGGGTTGCAGCTCATGATCGCGCTCGTCAGGCCGGCGGCCATCGCCATCGGCAGGAAGCCCGCGCCGAGCGCGTGCCGCTCCGGCAGGCCGAACGACACGTTCGACGCGCCGAGCGACATGTTCACCCCGAGCTCGTCGCGGATCAGCCGGATCGCCTCGAGCGTGACGTTCACCGCCGTGGTGTCCGCGCCGACGGTCATCGCCAGGGGATCGATCACCACGTCCTCGGGCGGGATCCCATGGTCGCCGGCGGCGGAGACGATCTTGCGCGCGATGTCGAGCCGCTGCTGGGCGGTCTCGGGGATGCCGGTCTCGTCGTTGGCGAGCCCGATCACCGCGGCGCCGTGCTTGGCGACCAAAGGCAGGATCTCCTCGAGCCGCTCGTCCTCGCCGGTGACGGAGTTCACGAGCGCCTTGCCCTCGTACACGGACAGTCCGGCCTCGAGCGCCTCGATCACGGACGAGTCGATGCAGATCGGCGCGTCCGTGTTCTCCTGCACCACGCGCAGCATGTCCTTGAGCAGCTCGGACTCGTCCACGAGCGGGATGCCGGCGTTCACGTCGAGCACGTCTGCTCCGGCCTCCACCTGGGCGATCGTGTCGGCGGCGACGGTGGACAGGTCGCCGCCCCGCAGCTCCTCCGAGAACACCTTGCGCCCGGTTGGGTTGATGCGCTCGCCGATCACGCAGAACGGCTGGTCGTGACCGATCGTCACCGACTTAGACCGCGACTCGAGCACCGTGTGCATCGGTCTCCTCTCGTTCGATTCTTGGTGGGATCCCGAGACGCGTGCAGAGCTTCGCGATGCCCGCGTCCTTCCGGAAGGAGATGAAGTGCAGCCCGCGCACACCGGGCAGCGACAGCGCGTGCGAGGCCTGCTCGTAGGCGAGGTCGAAGCAGGCCTCCTGCTGGTCGGTCGCCGCCTCCACGCGCTCGATCACGGCGGCGGGCACCTCGATGCCGGGCACCTTCTCGTCGACAAAGCGCAGCGCGCGCGCGGAGCGCAGGATCGTGATCGACGGGATGAGCGCCAGGTGCTCGTGCAGCCCCAGCTCGACGGCGCCCGCCATGAAGCGCTCGAGCCGCTCGGGCTGAAAGCCGATCTGAAGCTGCAGGAAGCGGGCGCCGGCGCCGGACTTCTTGAGGGCGCGCTCCACGCGGTACTCGTACGGCGGCGCGCCCGGGTTCTCGACTGCGCCGAGGAACAGCCGCGGCGCGGGCTCGAGCGGCCGCCCCGACAGGTACCTGCCGCCCGCGAGCGTGCTCGCCACGGCGAGCAGCTGCGGGCCGTCGAGGTCGAACACGCGGCGCGCCTCGGGCTCGTCGCCCGCGGTCACGTCGTCGCCCGTGAGGCAGCAGATGTTCTCGATCCCGTGCATCGCCGCGCCGACGATCTCGGACTGCAGGGCGAGCCGGTTGCGATCGCGGCACACGAGCTGCATCACCGGCTCCATGCCGCACTGGATCAGCCCGATCGCCACGGCCAGGGGAGAGGCGTGCGCGTGCGCGGCTGTGTTGTCGGTGGCGTTGACGGCGTCCACCCACGCGCGCATCGGCGCGAGCTGGCGGTTGAGCTCCGGCACGCCCCCGCCGTCGATCACCGGCATCTCTGCGGTGATCACGAGGCGGCCGGCCGCCAGGGCTTGCTCAAGGCGTGACATTCCACCCGGGCGGGGTGCGCCGGTCGCGCCCCGTGACGAGGTTCTTCCACGACGAGCTGCCCTGCAGCGTGTTGTCCACCGGCGGGCGCAGCTCGTTGAAGTGGTCCTGCCACAGCGGCAGCCGGCGCGAGCGCTCGTAGCCCTTCAGCCACACGCAGCGCATCTCCGGCTTCACCTCGCAGGTGCCGTCGGGCCGCACGCCGCCGCACGGCCCGTTGCGCAGCGTCTTCGGGCAGTTCATCGGGCAGGTGAGGCCCGTCTCGTGCAGCACGCACTGGCCGCACATCTGGCACCCGAACACCGGTGCTTTGACGGCGTGCTCGATCCGCTCCAGCGCGCTCATGGTCCTACGCCGGCAGCGGGGCTCCGCGCTGCGAGAGCAGCTCCTTGGCCTTCTTGACGGCCGACGAGGCGTCGGCGCTGTAAGCGTCCGCGCCCACAGCGTCGGCGTACTCCTGCGTGACCGGCGCGCCGCCCACCATCACGAACACCTGGTCGCGGATGCCTGCCTTCTCGAGCGCGTTGATGTTCGCCTTGAACATCGGCATCGTGGTGGTGAGGAAGGCCGAGAAGCCGACGATGTCCGGCTTCACGTTGCCGATCTCCTCCACGAACTTCTCCGGCGGCACGTTCACCCCGAGGTCGATCACGGTGAAGCCCGCGCCCTCGAGCATGATGTTGCAGAGGTTCTTGCCGATGTCGTGCACGTCGCCCTTGACGGTGCCCATCAGGAACGTGCCGGTGGTGGCCACGCCGGTCTCGGCGAGCAGCGGCCGCAGGATGTCGAGCGCGCCCTGCATCGCGCGGGCCGCGATCAGCATCTCGGGCACGAAGTAGTCGCCGCGCTCGAACCGCGCGCCCACCTCCTCGAGCGACGGGATCAGGGCGTCGTAGAGCATCCGCTCCGGCTCGAGCCCGTCCTCGAGGCCGCGTTCCACGTTCTCGCGAACCTCGGGCGCGTTGCCCACGAGCGTGTCGTCGTAGAGGTGCTGAAGGATCTCCTCGTGAGTCATGCGGCGCGGTCCTCCTTGTTCGCATTTCCGAGGCGCTCGCTGAGCTGGCGCGCCTCATCGATGAGCAGTGGTCGAAGCCCGGCGATCCGCGACGGCGTGAGCCGCATCGCGGGGCCGGAGATGCTGAGAGCCGCGATCACGTCGCCGGTGGGTCCGCGCACGGGCGCCGCCATGGCGCTCAGGCCGACCTCCAGCTCGTCGATCGCGGTGGCGAAGTCGTCGGCCCGCACCTGCGCGAGCTCCTCCTCGAGCTGCTCGCGATCGAGCACGGTGTGAGGGGTGAGGCGCGCGAGCTTGCCGATCGGCAGCTCGGCGGCGCCGAACGCGAGGAACAGCTTGCCGTTGGCGGTGCAGTGGTAGTCCACGCGACGCTCCACCCACTGCCCGGTGCCGAGGAAGTGGCGCGCGTCGGCCTGCGCGAGGTGCTCGACCCCGAACGCGGTGGGCACCGCGAGGTTCACGGTCTCGCCGCTCTCCTCGGACAGCGCCGCGAGCGACGGCTCGGACAGCTCGATCAAGGTGCGGTCCACCGCGCTGCGGTGGGCGAAGCGCATGATCGCCGGCCCGGGCTCGAAGGTGCCGCGCTGGCCGGCCTGGTGCACGAGGCCGTGGCGCTCGAGCGTGGAGAGCAGCCGGGAGGTGGTGCTCTTCGGGAGGTCGGCGGCCTCGGTGAGCTCGGCGAGCGTGGTCGGCCCCTCGCTGTCGAGCAGGTGCACGAGGAGCGTGGCTGCGCGATCGATCGACTGCGGCGCGGCGGCGGTCTTGGTCACTCCGGGCCGCCTTCTCGGACAGGGTGGAACTGTAGTTCCATCCCCGATATGATTGCGCGCGCTGCATCAGCCGTCAAGCACGCTCGCGAAGGAGGACTCGTCGGATGTTCGTGAACAGGCTGCCGCGCTACGAGATCCTGAGTCAGGATGCGATGGCGGTGCTCGACCGCGGCTGGCGGCGGATCGTCACCGAGATCGGCGTCGAGTTCCTGCTCGACGAGGCGCTCGAGGAGTTCCGCAAGGCGGGCCAGAAGGTGGACGGCCAGAAGGTCGTGCTCGACCCGGACTTCCTGCTCGAGCAGGTGGCCAAGGCGCCGCGCGAGTTCGACCTCCAGGCGCGCAACCCGGAGAAGAGCGTGCACATCGGCGGCGACAACATGATGTTCGCCTCCGTGTACGGCTGCCCGTTCGTGCGCGAGGGCGACATCCGCCGCGAGGCGACGATGAACGACTTCGAGAACCTGGTGAAGCTGTCTCAGGCGTTCCCGGAGCTCGACTCGCCGGGCGGCACGATCTGCGAGCCCAACGACACGCCGCTCGACTCGCGCCACCTCGACATGGTCTACGCGCTGCAGACCCTGTCCGACAAGCCGTACATGGGCTCGGTCACGAGCGGGCCGAACGCCGCGGACACGATCCGCATGGGGGAGATCCTGTTCGGCTCGCGGGAGGCGATCGAGGAGACACCCGTGTCGCTCTCGCTGATCAACGT
>DASXCV010000255.1:0-6046 GCA_036491015.1 Thermoleophilaceae bacterium | reverse complement strand
CCCGAACGCGCCAAGCTCCGCCACCTTCGCGTTGACGGTGACGGGCGTGCTGCCGTCGCTCGTGACCCGGCCCACGACGAAGTACGGGCCGAGCCGCGCCAGGTTGCCGGGCAGCTTGGTGCTGAAGCCATGGCCGCTGACCGTCAGCGGCTCGCGCGACACGTACTGGAGCGAGATGTCCCAGCTGCCGCGCGGGAGCTTGAGCTGCTGGCTGGCCGAGTCGCCGGCGCCCTTCACGTCGCTCGACCACGTCTCGGGCCCGGCCACCACCGGCGCCGGGATCACGTGAGCGGTGCCGCGCCTGCGCGACAGCGCGCGGCCGGTTGGCGTCGTGCAGTCGAGCGTCGCGCCCGGGCGCCCGGATTCGGCCAGCACGCGGCGCGGCACGGTGAGCCCGGTTCGCTGCCACAACTCGTACAGCGGCGTGCGCGCGGCGAGCCGGAAGTTCGGCGGCACCTGGCTCACGAACGGCGAGTTGGAGGTGACCACGAAGCGAGTGCGGTCGAGCGTGGCGGCGCTGAGCGAGTCGAAGTCCACCTGCTGGCCCGGCGTCCACGGCTTCTCGCGCGAGATCGGGATCAGCAGCGGCGTGTACAGGAAGCGGAAGCGGCCGATGATCCCGTCGCGCAGCTGCCACAGCGCGAAGTCGTCGTCGTAGAGCGCGTAGGTGACCTGCCCCTTGATCTGCGGGCGGAACGCGCTGAGCTGGTTCCACGGGACGGTCGGACCGACTGGGGCGTCGCGCAGCGCGAGGAAGCTCGAGGCCGCCGCGAGCAGCACCAGCACCGCGGCCACCGGCGCGCGCAATCGCTCGAGCCCCGGCCGCGCGAAGCGCAGCTCGCGGCGCGGCGCCAGCAGGACGCTCACGATCAGGAGCATCACGAGCGGCGACATGATCGCGAGCCCCTTGGCGGCGTTGTACGGGTTCTTCGTCTTCGTGGCCACGAACCAGACCACCAGCGCGCCGACGAACGCAGCCGGCACCGTCACGTCGTCGTCGCGCCACCATGCCCACAGCGCCCACACGAGCGCGCCAGCGGCGAGCGCGAGGCCGATCAGCGTGAGCCAGCGCGGGTGCGGGTCGAAGCGGAAGTCGGAGGCGAGCCACACGCCGAGCGCCTGCGCCGGGCTGATCGCGTGCTCGAGGTTGCCGAGACCCGCGGGCGGCTCGTTGTTGTAGTGCGAGGTGGCGAAGTGGATCAGGCGGTTCAGGTCGGGCGCAATCGCAACCACGAACGCGAGCGCCCCCGCCGCGAGCGGCCACACCGAGTCGCGCACGAGATAGACGGCGCGCGCCACGAATCCCGGGCCGCCACGCAGCGCCATCGCCAGCCACGCGAGCCCAAGGGCAGCAAGCAGCCAGTAGGCGCCGGGAAAGCTGTACGTGTAGACGGCGCCCGCGGCAATCACCCCGAGCGGCACCGCCTGGCGCGCCTGCGGCCAATGCAACTCGCCCGCGAACTCTCGTAGCCCGAGCACGAACGCCACGAGGAACAAGCCCTCGATCGTCTCCTTGAACGCGCCCTGCGCGTAGTAGGAGGCGGCCATGTAGGCGAAGCCCACGAGCAGGGCGCCGATCAGGCGCGGCGCGCGCGCGAGGCGGTCGAGGCCGCCGAAGGCCGCGAGCGCGGTGAGCGCCGGCACGGCCATCAGCACCGCTGTGAACGCCTGCTCCACCGAGATGCCGAATGCGGTGCCGAGCGTGGCCGCCATTGCGTGCGGGCCGAGCGGGTAGCCGGGCTTCACGAGCATCACGTCCTGCTGGACGGCGTGCGTCTGCAGCCAGTACGACGCTCCCATGTGCACGGACATGTCGTTGTTGTCGCCCACTCCAAGCACGCCGAAGTGGCCGCTCACGGCGAATGGCAGGCCGGCGATCAGCAGCGAGAGCACGGCAAGGATGAAGCCGTCGGTGGCGACGAGCGCCGGCGGATACGGCGCGGCCAGCAGGACAAGCCCGGCGGCCAGGAACACGACCGCCACCACCACGGCGGCGGTGATCGTGCGGCCCGGCAGCCGGGCGGCCACCTCGGTCAGGACGAGCAGCAGCGCGAAGCCGGCGGCGGGCGCGCAGAATGACGCCCGTTCCCAGCCCGATAGCCGCCACAGCGCGAGCCCGATCACGACCGAGGCGACGAGGATCACCGCCGTGGCGGCGTAGGCCCCGAACACGGTGCGCAGGATAGTTGCGCCCCCTCATCGCGGCTGGGAAGCTGCGCACATGCTCATCACAGGCGGAGGTGTGGAGACCACGCTGATCTTCCATCGAGGCATCGAACTGCCGCACTTCGCCTCGTTCGAGGTGCTTAAGGACGAGGCGGGCCTCGAGGCGCTGCGTTCTTACGAGGTGCCGTTCCTGGAGCTCGCCCGCCGGCATCGGATCGGGGCGATCATCGACACGGTCACGTGGCGGGCCAACGAGGACTGGGCGACGCTGCTCGGCTACTCGCGGGAGGGTCTCGCCGAGGTGATCCGCAAGGCGGTGGAGTTCGCGCGCGGGCTGAAGGCCGAGTACGAGACCGAGGACACGCCGATCCTGATCAGCGGCTGCCTCGGGCCCCGCGACGACGACTACGACCCGCACACGCTCATGTCCGCCGATGCGGCCGAGCGCTACCACGCGCTCGAGATCGGGATGTTCGCCGACGTGGGCGTGGACCTCCTCGCCGCCTTGACGCTCACCTATCCCGCCGAGGCCATCGGCTTCGTGCGCGCGGCCGAGCGGGCCGGTATCCCGATCTCGATCTCATTCACGGTCGAGACCGACGGCCGCCTACCCACCGGCGGGGAGCTGCGCGAGGCGATCGAGGAGGTGGATGCGGAGACCGACGGCGCCGCCGCCTACTTCATGGTCAATTGCGCGCACCCCTCGCACTTCTCGGCCGTGCTCGATGACGGCGGTGCCTGGCGCCAGCGCATACACGGCGTCCGCCCGAACGCCTCGAAGAAGAGCCATGAGGAGCTGGATGCGTCCGACGACCTCGACGAGGGCGATCCCGCCGAGTGGGGAGCGGACTACGCCGCGCTCGGCCCGCTGCTGCCCAACCTCAGCCTGGTGGGCGGCTGCTGCGGGACCGACCACCGCCATGTGGGCGAGGCGTTCGCGCGGCTACTCGATCGAGGAACCGGCGCTCGTCCAGCGCCGCCCGCGCCCACGCACGAGGGCTGACGCCCGTGTGCATGAAGTGCAGGTCGAGCGGGCCCGGCGCCAGCATGTCCACCTTCGCGCCCAGCCGGCGCAGCCCATCGGCCTGGGGCGGCGGAACGAGCGGGTCGTCGCTGGTGTAGATGCCGAGGATCGGCGTGCGGCGCGGCACCCCCACGAGGGCTGGGCTGTAGCGCCTGAGGTCGGGCGGAGTGAACGCTCCCTGCACGGCGAACTGCAGCCAGCCGGTGGCATGCAGGAGATCGGTGGGAGCCGCGTAGGCCACCACGCCCGCCAGCTCACGCCTCCGCGCCAGCATCAGGGCGAGCTGCCCGCCCGCGGACGCGCCCACCGCCACGATCGGCCCGGATACGCGGCGGCGGATCTTGTCGTAGGTGGCGGTGACCGACGCAAGCGAGGCCTCGCCGCCGGGCGCGTAGTCGATGTTGAACACGCGGATGCCGCGCCGCCGGTAGCGGTAGGCGAGCTGCTCCATCGTCGCGACGTAGTACGGGCCCACGTGCAGCCAGCCGCCGCCGTGGATGAGGATCGCGGTGAGCGGCGCGCGGCGCGGCACGTCCGCCCGCGCGGTCCGGCTCGCAGCGCAGAAAGCGATGCTCACCATCACGACGCTCACTACGACCCAGGCGCGCAGCATGCAGGAGAACCCCTGACTAGTTTCCCATGAGAGACCGACGCCCCCTCGAACTCGGGGGCGCCCGTGTGCGTGCGTACGGAGAGGGCGGGATTCGAACCCGCGAGAGAGCTTGCGCCCCCTACTCGCTTAGCAGGCGAGTGCCTTCAGCCACTCGGCCACCTCTCCGGGAGACTTCCGGATTGTATGCGTCGAAGCGTAGCCCTCCCGATCGGTGTGGTCGTGGCCGTCCTGCTCGTCGTGCTGGTGCTGAGCCAGCTCCTGCTGCCCCCCATCGCGGCAAGCAAGATCGAGCACCGGTTGACGAAGGACGGCGGCGATGCGCAGGTGTCGCTGCACGCCTTCCCGGCCCTGCGGCTGCTGTTCCAGCACGGCGACTCGATCGACGTGACGGGCAGCGGACTGACCGTGCAGCTGGGGAGCGGCGGGCAGAAGGTGCTGCAGAAGCTCGACCACTTCGGCGCGGCGCACATCCACCTCACGGACGTCCGCTCGGGTCCGCTCGTGACCCAGAGCTTCAACCTCGACAAGCAGAGCGGACAGCACGTGTACGAGGTCAGCGTGCGCGCGAGCTTCACGCCGAGCGCGCTGGCGAGCTACCTCGGCTCGAGCGTCGGCGGCGGGCTCGGCGGCCTGTTCGGCGGGATCGCCGGCGGCCTCGTGGCCGGGAACCAACCCGTGCCCGTCGCGGTGGAGGTGCAGATGGTGAGCAACGACGGCGCCCCGCGTGTGGTGAGCGGCGCGGGCACCGTGGCGGGAGTGCCCATGGGCCCGGTTCTCGAGGCGGTGGTTGCAGCGATCGTTGCCCGTCTCTAGCTTCGTTTTGCCCCGATTTGGCCGGGGTACAGGCGAAGCAGATGGAAGTCCCGTCCACACCCGGTGCGCCCGAGCAGCCGATGCCGGATCCGGCTGACCCGGTCGTGCCAGATCCTGTGCCGAGCCCGGCGCCGGATCCTGGCAACCCGATCGTTCCGGATCCCGAGCCGCCCGAGCAGCCGGATCCGCCTGACCCTGTCGTCCCCGAGCCCGATCCGGATCCGCCGGAGGAACCTCCCGAGCGGCCCGAGCCTCAAATCGCCCCAGGAGAAACGTGATGACTGGCGCAGCCGAACTCCAGACCCGCATCGACAAGTTGATCGAGCACGGCGAGGAGGACGACTGCGTGAACCTGTCCGACCTCACCGAGCTCGCGCAGGAGCTCGATCTGTCGGAGGACGAAGCCGCCGAGCTCCAGGAGTCGCTCGAGGCGCGCGGCGTGCGCGTGAGCGACGACTGCGGCCGCGCGGTGCCCGAGCCCACGCACTACTCGAACATCGACCTCGCCGGCATCACCACCGATGCTCTGCAGCTCTTCCTCAACGAGATCCGGCGCTACCCGCTGCTGAGCGCCGCGGAGGAGGTGGAGCTGAGCAAACGCGTCGAGCGCGGCGACATGGCGGCCAAGGAGCGCATGATCAATTCCAACCTGCGCCTCGTCGTGTCGCTGGCGAAGAAGTACCAGGGACACGACCTGCCGCTGCTCGACCTGATCCAGGAGGGCATCTTCGGACTGATCCGAGCGGTCGAGAAATTCGACTGGCGCAAGGGCTACAAGTTTTCGACCTACGCGACCTTCTGGATCCGCCAGGCGATCCAGCGCGGCATCGCCAACAAGGCGCGGACGATCCGCATCCCCGTGCACATCGGCCAGCGCGAGCGCAAGATCGCGAAGGTGGAGCGCGACCTGTCCACGAAGCTCGGGCGTCCGCCCACCGACGACGAGATCGCCACGGGGGCCGAGCTCCCTGTGAACCAGGTCGAGGAGGTGCGCGAGGCCGCGCGCACGATCACGAGCCTCGACCGCCCGGTGGGCGAGGAGGGCGACAGCTCGCTCGGCGACCTGCTCCCGAGCGACCGGCCGGAGCCCGAGGACGAGGTGAGCGTGAGCCTTCGCCGGCAGACCCTGCAGCGCGCGCTCGACCAGCTCTCGGAGCGCGAGCGCGACGTCGTCGTGCTGCGCTTCGGCATGAGCGGCGAGGACCCGGCGCCGCTGCGGGAGACCGGCCGGCGGCTCGGCATCTCGCCCGAGCGCGTTCGCCAGATCGAGGCACGTGCTCTGGAGCACCTCGCGCGCACGCGCGAGCTCGAGGGGATGGGAGCGGCGGCATGATCGCGCCCGAGGACGACCGCACGCTCGATCCGGACGAGGATCCGACCACGCAGGAGCTGCGCGTCCGTCAGGCAAAGCGCGAGGAGGACGCCCGCGT
>DASXCV010000254.1:0-3747 GCA_036491015.1 Thermoleophilaceae bacterium | reverse complement strand
GACCGAGATCACGTAGCCGTCCACCTTCGCGACGGCGTCGTCCTCGTTGTACATGTGTGGCTCCTCGATCGTGACGAGCACCTCCTCGCCCTCGCGGAACGGGAGCGCGCGCTCCTCGATCTCGGCGCGGGTGCCCTCGAGGGTGACCGCGAAGTGGTCGATCGGCAGGCCTTCCGAGCCCTCGAAGTGGAAGTGCTTGTGCACGTCCTCCTCGATCTCGAGCAGCGGCGGCTGCCCCGGACCGCTGAGCAGCACGGAGGACACCCGCGGGTTCACCTGGATCAGGAACGCCTCGACGTTCGGCTTGTCGGCCGCGAGGTCGCGCAGCTTGCGCTCCACCTCGATCGCGACCGTCTCCTCCGACAGCACCACGCCGTCGCCGTGACAGGTCGGGCACGGCTTGGTGAGGATCTCGCGCACGCCGTCCGTCACGTTCTGGCGCGTCATCTCCACGAGCCCGAGCGGAGAGATCTCCATCACGTAGGTCTTGGTGCGGTCCTCGTCGAGCGCCTTGCGCAGCGTCTTCAGCACCGCGTCGCGGTTGCGCGCCCGCGCCATGTCGATGAAGTCGATGACGATGATGCCGCCGATGTCGCGCAGCCTCAGCTGGCGCACCACCTCGTCGGCCGCCTCGAGGTTGGTCTTCGAGATCGTGTCCTCGAGCCGCGCGCCCTTGCCGCGGCCGGTGAACGAGCCCGAGTTGATGTCGATCACCGTCATCGCCTCGGCGTAGTCGATGATCAGGTAGCCGCCGCTCGGCAGGTCCACCCTGCGGCTGAGCGTCGACTTCATCACCTCGTCGATGCCGAAGTGCTCGAACAGCGGCTTGTCCGCGTCCTTGTAGAGCTCGACGCGCTCGACGAGCTCCGGCGCGGTCCGGGTCAGGAAGGACACCAGCCGCTCGAACGCCTTCTGGTCGTCCACGAGGGCGTCCTCGAAGTGCGCGGAGAAGATGTCGCGCACCACGCGCACGGAAAGGTCCGCCTCCTGGAACACCATCGCCGGGGCGGCGGTGTCCTTCGCGCGCTTCTGCAGCACCTCGTACAGCTTGTGCAGGTACTTGATCTCGCGCTCGAAGTCCACGCGCTTGGCGCCGCGGGCGGCCGTGCGGATGATCGCGCCGCCTCCTCCGAGATCGAGCTTCGCCGTCTCCTTGCGCAGGCGGTCGCGCTCCTTGTCCTCGAGCCGGCGCGATACGCCGACTCCCTCGCCCTGCGGCACGTACACGAGGTAGCGGCCGGCGATCGAGAGCTGCATGGTGAGTCGCGCGCCCTTCGTCTTGAGCGGGTCCTTCATCACCTGCACGACGATTTCCTGGCCGGGCTTGAGCAGCTCGGTGATGCGCTGCCCCTTGCCGCCGCGGCCGCGGCGGGCCACCTCCACGCCGGGCATGACGATGTCGTCGGCGTGCAGAAAGCCGTTCTTGTCGAGGCCGATGTCGACGAACGCCGCCTCGAGGCCGGGCAGGACGTTGTCGACCTTGCCCTTGTAGATGTTTCCGACTATCGATCGGCTTCCACGGCGCTCGATATACAGCTCGGCCACGTGGTTGCCGTCCAACTCCTCCCTCTTCGGGGAGGGCTTGCCACCGCTCCGGCGCCTTCCGCCGGTCGGCTTCTGGTCACCCGAGTCATTCCTGGGTGAGGGATCCCCCTCCGCCTCCAGAATGGCGACTCGGGTTTCGCCACGGTCCACCGTGACGAGTACTCGTTTTCTCAAGATTTCCTCTCATAGAAGTGTCTGACGGCCCTTGGTCTGAGCGATCTCGCGTGCCTGCACGTGGATCGACTGAAGCAGACCTATTGCCAGCAATGTGACTATCACAGAGGAGCCGCCGTAACTCATTAAGGGTAGGGGCACCCCCGTGATGGGCATGATTCCCACTGTCATGCCGACATTGACGAAGACCTGGAACATAAGCATCACGATGATGCCTCCCGCTACCAGGCTGCCATAAAGGTTCTTCGCCATAGTAAGGATACGAAGCCCTCGCCATATCAGGAGGGCATACAGGGACAGGACGATCGCCGCGCCCACGAATCCGAATTCCTCCCCCACCACCGAAAAGATGAAGTCCGTGTGGTGTTCGGGGATGAAGTCGAGCTTGGTCTGCGTCGCCCCGGTTGAACCGCGTCCTCTCTTCTCACCTGAGCCGATCGCGGTAATTGACTCCTTGAGCTGATAGCCCTGTTCGCGCGGGTTGTCGGTCGGGTGCACGAACGCGGTGAGGCGCTGCACCTGGTACTCCTTGATCACGTGGAAGCCGGCCATCGGCGCCACCACCAGCACGAGTGTGACTGCCACCGCGCCGAGGGTGCCGAGTGCCGCGAAGTGCGTCCACTTGGTGCCCGCAATGAACAGGAGGGCAAGCGCTATCGCGATGTACACGAAGCCGCTGCCCAGGTCCGGCTGGACGATCACCAGCATCGCCGGGACCACAGCCAGGAACATGATCCGCGCGGTGGTCTCGCGCTCACCGAGACGCCGCGTACGGTCGACCAGGAAGCCGGCAAGCGCAAGCGTGAGCAGCACCTTGCCGAGCTCCGAGGGCTGGAAGTTGAAGAACGGGAAGTTGATCCAGCGCTTCGACCCGTGTGACGCCGTACCCAGCGCCAGGGTCATCAGGATCGTGAACAGCATCAGCCCGTAGATCCCCCAGCGCCACTCCCTCAGGCGCGAGTAGTCGAAGCGGGAGATGAGCAGCATCAGGACACCCCCGACGCCCGCGTAGACCCCCTGCCGGATCACGTAGTAGTAGGGGCTGCCCGCAATGTCGCCGCTCGTGGCCGAGTAGATCGTGTAGATCCCGAAGCCCACGAGCCCCGCCGTGGCCAGGAACAGCAGCGGGTCCACGCGGAGCAGCGGAATCGCCCTTGCCGGGCGCTCCTCCTCGCGGAAGCCCTTGACCGATGCGCCGTACGGAGTGGCGGTCATCTGCGTCTCACCCTAACGAGCCGACCCCTACAGGGTCTTGCTCGACCCCCTGACGACCTTGTTTTCCAGGCTCTTGATCCCGAACAACGCAGCCAGGATACGGCGGGCGTCGGGCGCCGCCGTCTGGGCGCCGAAGCCGCCCTGCTCGTCGGTGACCGCCACCACGTACTGCGGGTTCGGGCACGGCGCCATCACCACGTACCAGGACTGGTCCGGGCGCCCGGCGCCCTTCTCGGCCGTACCGGTCTTGCCGCAGACCTTGATCGGGAAGCCCTTGAACACGTCCGCCGAGGTGCCGCCGCCGGCGTTCGCCGCCTGGTACAGGCCATCCATGATCGTCTGGCGGTACAGCAGCGGGATGTTCATCTTCCGGCGCGAGGGCGTGGAGAACTGCTGGATCGCGCGGCCCTGGCTGTCCTCCACCCGCATCGCGAGGTGCGGCCGCACCTTGTAATCGGTGGCGATCGCCGCGTAGGCCACCGCCATCTGCAGCGGGTCGGCCTCGAGGTAGCCCTGACCGACGGCCAAGTTCACGTTGTCGCCCGGCTCCCAGGGCAGGTTGAAGATCTTGGGGTACTGCTTGTGCAGCTTGTCGATCGCCTTCGGCGTGGGCAGGAAGCCGGCGTTCTCGCTCGGCAGGTCGATGCCCGTCTTGTGGCCGATGCCGAGCTTGCTCGCCCACTTCTGGAGCTGGAGGCCGCCGCACGAGTCGCCGAGCCGCTGGCCCACCTGGTAGAAGAAGACGTCGCTCGACACGCGCAGCGCGTTCACCAGGTTGAGCGCGCCGTAGGAGGCGTTGCCCGCGTTGTGGCG
>DASXCV010000253.1:0-1891 GCA_036491015.1 Thermoleophilaceae bacterium | reverse complement strand
CGTTCCCGACCTCATCGCCTACATCACCATCTGGACCACCCTCGAGCCTGGCGACGTGATCCTCACCGGCACGCCCGCGGGCGTCGGCTCCGCGATGGAGCCGCCGCGCTTCCTGGCCGACGGCGACGTGTTCGAGGTCGACATCGAGGGTATCGGCGCCCTGCGCAACACCTTCAGCGCCGAGGCGCTGTAGCTTTCGCGCCCGCATGCGCGCGCTCCAGATCGCAGAGCTCGACGGACCGGACGCCGTGAAGGTGGTCGACGCGCCCGAGCCCGAGGCGAGCCACTTCTCCAGTCCCGGCCAGGGCGTGGTGATCGACGTGAAGGCCGCGGCCGTGTCGTTCCCGGACGTGCTCCAGTCGCGCGGGCTCTACCAGTTCAAGCCCGATCTGCCGTTCGTGCCGGGCGCCGAGGTGTCCGGCGTGGTGGTGGAGAGCTCCGACCCGTCGTTCGAGCCCGGCCAGCGCGTGGCCGCGATGACGCTGCTCGGAGCGATGGCCGAGCGAGCCGTGGCCCCGCCCGCGATGACGTTCGCGCTGCCCGACGAGCTCGACTTCGCCCAGGGCGCCGCCCTTGTCCTCAACTACCACACCGCGCTGTTCGCGCTGAAGTACCGCGGCCGGCTCGCCGATGGCGAGTGGGTGCTCGTGCACGGCGCCGCCGGGGGGGTGGGCACGGCCAGCCTCCAGGTGGCCAAGGCGTTGGGTGCGAAGACGATCGCCGTCGTCTCGAGCCACGAGAAGGAACGGATCGCGACCGAGGCCGGCGCCGACCACGTCGTACGCTCCGACGGCGCCTGGAAGGACGACGCGAAGGAGCTGTCCGGCGGCGGCGTCGACGTGGTGCTCGACCCCGTGGGCGGCGACCGCTTCACCGACAGCCTCCGCTCCCTGCGTGAGCAGGGACGCGTCGTCGTCGTGGGCTTCACCGGCGGCTCGATCCCCGAGGTGAAGGTCAACCGGCTGCTCCTGAACAACGTCGACGTGGTGGGCGCCGGCTGGGGCGCCTTCGTGCTCAGCAAGCCGGACTTCACCGCGAAGCTCGCCGAGGAGCTCGACGGCATGGTCCGCTCGGGCCACGTCCGCCCCATCGTCGGCAACCGCTTCCCGCTCGAGCAGGCGGGCGAGGCGATGCGCCTGATCGAGGAGCGCGGCGCGCTGGGCAAGGTCGTGCTCGACTTGGCAAGCGCCGACTAGCCCTTTACCCGCGCGCAATTCCCCCTCGCACACCCGCACGCGCAATTCCCCACGCACACCCGCACGCGCACTACCCCCACTCGCGCACTGGCGAATTCGGCAACGAACTTGCTTCCCCGGCAAGAAACTTGCTCCCGGGTCAAACTCCTTGTCAACAGATTTGACCCGTGGTCAATCTCTTTGACCAGGGGTCAACTTTCTTGACGAATTCGCCAGCGCGCGGAAGGGAGCTGCCGCGGGCGGAAGATCGCTGCGGGAGCGCGCACCGCGCACCGCGCACTGCGCACCGCGCACCGCGCACTACTCGTACGACAGCGCCTCGAGCGGCCGCAGCCGCGCGGCCCGGCGGGCGGGGAAGATCGCGGCCAGGAGGCCGACGATCACGGCTGCGAGCACGAAGATGAGCAGCCGGCCGACCGGCACCGAGAAGTTGATCTCGTTCACGCGGGCTGCCAGCAGGGCGCCGAGCACGATCCCCAGGCCGATGCCGGTCACGCTGCCGATCAGCGCGGTGATCACGCTCTCGTGGCGGATCATGCGGCGCGTCTGGCGCCTGGTCATGCCGACGGCGCGCAGCATCCCGATCTCGCGCGTGCGCTCGAACACCGACAGCACAAGCGTGTTCACGATGCCGAACAGGCTCACGATGATCGACAGCGCGAGCAGCACGTAGAGCACGTTCAGCGTGCTCTTCA
>DASXCV010000252.1:0-10969 GCA_036491015.1 Thermoleophilaceae bacterium | reverse complement strand
TTCAACGACAACGGCTTCGACGAGTTCGAGGGCCACGCGTTCACGCTCGGCCCGGTGCTGGTCACGCCGAAGAGCCGCGGCGAGATCAGGCTGCGCTCGTCCGACCCGGCGGCCAAGCCGCGCATCCTCACGAACTCCCTGTCCGAGCCCGAGGACGTGCAGGCGCTCGTGGCCGGCATGAAGCTGGCGCGCGAGATGGCGGCCGCCGGGCCGCTCGCCGAGACCGCGGCGCGCGAGATCTTCCCCGGCCCGGGCGTGGACAGCGACGACGACCTCGCGGCCGACCTGCGCAGGCGCGTGGAGCTGATCTACCACCCGGTCGGCACCTCCAAGATGGGCTCGGACGACGACGCCGTGGTGGATGCCGAGCTGCGCGTGCGCGGCGTGGAGAACCTGCGCGTGGCCGACGCCTCGATCATGCCGGTGATCCCCGGCGGCAACACCAACGCCCCCGCGATCATGGTGGGGGAGCGCGGCGCGGACCTGATCCGCGGCTTGGTGGCTACTTCCGCCTGAGCAGCTTCGCGAGCTTCGCCGGTGTGTTCCCGTCAGGCAGCGGCGAGTAGAGCAGCAGCCGGTGCTCGGGGTTCTCGCCGTGGCGGAACATCGCGTGCTCGAAGAACAGCTTGCCGGCCACTGGGTGGTTGATCTCCTTGCGGCCCTCGCCGCTCGAGGCCACCTCGTGGCGCGACCACAGCATGCGAAAGTCCGGGCTCTGCTCGAGCAGGCTGTCGACCAGCTTGTCGAACTGCGGGTCGCCTACGTGTGAGGCGTAGTCGGCGCGGAAACGGGCCACCTGCCGGCGCGCGGTCCTATCCCACTCGGCGCCCATCAGCGCGCGCCGCGCGGGATCCATGAAGGTGAGCCAGAGGTGGTTTCGCTTACCCGGCGGGACGAGCGACAGGTCGCCGAAGAGCACGCTGCAGGCGCGATTCCAGCCCAGGTAGTCCGAGCGCCGGCCGAGCAGATAGGCGGGGCTCGGGTCGAGGTTCTCGACGAGCCGGCGCACCGTGGCCGACGCGTGCTCGCGCTCGGGGGGCGGGGGAGGAGCCTGCTCGCCGCGGCCGAGCGTGACGAGGTGGGCGCGCTCGGCGGGAGTGAGCTTGAGTGCGCGCGCGAGCGCCTCGAGGACGTCGAGTGACGCGCGCACGTCGCGGCCCTGCTCGAGCCACGTGTACCAGGTGGTGCCGACCCCGGCGAGCGCCGCCACCTCCTCGCGCCGCAGACCGGGCGTACGCCTGCGGCCGCCGCCCGGAAGGCCGACATCCGCGGGCTGTAAGGCGGCCCTGCGTGCGTTTAGGAAGTCAGCGAGCTCCGCTCGCCGCGCCGCGCCGTTGCCGTCCGAGATTTCTTTCCGGTGGAGGTCACGTTTTGCCTCGCCGGATCGTTCTGCCTTCGGACGGACTTGATTGGGTGGTGCTTTTGATACCAGGATAAGCCCCTCTCTTGTACCTGCTTACGAATTGTCGCACAGTGCTCTTATGACCTCCACACCGACCCTCAATCCCCGCCGCTGGCTCATGCTGCCGGTGGTGCTCACCGCGGCGTTCATGGCGATCGTCGACGTGTTCATCGTCAACGTCGCCGCGCCCTCGATCCAGGCCGACCTGCACGCCTCGCCGGGCGAGATCCAGTGGCTCGTGGCCGTGTACGTGCTCGCCTACGCGCTCGGCCTCATCACCGGCGGGCGCCTCGGGGACATCTACGGCCGCCGCCGCTGCTTCCAGCTCGGCCTCGCCGGCTTCACGATCGGCTCCGCGCTCTGCGGCGCCGCGCCCACGCCGGGCGCGCTGCTCGGCGCCCGCTTCGTGCAGGGCATCTCGGCCGCGCTGATGTTCCCCCAGATGCTGTCCGTGATCCAGGTGGAGTTCCCGCCTGAGGAGCGCGGGCGCTGCTTCGCGCTGATGGGCGCCGTTCAGGGCGCCGGCGGCATCCTCGGTCAGATTCTCGGCGGCGGGCTGATCTCCCTGAACGTGCTCGGCATGGAGTGGCGCAGCGTGTTCCTGATCAACGTGCCCGTGGGGATCGCAGCCTTCATCGCGGCCGCCCGGCTGGTGCCCGAGTCGCGCTCCGAGCAGGCGCGCCGGCTCGACCTCGGCGGCGTGGCGCTCGGCTCGCTCGCCCTCGGCCTCGTCGTCTTCCCGCTCGTGGAGGGACGCGAGGCAGGCTGGCCGTGGTGGGTGCCGGTGGCCTTCGCATCCGCGCTGCCCGTGGCGACGCTGTGGCTGCGGCACGAGCGCGCCGTGGCCGCGCGCGGCGGCTCGCCGCTCGTCGAGCTGAGCCTCTTCCGGGAGCGCAGCTTCCGCATCGGCGTGAGCGTGGTGCTGCTGTTCTGGATGGTCACCTCGTTCTTCCTGCTGCTCGGCCTCTACTTCCAGGACGGCCTCGGCTACAGCCCGATCGTCTCCGGCCTGCTGTTCACCCCGCTCGCCGTGACCTTCGTCACCGCGTCGCTCAACACCGGGCGGCTCGCGTGGATCCCACACGACCGGCTGCTCACCGGCGCCGCGACGGTGGCGTCCGGGGGGCTGGTGCTCGCAGCCCTCACCGCGGCGGGCACGGTCAGCACGCTGCCGGCGCTGCCGCTGATGGTCGCCTTCGTGTTCGTGGGACTCGGCGCAGGCGTGTTCATGCCCACCGTGATGACGACCGTGCTCGGCAGGACGCCGTCGCAAAACGCCGGCTCGGCGTCCGGCGTGCTCAGCACGGCGCAGCAGATTGGCAACGCGCTCGGCGTGACCATCGCCGGCACGGTGTTCTTCAGCGAGCTCGGCTCGCGCGTGGGCCCGACGGCCTACGGCGACGCGCTCGCCGCGGGCGCCCTCGTGGGCGTGGCGGTCACGCTCGGCGCCGCCGTGCTCGCCTTCCGGTTGCGGGAGCGGCCCGAGCGCGCGCCGGCCACATCGGCGGAATCGACCGTCTAGCGCCCTTGTGAGAGGATCGCGCCTGCGATGGCGCACGCGGTCCCGGAAGACCAGGTGCACTACCTCTGGGACGAGGGCAACGAGCCCACGCTGCGCATCGCGAGCGGCGACGAGATCAGCGTTCTCACGCGCGAGGTGAGCGACGGGCAGATCACGCCGGACTCGACCGCCGAGGTGCTCGGCTCGCTCGACATGGGCCGGCTCTATCCGCTCGTCGGGCCCGTGTATGTGGAGGGCGCCGAGCCGGGGGACACGCTGAAGGTGGAGATCCTCTCGGTGGAGACCCGTGAGTGGGGCTGGACCGCGATCCTGCCGGGCCTCGGGCTGCTGCCCGACGACTTTCCCGATCCGTACCTGCGCATCTTCGACCTGACGGGCGAGGTGTCAGCGCTCGACGACGTGGCCAAGATCCCGGTCGAGCCCTTCTTCGGGACGATGGGAGTGTGTCCCGCGGGCGCGCGCGAGCAGGCCGTGATGCCGCCCGGGACCTTCGGCGGCAACATGGACACGCGCCAGCTCGTGCAGGGCAGCACGCTCTACCTGCCGGTGCGAGTCGCGGGCGGCCTGTTCAGCTGCGGCGACGCCCACGGCGCGCAGGGGGATGGGGAGGTGTGTGTGACCGGCATCGAGGCGCCGATGGCGGGCACGTTCCGCCTCTCGGTGGAGAAGGGCCGCTCGATCCCGGCGCCGCAGTGGTCCTCGCCGGGACCACTCACCCCGCGCGTGGACGCGGGCGGCTTCTACGCCACCACGGGCGTGGGGCCCGATCTGTTCGTGGCCGCGCAGGACGCGCTCCGCGCGATGGTCGCGTACCTCACCGACACGCGACCGCTATCGCCCGAGGACGCGTACGTGCTGGCGAGCCTGTGCGTCGATCTGAAGATCAGCGAGATCGTCGACGCCGGCCAGTACATCGTCAGCGCGGTGCTGCCGCTCGCCGTATTCGCCTGATTCGGTCAGACAGCTGACGCGACGCCGGACGCCCGCGGGGTACCACCACTGTGGTGGCACCGCTTGGCGATTGATCCCACGAACGGCTCCGGCAGGCGGGGCCAACTTCGCGACTCGCTAAGAGCCCGGATCGCCCCCGGTCGCTTCCAGCGCCTAGGTGCCGGCGACTGGAGCCTCGTCCTGCTCGCCCTCCTGGTCGGAGGTGGGGCGGGCCTCGGCGCGATCGCCTTCCGCTACATGATCGAGGGGTTCACCTGGCTCTTCACCGGGAGCACGCAACCCGGTGCGCATCCGCACCCAGCGAGTCCGTGGCTGCCCGGGGCTGGTGCCGCGTGCCTCCTGATCGCGCCGGTGATCGGCGGGCTGCTCTACGGACCGCTCGTGGCGCGCTTCGCACCCGAGGCCCGCGGCCACGGCGTGCCGGAGGTGATGTTGTCGGTGGCTCGCAAGGGCGGGCGTATCCGGCCTCAGGTGTCGATCGTCAAGGCGCTGGCGTCCGCGCTCTGCATCGGCTCCGGCGGCTCGGTGGGCAGGGAGGGGCCGATCGTGCAGATCGGCTCGGCGCTTGGCTCGACCATCGGACAGGCGGCACGGCTCCCGGAGCGCCGCCTGCGTCTGCTCGTGGCGTGCGGTGCCGCCGCCGGGATCTCCGCCACGTTCAACGCGCCGATCGCCGGCGTCTTCTTCGCACTCGAGGTGATCCTTCGCGACTTCCAGACGGAATCGTTCGCGATCGTCGTGGTCAGCTCCGTCACCGCGTCCGCCATGGGCCGGCTGGCGTTCGGCTCGGCGGCCTTCCTATCCCTGCCCGGCTTCCAGCTCCACTCAGGCGGCGAGTATCTGCTCTACGCGATGCTCGGCATCGCCGGCGCTGTGGTGGGGATCGCGTTCATCCGCATCCTCTATGGAGGCGAGGATCTGGCCGACCGCGTGTGGAAGGGACCCGACTGGCTGCGGCCGGCCGCCGGCGGCCTCTTGCTCGGCCTGCTCCTGCTGGTCTTGCCTCAGATGTACGGCGTCGGCTACCCCGTGCTGCACGCCGCCGTGAGTGGCCGCTACGTGATCGGCTTCCTCGTGCTCCTGCTGGCGGGAAAGCTCGTGGCCACGAGCCTCACGATCGCCATCGGCGGCTCGGGTGGAGTCTTCGCGCCGTCGCTGTTCATGGGCGCGATGCTGGGCGCCGCCTTCGGGCAGACCTTCCACGTGCTGATCCCGGGCTGGGTCACGACGCCCGGCGCGTACGCGCTTGTGGGGATGGGCGCAGTGTTCGCGGCCTCGGCGCGAGCCCCGATTACCGCGGTGCTGATCATCTTCGAGCTGACGGGCGACTACGCGATCATCCTGCCGCTGATGCTCGCGGTGGTGATCGCCGCCGGGTTGGGCAATCTGCTCACCCGCGACACGATCTACACGCTCAAGCTGCGGCGACGGGGCATCGACATCGACGCACGTGCCGCGCCCGGGCCGATGCAGCGGCTGACGGTCGCGGATGCGATGCGCACCGTGCCGGAGAGCGTCCCGCCGGAGCTCCCACTCGAGGCGCTGGTGGAGCGGCTGACGCACGCCGCGGACGGGCTGCCGGTGGTCGGCGAGGATCAGGCTCTGGTGGGAGTCGTGTCCGCGGACGATCTGCAGCCGGCCCTCACCGACGGTGATGGAAGCGAGACGGCACGCGATCTCGCGCGCCCGGTGCCGGAGCTGCGCTCCGACGAGACGCTCGAACGCGGGGGCAGGCTACTCGGGGAAAGCGAGGAGGCGGGGCTGCCCGTGCTCGCCCCGGACGGCGACAGGATCGTGGGTTGGATCACGCATAGGGACGTGCTGCGCGCGTACGTGCAGGGGAGCCGGGTCGCTGCGACCGAGCATGCGGAGGGCATGGCTGCCGCTATGTGACACCGTTCTATGACACAATGCCACGTGTAATGGAGGCCGCCGAAGCACTGTTGCCGATGAGCGATGGGCTGGTGGGGGAGGCGCCGCCGTCGCCCGCCGGTCCGCTCGAGCCCGACGAAGCAGCCGCGTTTCCGCTGCCGCCGAGCGTCGACCTGCCGCTCGCGCTACAGGTCCTCCGCTTCAGCCAGCGCCAGATCCAGTTCGTGTTCTGGGCGCGGCGCGAGCTGGGGGAGGTGTTCCGCATGCGCGGGACGATTCCCGGCCGGCCCGTGATCACGAGCCATCCCGACCACGTGCGCTCGCTCTTCACGGCCAAGCCGGGGCTCGCGCCGTCGCTCACGGGCGAGTCGCCGCTCAGGCCGATCGTGGGGCCGAACTCCGTGCTCACCGCCGTCGGGCCGCGCCACATGCGCCAGCGCAAGCTGCTCTTGCCGGCGTTCCACGGCGAGGCGATCGAGCGCTACGTGGAGATGATCGCCGACGTGGCCGAGCGCGAGATCGAGCGCTGGCCGGTGGGCCGGCCGTTCTCGCTCGCGCCGCGGATGCAGGCGATCACGCTCGACGTGATCATGGCCGGCGTGTTCGGCATCGAAGGACGGCCCAAGCCGGGCACGCTCGAATACGGCCTGCGGATGGCCACGAAGTACCTGCTCGCCGCCTCCACCTGGCCGGTCGCGCAGCTCGCCGAGCTGATGAACCTGAACAGCGCGGAGCCGAACGGCCTGACGAAGTTCGGCCTCGGCTTCCTCGACGCTCCCACCTACGCAGTGATCGCCGCGCGCCGCCGCGCGACCGACCTCGAGGAGCGGCGCGACATCCTCTCGCTGCTCTTGCGCGCCCGCACCGACGACGGCGAGGCGCTCACGGACGAGGAGCTGCGCGACGAGCTGCTCACGCTCGTGCTCGCGGGCCACGAGACGACGGCCAACTCGCTTGCCTGGACCTGGGAGCGGCTGGTGCGCACGCCGCACGCCTATGACCTCCTGTACGACGCGGTGCGCTCAGACCAGGACGCCGAGGCCACGATCGAGGCGACGATCACCGAAGGCATGCGCTCGCGGCCTGTGATTCCGATCATCGGCCGCCGCGTGAGCGTGCCTTGGCGCCTCGGCGACTACGCGGTGCCGGCGGGCACGCCGGTGACGATGAGCATCCTGCTGATCCACCACCGCGAGGACCTCTATCCGCAGCCGTTCGCGTTCAAGCCCGAGCGCTGGTTCGGCCACAAGCCCGGCACGTACGAGTGGATCCCGTTCGGCGGCGGCATCCGCCGCTGTCTCGGGGCCGCGCTGGCGATGGCCGAGCAGCGCGTGGTGCTCGACGCGATGGTGCGCCGGCTCGACATCGAGGCGGCCGACCCGGAGCCAGAGCGTGCGGTGCATCGCAACGTGACGATGATCCCCGCGAACGGGGCGCGCGTGGTGGTGCGCAACCGTCACAAATCAGACTGATCGTTCTGTCCCAGATCGGGGCTGAGCGCCGCCCAGCGGTGTACATTCGGATCAATGGCTCGCACGGCAACCACCCTTCCCGAGGGCACGGCCACCGGGGCCCCTGCCCGTGAGCGGATCCTCGACGCGGCGTACGACCTGTTCTCGCGGCGGGGCATCCAGGCGGTGGGGGTGGACGCGATCATCGAGCGCTCTGGCGTGGCCCGGCAGACCCTGTACCGGCACTTCGGGTCCAAGCAGGAGCTCGTGCTCGCCTTCCTCGAACGGCGCGACGAGGTGTGGACGCGCCACTGGTTGCAGGCGGAGGTGGAGCGCCGCACCACCGATCCCGCCGAACGGCTGCTCGCCGTCTTCGAAGTGTTCGACGAGTGGTTTCGCCATCCCGACTTCGAGGGCTGCGCGTTCATCAACGTGATGCTCGAGCACGGGGACAACGGCGACGCGGTGCGCCGTGCCAGCACCTCGTATCTGGCGGGCATCCGCAGCATCATCGAGGACCTCGCGCGCCAAGCCGGCATCAAGGACCCCGAGGACTTCGCGCGCAAGTGGCACATCCTGATGAAGGGCTCGATCGTGGCCGCGGGCGAGGGCGACCAGGACGCTGCACGGCGCGGTCAGCAGCTCGGGCGGCTCCTGCTCGAGTCGCACAACCAGCTCGGCTGAAGCGGTTCCCGACGCGTCTTGACTCGGCCTGCGCCGGGCTATATCGTCGCGCGGGCAAGAGGGAGAACGATCGGTCTCGACCTTGCGGGAGGACCCGGATCCCGCCGCGACGTCGGACCGGTCGCCTTCCAGCCGCCGAGAAGGAGAGGAAGCAACCATGCCGATTCCCACCGAGCTCGTCGGATCACTGCCGCGTCCAATGAAGTTGCAGGAGGCCTACGCGGCATATGACGACGGGAACATCACCTTCGACGAGTTGGAGGCGGAGCAGGACGCGGCCGCGGAGGACTCGATCCATCGACTCGAGCAGACGGGCGAGCCGATCGTCACGGATGGCGAGCAGCGCGAGTCGAGCTTCGCCACTTATCCGGTGACCGACACGCTGGCCGGCACCGGCTTGGCCGACCACCTCGCTGGAGACGGCCAGTTCTTTGCGATCTTCGACGACGGCC
The DNA here is from genome assembly GCA_036491015.1 of Thermoleophilaceae bacterium. Lineage (GTDB taxonomy): Bacteria > Actinomycetota > Thermoleophilia > Solirubrobacterales > Thermoleophilaceae > JAICJR01. The sequence continues at coordinate 2,635 of DASXCV010000252.1, read as the reverse complement.
ACCACCGCCAGCTGCCTCGGCTCACGGGCGGGCCGTTCAAGTACAAGACGTTTGCCTCAGAGTTCGTGGAGAAGAACAAGAAGGTCGCGTCGAACCCGGTCAAGCAAGCCGTGATCGCGCCGTCGATGCTGATGCTTCTCTACCCGCTCGACGGGGAGATCGAGGGCTACTCGCGCGAGCAGTTCCTCGACGACCTCTGCGACGAGTGCGAGAAGGACATCCGCAGGTGCTTCGACGCTGGCGCGGTACGCGTATCGGTGGACTTCACCGAGGGCCGGCTGGCGAACAAGAACGACTCGCGCAACCCCTGGACCGGCAAGAACATGCTCCAGGAGTTCATCGACCTGAACAACCGCGTGTTCGACCGCTTCAGCCCCGAGGAGCGGCGGAACATCGGCATCCACACGTGCCCCGGCGGCGACTGCGACTCGGTGCACAGCAAGGAGGTGCCCTACGAGCAGCTCCTGTCGCACATGTTCGACATCAATGCCGGCTACTTCCTGATCCAGTGCTCGAGCGAGGAGGACAAGGAGGAGGTCTACCGGCTCTGCGGCAAGTACAGCCGCGATGACGCCGACGGCGTGCCGCAGGTGTGCTTCATGGGCGTGATCGATCCGCTCAACCCGGAGGTGGAGACGCCGGAGCAGGTGAAGAACGACCTGGTGACGGCGGCCAAGCACATCCCGGTGGAGCGGCTGGGCGCGACGGACGACTGCGGCTTCTCGCCGTTCAGCCGCGACGTGAAGCCGAAGCACGGCTCGCCCGACTTCGCCCGCGACGTGGCGATGCAGAAGATCGCCGCGCGGCTCGAGGGCGCGCGCATGGCCTCAGAGGAGCTCGGCGTCTGAGCTACCCCGCGGCTCGGTAGTCGAGGTGGACGACACCGGTGGGCGACTCGACGACCTTCGTCAGCTCGAGGTCGCCCGCCGGACCGTCCTGACCGTCCCCGAAGAGCCGAACGCCGGCGCCGAACACGACCGGCGCCACGTGTAGCTGCAAGCGGTCGAGCAGGCCCGCCCTCAGGTACTCCTGTGCCACCTGGGCGCCGCCCGCGAGGCGGATGTGCTTGTCGCCGGCGGCGGCACGCGCCTGCTCGAGCGCGCTCTCGATGCCGTCGGTGACGAAGGTGAAGGTGGTGCCGCCCTTCAGCTCGAGCGGCTCGCGCGGGTGATGGGTCAGCACGAACACGGGGTGGTGAAAGGGAGGGTTGTCGCCCCACCAGCCGCCCGCCTTCGGGTCGTTCTCCCACGCGCCCTCGCCGTTGCTGAACATCTTGCGGCCCATCACCGTGGCCGAGCACTGGCCGAGTAGCGTCGCGGCGAGCTCGGAGTCGGTGCTGTCCGCGCCGCCCTCGCCGCCGTGCGCCTCCTGCCACGCCTTCGTGGCGAACACCCACTCGTGCAGGCGCTGCCCGCCCTGGCCGAGCGGGTTGTCGAGGTCGGGGTGCGGGCCGGCCGCGAAGCCGTCCAGCGAGATCGAGATGTCGAGGATCAGGTCGGGCATGGGGAGTCTCCTGCGTCCGGGTTCTTCAGATCAGACCAGCTGCCGCCGCCAAAGTAACCGCCTCCGGTCACATCCTCCCGCCGCGGGGCGTCAGTGAAGCGAACACCCAAATCTGCCTCCCAAGGAGAACCACCATGGAATCGAACGGAAAGATCGCGGTAGTGGGAGCGACCGGGCGCGCCGGTCACCACACGGTAAACGCACTCACCGAACGCGGGCACGAGGTGGTCGAGATCGCGCGCTCGAAGGGCGTGGACATCATCACCGGCGAGGGCCTCGAGGAGGCGCTCGCGGGCGTGACCACGATCGTCGACGCCGCCACCGGGCCGTCTCCCGAGGAGGCGGCGGCAACGGAGTTCTTCACCACCGCCGCGCGCAATCTGCAGGCGGCCGGCGAGCGCGCGGGCGCCAGGCAGATCGTGGTGGTGTCGATCATCGGGATCGACGGCTCCCAGGGCGGCTACGGCGCCGCCAAGATCGCGCACGAGCGGGCCTACGCTACCGGGCCGATTCCGGCGCGCATCCTGCGGGCCTCGCAATTCCACGAGTTCGTCGGACAGCTCGTTGACTGGGGCAGGGAGGGCGACGTGGCCTACGTGCCACCGATGCGGACCCAGCTCGTGGCCTCGCGAACGGTGGGCGAGGCGCTTGCCGGGCTCGCCACCGAGGAGGCGCCCTCGAACGGCGCCACAGCCCAGATCCTCGAGATCGCCGGCCCGCGCGAGGAGCGCCTCGTCGACGTTGCGCGTGTGCTCGTGGCAAAGCGCGGCGAGCACCTGCGGATCGAGGAGCGGGCGCAGCCAGGCGACCCGGATGCGGGGCTCGGAGCGGACGGCAGCCTCCTGCCCGGCCCGGACGCGACGCTCGCCGGCCCGACATTCGAGGAGTGGCTCGAGTCGGCGGCCTGAGTTCCACAGCCGTCGTGCCCGCAGAGACGGAGTACCGCTTCAGCGCCTAAGCCGGGCCGCCTTTACGAAATCTGAATGCCTGTGCCGGGTTCCTTTGCGCGTCCTTGACGGCACGAAGGCAACACTCGAATCATGGATTTCGTAGCCATAGCGATCGGGGTGGCGACCTTCGCCATCTTGATCCTCAGCCTCAGATTGCTGGAGCGGATATGAGCGGGGCCGAC
>DASXCV010000251.1:0-11932 GCA_036491015.1 Thermoleophilaceae bacterium | reverse complement strand
CGAAGAACGGCGGCAACTCGCCGGAGAAGTGCAAGTAGGGCTGCCCGTCGCCCTCGCCGGGGTGCTGGGCTTTCCGGTGGCGCACAGCCGCTCGCCGGATCTGCAGAACGCCGCCTTCGAGTCCGTCGGGCTCGACTGGCGCTACGTGAAGCTGCCGGTGCCGCCCATGCTGTTCGCGGAGACCGTGCGCGCGCTGCCGGGCTCGGGCTTCCGCGGCGCCAACGTGACGATCCCGCACAAGCACGCCGCGCTCGAGCTGGCGGACGAACGCACGCCGGCCGCCGCGGCGATCGGCGCGGCGAATACGCTGACCTTCCTCGACGGCGGCGGGATCGAGGCGGAGAACACAGACGCCCCGGGCTTCCTCGCCGCCCTCGGCGAGGACCCGCGCGGCCTGAGCGCAGTCGTGCTCGGGGCCGGCGGCGCCGGCCGCGCCGTGGCCTGGGCGCTGCGGGAGGCAGGCGCCGCGGAGGTGGCGGTATGGAACAGGACACCGGAACGAGCGGAAGCGCTGGCCGAGAACCTGGGTGTGAGGCATGTCCTCCGACCTCCGACCTCCGACCTGCTCGTCAATGCGACAAGCGTCGGACTAGCGCCCCACCTCGACGAAGCCTCAACGCTCGCGGCCCTGCACCTCGACGAGCTCGACCCCCCGCGCGTCGTCGTCGACCTCGTGTACGGAGCGCAGCCCAGCGGGCTGCTTGGCTGGGCCGCTCGCGGCGGCTCACGGACGGTCGACGGGCTGGAGGTGCTGGTGCGCCAGGGGGCGCTCAGCTTCCAGCGCTGGACCGGGATCGAGCCGCCGATCGACGCCATGCGGGCCGCGGCGACGTCCAGCTGAATCTGGACATTCCAAATACCCCCTAAACATCCGTCTACCCCCTGCCGATATGCAGGGCGATGGCTCTACCCCGTCCAGCCCTCCTCGGGATCCTCGGAGCTCTGCTCATCGCCGCCACCTTCATGGTCATGCACCGTGTGGGTGGTTCGAGCGGCTCTTCGACTCCCACTCCGGCGCCCGCCCAGGTGGCGACGCCGAAGCCGGCCAAGGTCAACAAGGCAGGGGCCCGGCCGGCCAAGCACGCGGCAGCAACACCATCCAAGCCGGTGAAGCACAGCGCCGCTCAGCAGACCGCCGCGAAGAAGTCGGCCCCCGTGAAGGCAAGCACCCCGGCCGGCCAGGAGGCGGGCGCGTCGGTGGGGCTTCCCATCAAGGTGGCTCAGGCCTTCGCGAAGAAGCAGGTGGTCGTGCTGTATTTCGGAGGCGCCGGCGCCGATGACGCGCTTACCGCCGATTCGGTTCGCTCTCTCAAGGCAAGCGTTGGGCACGGGGTTGCTGTCTTCATGGACAAGCTCTCCAACCTGGCGGACTACCGCCGTGTCGTCGAGGGGCTGAACGTCTCCCAAGCTCCGTCGATAGTCATCGTTGACCGCAACAAGCAGGCGCGCGTCTACGAAGGCTTCATCGACGCCGGGTCACTCCGCCAGGACGTGGCGGACGTGGCTCGATGACAGACCGCCCAGACGCTCCACACCTGCAGGCAGTCCCCGGGGGCGACGGATCCGCTGCCGCGGCCGCGGTCGAACTCCAGGATGAGCCCACCAACGGGCTGACTCCTCCGCGCAAGCGCGGCGGGCGCGGGCGCTTCATCTCCGACGTGATCGTCGAGCTCGGCTTCGCCGCCGAGGAGCGCGTGCAGAAGGCGGTGGAGGAGGCCAAGTCGAACGGGAAGACGCCCGAGCAGGTGCTGCTCCAGTCGGGAGCGCTCACGGCCGAGCAACTCGCGCGCGCGACCGCCGAGCGCTTCGGGCTCGACCACGTCGACCTCTCGATCTACAAGCCGGACATCGGCGCGCTCAACCTCGTGAACGCGCAGGCGGCGCGTCGCTACAACGCGGTGCCGATCGGCTTCGACGACGGCGTGCTGCTCGTGGCGATGGCGGATCCGTCGAACGTGCTCGCGCTCGACGACCTCAAGCTGATGACGGGCCACGAGCTGCGGCCGGTGGTCGCCTCGGAGGAGGACGTGGCCGCGCTGATCTCGCGCATGAACCGCCTGGACGACGCGATCGCCGAGGCGGTGCTCGAGGACGAGTCCGAGGACCTCGCGCTCGTCTCGGACATCCGCGAGTCCGCGGACGACGCGCCGGTGATCAAGCTCGTCAACTCGATCATCGCCCAGGCCGTGCAGGACGGCGCCTCAGACCTCCACTTCGAGCCGGACGCGAGCAAGGAGATGCGCGTGCGCTTCCGCGTGGACGGCGTGCTCAGCGAGTCGACGACGATCCCGCGGCGAATGGTCGCCGGCGTGGTCTCGCGCGTGAAGATCATGGCGAACCTCGACATCGCCGAGAAGCGGCTGCCGCAGGACGGCCGGGTGTCGCTCGTGATCGAGGGCCATCCGATCGACGTCCGCGTGGTCACCCTGCCGTCGGTGCACGGCGAGGGGATCGTCATGCGCGTGCTCGACAAGGACTCGGTGCTGCTGACGCTCGACACGCTCGGGATGCGCGACGAGGCCCGTCACCGCTTCGAGAACGCCTTCCACCAGGCCTACGGCGCCGTGCTCGTCACGGGCCCGACGGGCTCCGGTAAGTCGACCACGCTCTACGCGGCGCTGAACGCGATCAACTCGCCCGAGAAGAACATCATCACGATCGAGGATCCGGTGGAGTACCAGATGGACGGCATCAACCAGATCCAGGTGAACCTGCGCGCCGGCCTCACGTTCGCCCAGGGTCTGCGCTCGATGCTGCGCGCCGACCCCGACGTGATCATGGTCGGCGAGATCCGCGACACCGAGACCGCGAAGATCGCGGTGGAGTCCGCGCTCACCGGCCACCTCGTCCTCTCCACGCTGCACACGAACGACGCGCCGTCGGCGATCACGCGACTCACCGAGATGGGGATCGAGCCGTTCCTCACCGCCTCCGCCGTCGACTGCGTGGTGGCCCAGCGCCTGGCCCGCACGCTCTGCAAGCACTGCAAGCAGCGCACCGTGCTGTCGGTCGACGCGCTCAAGGGCGCCGGCTTCGAGGCCGTGTTCGACATCGAGGCCTACGAGCCCATGGGCTGCGCGCGCTGCTCGCACACGGGTTACAAGGGCCGCACCGGGCTCTACGAGGTGATGGTGCTGACCGACGACATCCGCTCGATGACGATCGAGCGCACGTCCGCCGACGTGATTCGCGCCAAGGCGGTCGAGGAGGGCATGCGCGTGCTGCGCGCGGACGGCCTGGAGAAGGTCCGGCTCGGACTCACCTCGATTTCTGAAGTTTCAAGGGTCACGTAATCGCGTCGGCCTGCCGATAAGGAGAACGATGTTCGATTTCGCTGACGTTCTGCTCGACGTCCTGAGGCTCAAGGCTTCCGACCTCCACCTCACCGCCGGCTCGCCCCCGATGGTGCGGCAGAAGGGTCGCTTGGGACCGCTCGACTATCCCGTTCTGAGCCCGCAGCAGACGCGCGAGATCATCTACTCGATCCTCACGAACGACCAGCGCAAGAAGCTGGAGAACGAGTGGCAGATCGACTTCGCGTACTCGATCCCGGGCCAGGGCCGCTTTCGTGTGAACGCCTACTTCCAGCGCGCCTCGCTCGGCGCCGCGTTCCGCCTGATTCCGAACGAGATGCCGGCGCTCGACGACCTCGGGCTACCGCCGGTGCTGCGCGAGTTCACGAAGAAGCCGCGCGGGTTCGTGCTCGTCACGGGTCCGACGGGCTCCGGCAAGTCCACCACGCTCGCCGCGATGCTCGACGTGATCAACAAGGAGCGGCACGAGCACATCATGACCATCGAGGACCCGATCGAGTTCCTCCATCGTCACCAGAACTGCATCGTGAACCAGCGCGAGCTCGGCTCCGATGCTCAGAGCTTCGGGCTCGGCCTGAAGGCCGCGCTGCGCCAGGACCCGGACGTGATCCTGGTCGGCGAGATGCGCGACCTCGAGACCATCGCCACGGCGCTGACCGCGGCGGAGACCGGCCACCTCGTGTTCGCCACCCTTCACACGCAGGACACGGCTCAGACCGTGGACCGCATCGTCGACGTGTTCCCGCCCGCGCAGCAGCATCAGGTGCGCGTGCAGCTCTCGGTGTCCCTCCAGGGCATCGTCACCCAGCAGTTGCTGCCGACGGCCGATGGCCAGAGCCGCGTCTGCGCCACCGAGATCCTTGTCCCGACGCCGGCCGTGCGAAACCTGATCCGGGAGGGCAAGACCCACCAGATCTACTCCGCGCTGCAGACCGGCGGCGCGCACGGCATGCAGACGATGGATGCCGCGCTCGTCGACCTGGTGCGCAGGAACAAGATCACCCGCGAGCTCGCTGAGGCGCGCTCCTCGAGCCCCGAGGAGCTCCGCCGACTGATGGGCACGGTGCGGGTGGCATAGCGCGATGTCGACCTTCGCCTTCAAAGCCCTCGATCTAGCCGGTGCCGCCACGCGCGGCGAGGTGGAGGCCGAGGACAAGCAGTCGGTTGCATCGCAGCTGCGGGCCAAGGGCCTGATCGTCCTCGACATCGAGGAGAAGAAGCCCACCGACGTCGGCGACCTCTTCGGCCGCTTCAAGAAGGTCCGGCCGCACGAGCTGACCGTGGCCACGCGCCAGCTCTCGACGATGATCTCGTCGGGCATGTCGCTACTGCGCGCGCTGTACGTGCTCGAGGACCAGGCGGACAACGACAAGCTGAAGGACGCGTTCCTCCAGGTCCGCAAGGACGTGGAGGCCGGCATCTCGCTGTCAGAGGCGCTCGCGCGCCACCCCGACATCTTCAACGAGCTCTACACCGCCATGGTCGCGGCCGGCGAGACGGGCGGCATCCTGGAGAGCACGCTCGGCCGTGTGGCTGATCAGCTCGAGAAGGACGACTCGCTGCGCCGTCAGGTGAAGGCCGCGATGATGTACCCGACGATGATCGCGAGCTTCGCCGGGCTCGTGATGATCGCGCTCGTGGTGTTCATCGTCCCGGTGTTCGAGGGCGTCTTCAAGGACTTCGGCGGCAAGCTGCCCGCCATCACGCAGGTGACGGTCGACGTCTCCCACTTCATGACCGGGCGCTGGTACCTCTGCATCGGCATCGTGTGGGGCGTGGTCTGGGGCTTCCGCAAGTGGAAGTCGTCGGACAGGGGCCGCGAGCAGTGGGACCGCTTCAAGCTGAAGATCCCGTGGAAGATCGGCGACACGGTGCAGAAGATCGCGCTCGCGCGCTTCTCGCGCACGTTCTCCGCCCTCGTGGCGGCCGGCGTGCCGATGCTCGAGGCGATCGAGATCACCGGCCGCACCGCGGGCAACAAGGTCGTGGAGAACGCGATGGTGGCCGTGAAGGACTCGGTCACCGGCGGCGGCACGGTGTCCGCGCCGATGCGCACCGCTCCCGAGGCCTTCCCGACGATGGTCGTGCAGATGCTCGCCGTCGGCGAGGAGACCGGCGCCATGGACACGATGCTCTCGAAGATCGCCGACTTCTACGAGGACGAGGTCGCGGCCGCCATCAAGGCCCTGACGTCCATCCTCGAGCCGCTGATGATCATCTTCGTCGGCGCCATGGTCGGCTTCATCGTGATCTCGATGTACATGCCGCTGTTCAAGGTCTACGACGCGATCAAGTAGCGCCGCAGCCTCGTCTTCATCGGGTTGTCGCAGCACCTATGGCGGCGATCAGCTTGTCAACCGCGGCATACAGCAGCTTCCGCTCGGCCGTCGTCATAGCGACTATGCCCTTCGCGGCATCGGTCTGGTTCGGATTACGCATGCGCGGGTCATCCTTGCGATCTCCCGCAAGCACACGCACGCGGTTCACGAACGCCTTGGGGTGCTCGTTGCAGATTCGGACCTCCCGATGCGTCAGCACGTCTCGCGCCATGCTCGCTCCTTCCATCGTCACACCAACGGGGACTTATAGGTAAACGCATCTCCTAGTGCCGGGAGAGTGGGGGTAGATTTCCGCTCGTGGCGTACTGCGGGCCTGAAGTCGAGCCCCAACGCGAATCCACACGTGGCGAGGGGCCGGTGTCGGTGCTGGTTCCGCCTGGAAGCAGAAACCGGCGCGCCTTGCTCCCGACCCGCCGCTTTCCATACAAAGCAGAAGTTCCCTCACTCGGTGGTTAAGTGTCCGGACTGGTCGCCCCGGTGTCTCGACCACGGCGGGTGGCGCTCGGCTTTGAAGTCCTCCACTCGGCGATCAAGTGGCCCGCGACAGCACCACCGCTGTCGCGGCGGCATAACCGGTTGGAGCAATCCCATCTAGCTGCCCCATACGGGCACCTAGATGGGATTGCTTCGGCTCGCTGATCAGCCGCTCGTAAGTGCGGAGACGAGCTCGACGGGACCGACGACGCAGGCGGCGTAAGCCGTCCAGCGAACCCACAGCGGCGCCCAGGTGATCTTGAATTCGCGCGCGAGCCGCCGCAGCGCGACCGCACGCGCCTCATCGCCGCCTGGCAGTGAGGCCCCGCGCTCGCCCAGTGGCCGCGGCGACCAGTTTGCGTCGAAGTACAGGAACTGGTACTCGCCGATGCGGTCGGGCAGTGGCCGCGGGAACGCGTGCCCGAATACGCGCAGGAAGGCTTCGTACCGCTCTTGGCGCGAACGCTGCTTCCGCATGCCCTGGAGCGGCAGCGAGAGGATCAGGCGCTCGGGGGCGTCGAGTTCGATGACGTGATGAACCTCCCACGCCAGGCCCTTCGATTCGCCGGCGTGCATCACGATCACGCTCGCACGCGCGGTGAGCTCGTCGACGGTCTCCTGCCAATCGGTGTCCGCGGCGTACACGCGCGCCGCGCCCAGCTCCGGCAGACGCTCGGTCGGGTCGCCCACCGCGACGAACGGCCCTGCCTTGCGCAGCGTGCGCGCGAGTCGCTGCTCGTAGGTCGGCTCGAACCTCTCGCGGAGCGAGACTCGCAAACGCGACGACATCCTCTTCGCGATCTGCGTGTGATCGATGTCGAACGGCCGCAGGTAGACAATCGGCGCCCGTGCGTCTTCGGTGAGTACGCGCTCGCCCCCGGCGACCCGCCGGCGCCGCCCGCGCGCGATCAGCAGCAGCGACACGGGGATGGTGAGAGCCCCGACCGTGTTGGCCATGTCTGTCGTGTGCTCGCCCCCCAGCGAGAACACGGCGAGGACTGCCCACGGCAGCCAGACCAAGCCGCCGAGCCAGAGTAGAAACAGGCCCACCCTGCGGGACCGGTGCGCCCGCGCCGCGCTGGCTCGGGCGAGCCGCTCGCGCCGCTCATCTGGCTCGCGGCCGCGCTCGGGCGTTGGCATGTCGAGGCCGATTCAACACCCGCGGCAGTCGGCGGTCAAGGCGCGCCTCGCCGGCGGCGGGCACTTGACGGGGAGTAGGCTGGCGCCTCACGGCAGATGGCAGTCGACCTCGTCATCGACGTCGAGAACAACCCCGGCGCACTCGCGGAGGTGGCCGCTGCGATCAGCGACGCGGGCGTGAACATCTCGGCGGCCACCTGTGTTGGTCCCGGCGACCGCGCCGAGCTGCACATCCTCGTGCCGCACGCCGAGGCGGTGAGGCACTCGCTGGCGATCTCGCACCTGGCGGTCACGCGCGAGCGCGAGGTGGTGGTGGTCGAGGTGGACGACCGGCCCGGCGTGCTGGCCGACCTCACGCGCAAGATCGCGAAGGCGGGCGTCGATCTCGATCTCGTCTACGTGGCCACGCGCAACCGCGTGGTGTTCGGGGCGGGGGACCTCGACGCCCTGCGGGCCGCGCTCGCCTGACGGCGGCTCGGTCGAGCAACGTCAGAGGATGCGGAAGTTGGTGTTGCGCGCGGCGCTCTTGAGGCCCGCGGTGAGCGCAACGGCGTGCAGCCGGTAGCGGCCGGCGCGCAGGCCGCGCCGCTTCGCTCGGCCGCTGAAGTGGAAGCGGTTCGAGCCCGCGTGGTCCTTGTGCTTGAACGCACCGACGCTCCGGTAGAGCGTGCAGCGCTTGACCTTGCCGCCGTGCCCGCGCGGGCGCTTGGCCACGCAGCGGCGCCCGGAGCGGAAGCCGCGCACGCGCGCCTGCACGGTGAAGGTGGTGGTGGCGGCCTGCGAGTCCTTGTAGCGCACGAACGCGCCGCCCTTGCGGCGGGCGATGCTCGCCCCACGGCCACTCTCTGGCCGGAAGCTCGAGGGCGCGATCTTCACGCGGCTGAGCGACGGGCGCGGCTTGGTGGTGAAGGAGGCGTCGGCCCCGAGGCTCATGCCGTCGGGCGTGGTGGCGACGGCGCGGAAGTGGATAACGGTGCCCGCAGGCAGGCCGGTGACGGAGGCGGAGAACGGCACAGACGAAACGCCGGCGCCGAGCACCTGCGCCGGCGTCTGCGAGCCATATGCCGTGCTCCGGCCGAACTGGAAGAAGACGCTGCCGCCGATGAGGGAGTTCGGGTTGGCGGCGCTCCCGGCCAGCGTCGCCGAGGAGGCGCCGATGGCGGTCGCCTGGCCGGTGGCGGCGCCGGGCGGATCCACCTCCAACGCGCCGATGTCGCACGCGGGACCCTGGGGGCGCGCGATCCCGCGCTCATCGGCGGTCGGGCAGCCGCTCGTGTCACCCGCGTTGATGGCGGGGCTGCCGGGGAGCAGTTCCCGCGTCTGGTTCGGCCCTCCGTTGTCGCCGAGCGGTCCAAGCAGCGGCGCCACTCCCACCTGGTCACCCGGGACGCCGAGACCGCACTGGCTCGGTGTCGTGTCCTCGAGGTTGTGTCCCGTCGAGGCGAACGTGCCGAGACCGCCGCAGTTCGCGCTCGCCGCGGCGCTGCCGCCGGCGAGAATCGTGTTCTCGGAGACGATCGTGCCCGTCGAGTTGCCGGCGAGGATGTTGCCCCCCGCACCGCTCGTGGAGTTGCCGTCGATCGTCGAGTTGGTGATCGTGAGTTGGTCGCTGCTGTTCGTGAGGATCGCGCCGCCGCCGGTTTGCGCCGCGCCTCCGAGCGGCGACGCCGTGTTGGCGCTCAGCGTGCTGTTCGTGAGGGTGAACGTCGTCCCGGCGTGGAACACGGCGCCCCCGCCGCTGACGGTCGAGGTGCCCGCGATCGACACCGAGTTGCCGCCGAAGGTCGAATCGCCGATCGTCAGGGCGCCGGCGCTGTCGACCTGGTAGGTCGCCCCACCGCCGTTCAACTGCGGGGTGGTCCCGGTGACCGTCAGCTGGACCGAGTTGTTCGTGAAGCTGTCACCGGTCAGGGTCTGGCTGCTGCCGTCCTGGTAGATGGCGCCGCCGCCGTTGCGCGAGCCCGAGGTGATCGAGGCAGAGTTGTCCGCGAACGAGCTGTTAGTGACCGTCAGTCCCAGGTTGGAGTTGAAGATCGCGCCGCCGCCGCTGTTGCTGAGGCCAGCGAGCTGGGTGAACGTGTTGCCCGTGAATGAGCTCGTGTCGATCGTCCCGCCGCCCCCGAGCCAGAGCGCGCCGCCGCCGTTGGTCTGCGTGCCCGTGATGGTCGCGGTGTTGGCGGTGAAGGCGCTGTTCGCGATGTTGAGTGTGGGCGAGTCGGACAGGATCCCGGCCCCGCCGTGGGCCGTCGTGGTGTCTCCGCCGGTGATCGTCACGCCGGAGATGGTCGAAACGGCCCCGCCAGTGAAGTGGAGCACCCGGCTCGCGCCGCCGGCGTCCAACACCGTGCTCGCGGGACCCGCCCCGTTGATGGTCACGTTCTTCGACGCCAGGAGCTCGCCGGCCGCGACGGCGTAGTGCACGGAGCTCGGCGGGACGATGATCGTGTCGCTCGTGCCGTAGGTGCCGGCGTGCGTCACGTCGGCGTTCACGTCCATCGCCGCGTTGATCGACTCGAGAGCCTCGCGCAGCGAGACCTGGCCGTTGAGCGCGGTGCTGTCCGCGGTCGATGTGACGGTGATCGTGGCCGCTCGGGCCGTGGCGGCGAGAGCGCCGATAAGGAGGAGCGTCAGCACGGCGAGCCTCATCGGCCCAACCTAACCAACCCCACGAGACGCCGCCAGGGCTTGGCGGCGCCACACGGGCCGGTCTCTGGGGGGAGAGCTTCGGGCGCTCTACGAGCGCGCGACCGGCCGCAGCCGCAGGGTCACGTAGCCGGCTCCGGTGAGAGCGATCGCGAGGGCAATGGCGGCGAGCACGATCGGCAGCGTGGTGTCGGCGTTCGTCACGGTGACGCTGCGGACCACGCGGACGGCGCTCGGGGCAGAGGCGGTCGGGGCGGTCGGGACGCTGCCCGGGATGTCGCGATGCACGGGTGCGAGCGGGAACGGGGAGGCGGCGACGGCCGCCGCCGGCGTGCTCTGCTGCGGCATCGCCGTCGCGGCTGCGGGCGCTGCGAGCGCCGCGACGAGGCAGGCGGCGAGCACGCGGCTTCTGGGTGACCTCTTCGACTTGGTTGCGTTCCTCATGACGGACCTCCTGGCGGTGGCTGGCTGGGTGATTACGACCGTACGAGCCGCACCCCACCTGCGCATCGGGAGATATCCCCAGCTTCGGCCAGGCGGCTACGGATGTTGGCTCAGGATCCCCAGCCGGATCGCCTTGGCGCTCGCTTCGCCACGCGTGCGGGCATCGAGCTTGCGGAGGATCGCGGACACGTGGTGGTCCACCGTCTTCTCCGAGAGGAACAGCCGCTCGGCGATGTCCACGTTGCGCAGGCCGTCGCCGAGGAGCGCCAGCACCTCCAGCTGCCTGGGGGTGAGGTTGGCGGCGTTTGCTCGCGTGGCGGGTCGCGGCCCGCGCGGGAGGCCGCGTTCGCCCAGCTCGCGCAGGCGGCGGGCGACGATCGCCGCGGCGGGCCGCGCCTCAAGGCGCTGCAGCTCGTTGAGGGACTGCCGCAGCACGTCGCGGTCAGACGATTCGGCGAGCACGAGCGCCGCCTCGTACGGGCAGCCGAGCTCGGTCCAGAGCGCCGCCGCTCCCGTCAGGTCGCCGGCCAGCTCGAGCACGTATGGCTGCTCCGAGGCGGCCACCGCGACGTCGGTCTCGAAGCCGAGCAGCCGGCACCAGCGCACGAGCGCGCCGATCTCCCACGACGACTCCCGCCGAACCGCCAGCGCGAGCACCTCCTCGAGCTCGGCGGCGAGTCGGTCCGGCTGGGCGTCGAGCCACGCTGCTTCCGCTCTGGCCGTGACCACGGGCGCGATTTGTTGCAGCTCGCCGGTGGCCTGCGCGAGCGCCATCGCCTCGTCGAGGGACGACCAGGCGTCCGGGTCTCCCCGGCGAGCGCGGACGAGGCCCTGCACCCTCAGCGCAGCCACCTGCGCCACACGTGGCCCGCGGGGGTCGCGAAGCACAAGGGCGGCTCGGTCGGCCGCATCCGCCCAGTTTCCAAGGAGGAGGCCGAGCCAGGCCTGCAACGCGACCAGGCACAGCCACCAGTAGCCAAGGCCGCGCTCGTCGCAGAACTCGAGTCCCTCGGCGAGGTACGTCTCGGCGTCGCCGTGGCGCCGCTTGCGGATGCTCGACCAGACGAGGTTGAGGAACGCCCTGCCCGCGTCGTCGTCGAGCCCCGCCTCTCGTGCCAGCGTCAGGCTGCGCTCGAGCTTTTCACCGCGGTCGGCGGCGTTGCGTGATTCCGCCACGCCGAGCGTGCAGAGCGCGTAGACGACCGTCTCCGTCGCACCCAGGCGCTCCGCCAGCTCGAGTGCGCGGTTGCCCCACTCGACCGCGCCGCCGGCGTCGTCCCAGTTCATCCGGCGCTGTGCCATCTTGCCGTACGCGCGGGCCAGCTCCGGGCCGGGATCGAGCTGCTCGAGCAGGGCGATCGCTTCTAGGCAGGCGCTCTCCGCCTCGTCCGCACGGCCGACGAAGCCGAGCAGGCGCGCCAGCGCGCGGAGCGAGTCGCCCTCCCTGAGCTTGTCGCCGAGCTCGCGCCGCTGCGCGACGGCTCGCTCCTGGGCCTCGAGCGCCTGATCGAGCTGGCCGCCGAGATAGCACTCGTGGGAGCGCCGCTCGAGCAGCTCCGCCCTTGCCTCTGGCGGCTC
>DASXCV010000250.1:0-7969 GCA_036491015.1 Thermoleophilaceae bacterium | reverse complement strand
CCCTGAAGCCCCGACCGGGAGGGACACGCCATACCGGAGCTAGTCACACCGAGGGCGCCTGGCGTCGCCCCGCTTCGAGTAGACGAGCGCGCCGCGCGCCGTTCGCTGCTCGGCCAGATCGCGAAGCTCGAGTCGGAGCTGGCCGGCCTCTTCTGCAGCACGTACCCCCGTACGGGCTTCGACTGGGGCGTCCCGTCGCGCGGCGGCCCGCGGATCCTGTCGCTGGGCGAGCTCGAGCGCGTGCGCGACGAGCTGGCGGAGCGGCTGGACGGCAACCGCCGCCAGCTGTCCGAGCGGACGCTCGTGGAGGAGCAGAACCGCCGCCTGATCGAGGAGATGCTGCTCGAGCCGGAGAAGCACCGCTGGGTGCGCGTAGGCAACTGCGACATCGGCGAGCCCGGCTGCAAGCACTGGCATGTGCGCCCGCGTCATGGCCTGCTCGGCATGCTGATGGGCTGGTGGCGCGTCTGCATCTCCTCCGGCTGTCCGTTAGCCAAGGGGCGCGGCCGCGGGCCGCGACCCCGACTCTCATCGACGAGGAGCCGACTGCATGGGGCGGCGTAGCCGCAAGCGTCTGACCGGCGAGGTACCCGCCACTCCGGAGTCGACGCGCGAGCAGCGCGACGAGGCGCGCCGCCGGCGCGCGCGGGAGGAGGCGCGCATGTCGCCCGGGCGCCGCCGGGGCGACTCGGACGACCCGCGCCTGCCGGCGCCGTGGGGGCCGTTCCCGCTCACGGAGCTCGTGGTGCTGCTCGGGATCGGGCTGCTGGTGGCCGCGTTCATCATCCGCGGGGAGCGCGGGCGGACCATGCTGGCGGCGGGCCTCGTGCTCGGATCGCTCGGCGGCCTCGAGGTGAGCATCCGGGAGCACTTCGCGGGCTACCGCTCGCACACCACGATCTTCGCCGCCGCGGCCGGTGTGCTCACGATCGTCGTGGTCACGCTGATCGTCCACCCGATCAAGCTGTGGATCGTCGGCCTGATCGCGCTGGCGATCTTCTGCCTCGTCTTCTACCTTGCCCGCGAGGCCTTCAAGCGGCGCTCGGGCGGTGTGGGCTTCAAGGCCGGCAGGTAGCCCGGCTGAGGCTCTTCGTCTTCTCCGGGGCGAGCCCCGCGCCGTCAAGTGGCTGGTGG
The DNA here is from genome assembly GCA_036491015.1 of Thermoleophilaceae bacterium. Taxonomy (GTDB): domain Bacteria; phylum Actinomycetota; class Thermoleophilia; order Solirubrobacterales; family Thermoleophilaceae; genus JAICJR01. Next base: position 6,835 of record DASXCV010000250.1, on the reverse strand, counting down.
GGACCCGCCCGGAGAAAGGACCTGGGTCAGCTCGCGATTGCCTCGCGCGACTCGTACATCTCGAAGCGATGGTCGCGCTCGAAGGCGTGACTGCGAGACGGAACCTGCGGTGGCTCTGAGAGCCGAGTTGCCAGCCCTGCGACAAGCGCGTAGCGCTGGCGTTCGGTGAACTTCCCGATCTGCTTGTTCTCGGGAATCCCCAGTGACATCAGCAATCGGCGGCAGCGAGCGCGCCCCCAGCGCCGCTGACTCATCAATAGGTCGCTGATCGACATGCTCTCGGCCTGCCAAGGGCAAGCCACGACTACGTCTACGACACTGGTCTGCTGCGTAGCCACCCTGCGCTTCAGTTCGGCCCGCGCCAGCCGAACGCGATTTGCCTGCTCGAGTGCGCGCAAATGTTGTGGTGGCGCAGCATCGACCGTGGCGGTGTCGCCCATGAAACCTCCCCGCGTACTTCAACTATTGAGTTCCCCACGCACCGCGCGGCACTGCCCCGGATTGGGCGGACTCCCACTCTCGAAGTCCGGCGTGTCCCTCTCTCCTGTGTGGGCCGCGAAGCCGTGACCGACCCGGAAAACCTACGATGTCCCCCGCGACTTGGTCAACTGCTCGCCGGGTGGGCCTGTCGCTAAGAGCGGGCTTTTTGGTTTCCCACCTTCTTGTCCAAATCTGGACAAGCTCGTTCGGTCGGATTGTCACACTGTCAATAGGAGTCCACTAGATGCGCTCGACAAAGATCGTCGCCACCATCGGCCCGGCCTCGAGGTCCCTCGACGTCCTCGAGCAGATGATCCGCGCGGGCATGGACGTAGCCCGTCTGAACTTCGCGCACGAGACTCCGAGCGAGCATGCCCAGACGGTGAAGATGATCCGGGAGGCCTCGGAGCGGGCCGGCCGGGAGATCGGGATCCTCCAGGACGTGCCCGGCCCGAAGCTGCGGATCGGGCCGGTGGAGGGAGGCGTGACCGAGCTCGTGCCGGGCACGCAGGTGGTGCTCACGGCCGAGCAGATCGAGGGCACGGCCGAGCGGCTGCCGGTGCAGTGGCCGGGGCTCGCCGAGATCATGCACGAGGGCGACGTGGCCTATCTCGCCGACGGCGCCATCCGGCTGAAGGTGAGTTCGGTGACGAACGGCGAGGTGTTCACCGAAGTGGAGGTGGGCGGCACGCTGGCCTCCCGGCAGGGTCTCAACCTGCCCAACGTCACGATGGCGCTGCCCGCGGTGAGCGAGGAGGACCTGCGGCTGATCGACGCCGGCGTGGAGATGGGGGTGGACCTGCTCGCCCTTTCCTTCGTCCGCCGCCGGGAGGACCTCGAGCCGGTGAAGGAGCGCCTGGCCGCGCACAAGCGCGACATCCCCGTGATCGCGAAGATCGAGAAGCCGCAGGCGGCCGCCAACGCCGAGGAGATCATCCAGACGGCCGACGGCATCATGGTGGCCCGCGGCGACCTCGGCATCGAATTGCGGATCGAGGAAGTGCCGCTCGTCCAGAAGCACCTGCTCGACCTGGCCGGCAAGTACGCCACGCCGGCGATCACCGCCACCCAGATGCTCGAGTCGATGGTGCATTCGAGCCGGCCCACGCGCGCGGAGGTCACCGACGTGGCCAATGCGATCTTCGACGGCACGGACGCGGTGATGCTCTCGCAGGAGACGGCCATCGGCCGCTACCCGGTGGAGGCCGTGGCGATGATGGCGTCGATCGCGGAGACCACCGAGCGCGAGCTCCCGTACGGGCGCTGGCTCGCCGAGCGCGGGCAGCAGAACGGCGCCGACGAGTCGGCCACGATCGCCTACGGGGCGGTCGCCGCCGTCTACCAGCTCGGCCTGAAGGCGCTTGTGGTGCCCACACTCACCGGCCGGACGGCGGCGCTGATGTCGGCGCACCGGCCCAGCGTGCCCGTGCTGGCGCTCTCACCGCGCCACGACGTGGTGCGGCGCCTGTCGATGCACTGGGGCGTGAGGGCGATGCTCAACGAGGAGCCGAGCGAGACCTTCGATCTGCTCGAGGAGTGCTCCCAGGCGGCCAAGGAGGCAGGCCTCGTCTCACCGGGCGACAGGATCGGCATCACAGCCGGCCTGCCGGCGGGCAAGGCCGGCGGTACGAACCTGTTCAAGGTTCACACGGTTGAGTAGTTCTTGGTTCTTAGTTCTTAGTTGCTTGGCTCGAAACTAAGAACCAAGAACTAAGAACTCGCTCGACTGCGCCGCCTCTTCCCTGAAAGCCGGCTTGGCCAGCAGCACCTGGACATCCCTGATGCGCCTTTCGGCGAACCCAGCTTCGCAATACGCGAGATAGAACCGCCACAGCCGCTGGAACTGCTGGTCGAAGCCGCGGCGGGTGAGCTCGTCCGCTGACTGCTCCAGGTTCTGGCGCCAGGCGCGCAGGGTTGGGACGTAGTGGGCGCTGATGTCCTCGAGCCCGATGAAGCGCAGGTCCGTGTGCCTGGCCACGCAGGTGGAGATCACGTCGAGGGAGGGCAGGCAACCGTCCGGGAAGATCATCTCGCGGATGAAGCTGGCCGAGAGCTTCTCGACGGCGTAGGCGCGGTCGTCGATCGCGATGGCCTGGAGCAGCATCGTGCCGTCGGGCTCGAGCAGGTCGGAGCAGCGCTCGAAGAAGGTGCCGAAGTCGCGCCAGCCCACCGCCTCGATCATCTCGATCGAGACGAGCTTGTCGTAGCGGCCGCGCAGGTCGCGGTAGTCCTGATGGAGCAGCGTCACGCGGTCGCCAAGGCCGAGCCGCTCGATCAGCTCGCCGGCGTACTCGAACTGCTGGCGCGACAGCGTGGTGGTCGTCACCCGGCAGCCGTAGTCCCCGGCCGCGTGGGCGGCGAAGCTGCCCCAGCCGCTGCCGATCTCGAGCACGTGGTCGTCCGGCCCGAGCCCGAGCCTGCGGCACACGCGGTCGAGCTTGGCGATCGAGGCCTCCTCGAGCGTGGCCGTCGGGGACTCGAAGAAGCCGCACGAATAGGTCATCGTGGAGTCGAGCATCAGCTCGAACAGCTCGTTGCCGCGGTCGTAGTGGGCGGCGATGGCGGCGCGGGCGCGGCGGCGGGTGTTGCGGCGTCCTATGCCGGCCGCACGCCGCAGGGGCGCGCGGAGCGGCGCCAGGGCGCGGCGAACGCGGTCGAAGGGCTCGATGTTCAGGGCGCAGAGGCGGATCACGTCGGCCGGGTCGGGCGAGTCCCAGAGGCCGTCGGCGTAGGAGCGCGCCAGTCCGCGCCCACCGTGCAGCACCTCGGCCCACACGCGCGGCGAGCGGATCTCCAGGAGCGCGCTGGGCCCGCCGCGGCCAAACCTGCGGGCCACGCCGTCCTCGACGATCGTGGCGCTCCCCACGCGCATCCGCGTGAGCATCGCTTCGATCACGCGCCGCCCGACGGCCTCGGCGCTCACCGGGCGTCCGTTTCCGGGTGCGGGTGGACAGGCACGCCGCGCAGCTTGAGCCGCAGCGCCTGGCCGTAGATGCGCGCCAGCACGTGCAACGTGTTCATCGGATGGCGCGCCGTTGCGGAGGCGAGCGAGCGGCGGGTGAGCTCGCGGCGCTCGAGGTTGAGCGTGGCGTCGAAGGCCCGCTCGCCCGCGCGCCGGCTCTCGATGTGCACGCTGAGCCGTTCAGCGGGGATGCCCACCTTCCAGTCGTACTCGTGATCCATGCCCATGAACGGAGACACGTGGAGCATTTTCTCGGAGCGGCCGCTGAGCACGCGGTCACCCTCCGAACGCGAGAGCGCGTACGCGTGGCGCTCCCCCCAAGGCGTGTTGGTCACGTCGGCGAGCGCGGCCTCCACCCGCTCGCCCGAGCGGTCGAAGCAGTAATAGAAGCTCACCGGGTTGAAGCAGTGGCCGAAGGCGCGCAGGTTGGTGAGCACGCGCACCGGACCCTCGGGCCGCGCGCCGGTGAGCCGGGCCACCTCGTCGCGCACCGCGCCGGCGAGGTCGGTCCGCGGGTCGCCGAGGTAGTCGGAGCGCCGGAAGCGGACCATGCCCGGCCGGGGCGACGCGAGCCGGCCGCCGAGGAGCTCCGGCAGCTCGCCGAGGTCGATGTAGGCCATGTAGATGCCGTAGCTGAACTCGCGCGTTCGCACCGCCATGCGCCGGTGGCGGACCGTTCCCTCGTACAGCGCGCTGGTGCTCACGCGAGCCGCGCTCCCAGCTTCTCGCACACCTTCAGCGCGCTCAGCACGCCGTCCTCGTGGAAGCCCCAGCCCCAGTAGGCGCCGCAGTAGTGCGTGCGGCCGGTGCCGCTGATCTCCTCGTGCCGCTTCTGGGCCAGCGCCCCACCCGACGTGTACACCGGGTGGTCGTACTCGATCGTCCGGATCACCTTGTCCGGATCGATCGCCTCGCCGCGGTTGAGCGTGACGCAGAACTCGCGGTCTGCGTGGAGCGTCTGGAGCCGGTTCATGTGGTAGGTCACGCGGGTGCGGCCGCAGGGCTCGCCGCCCAGGTGGTAGTTCCAGCTGGCCCAGGCGCGGCGGCGGCGCGGGAGCAGCCGCGTGTCCGTGTGGAGCACTGCCTCGTTCGGCTGGTAGGGGATCGCGCCGAGGATCTCGTGCTCACGGTCCGAGGCGTCGGCCAGCATCCGCAGCGCCTGGTCGGAGTGAGCGGCGATGATCACCTGGTCGTAGCTCTCCGGCTGGCCGCCGCGCGGCGTGATCGACACGTGGCCCTCGTGGCGCGCGATCGCGTGCACCGGCGTGCTCACGCGGATGCGGTCGGCGTAGGAGGCCGTGAGCGCGTGGACGTACGTGTGCGAGCCGCCGCTGACGGTGCGCCAGTTGGGCCGGTCGCGCAGGTGGAGCATGCCGTGATTCTCAAAGAAGCCGGCGAGGAAGCGGGCGGGGAATGTCCACATCTGGCGCGGATCCGCCGACCACACCGCAGACGCCTGCGGCACGATCACGCCGTCGATGAACAGGCGTGAGAAGCGCAGCCGCTCGAGCCACTCGCCGAGCGACGGATCGCCGCCATTGCCCATGAGCAGCTCGCGCGCCTCGCGCTGGAAGCGCCGCACATCGGCGAGCATGCGATGGAAGCGGGGCGACACGAGGTTGGCGCGCGTGGCGAAGAGGCCGTTGGCGGACACGCTCGAGTACTCGAACTCGCCCGTGGCGTCGCTCACGCCGAAGCTCATCTGAGACGGCTGTCCGGCCACCCCCAGCCGCGACAGCAGGCGCTCGAAGTTCGGGTAGTTGCGGTCGTTGAAGACGATGAAGCCGGTGTCCACGTAGTGGGTCTCGTCCTCGGTGTCCACGCGGATCGTGTTGGTGTGGCCGCCCGGCTTCGAGCCGGCCTCGAACACGGTCACCTCGTGGTGCTCGCGCTCGAGCAGGTACGCGGCCACGAGGCCGGACACCCCGGCGCCCACCACGGCGATCCTCATGATTCGAGCTCCAGACCCGTGAGCCGCAGGCATTCGGTCCACAGCCGGGCGCGCTCCTCGTCGCTCTCGCGAGTGCGGGGCACGATGTGGGTGGGGCGCTGCTCGCGGTCGTGCCAGAAACGGCCGCCCGGGTGTTCGGACGCGGCCAGCCAGACGATCGTGTCCGCACCCTCCTCCGGCGAGCGCAGCGCGGGCTTCATCAGCTTGTAGAAGCGAGGCAGCGAGTGCTCGAGCCCAGGCGTGTCCACCCAGCCCGGGTGCATGCTGTGCACTCGCACGCCGCGCTCGCGGAGGCGTTCGTCCCACAGCTCGCTGAGCACAACCTGCGCACGCTTGTGGCGCGCGTAGACGCTGGCGCCGTCGTAGTCGTGGTGCTCGGTCTGGAGGTCGCTCGTGGAGAGGCGGGCGGTGTACATGCCGCCCGAGGAGACATTGACGACACTCGCGGGCGCGGCCGCCTCGAGTGCCGGGACGAGCAGGCCGGTGAGCAGGAACGGGCCGAGCACGCTCGTGGCGAACGCGAGCTCGTAGCCGTCCACGGACAGGGTGCGCTCGGCGGGCAGCACGCCGGCGTTGTTCACGAGCACGTTCAGGTCGTCCTGCTCGTCGCGGAGGCGGCGGGCGAACTCCCGCACCGAGCGCAAGCTCGACACGTCGCAGTCCCACACCCGCTCGGCGCCGCTCTCGGCACGCGCGCGCTCGCCGCGCTCCGCGTTCCGGGCGATCAGGTGCACCCGCGCGCCCAGGCCGGTGAACGCCGTGGCGGCCGCCAAGCCGATGCCGCTGGTGGCTCCGCTCACCAGCACCAGGCGTCCATCCATGCGCGGCAGCTCATCCCACCAGCGCCTGCGCACCGAGTACCCGAACCGCGTGTACCCCGGCACGACTGTCAGGTCGAGCGCGCGGTCCAGGGCATGCATTCGAAAAGCCTAAATCGACCCACACCCCATTTACGGTGGGGCTGCCCGTACGGATCACAGGCGGCGTCTGGACGCCCAGCCGCTCGCCGGCAGTTCGCGGCCCCTACGAGATGAGCTGTGCTTCGCGGCCGACGCGCTCGAAGATCGCGAGGGCGCGGTCGAGGTGCTCGTGCTCGTGCGTGGCCATCACGCTCGTGCGCAGCAGCGCGTGCCCGTGGGGCACCGCGGGGTGGATCGCGACGTTCGAGTAGACGCCGGCGTCGTACAGCGCCTTCCAGAACAGCACCGCCTGCCAGTCGTCGCCGATGCGCACCGGCACCACCGAGGTGAACATCTCCGAGCCGTCGGCCATCCGCACCGGGTCCACCACGTCGAAGCCGAGGGCGTGCAGCCCGCGGTTGAGGTAGCGGGCGTTGTCGAGCACCTTGGCGAACAGCCGCGGGCCCTCCTCGGAGCGGCAGATCTTCACCGCAGCCAGGGCGGCGCCGGTGGCGGCCGGCACGGCCGATGCCGTGAACAGGA
>DASXCV010000249.1:0-2004 GCA_036491015.1 Thermoleophilaceae bacterium | reverse complement strand
GACCGGCGACCTCGTGCTCGCCTCGGAGATCCGCTTCCCGGACGGCACCGTCCCCATCCCCGCCGCCGGCATCCTCGCCGGTGTGCTGCGGCGCGCCGGCATCAAGGTGCACGTCGGGCCGATCGTCTCCGGGCCGCACGGCATCGCGCTGCTGAGGAGCAAGCGCGCCGAGCTGCGCGAGAGCGGCGCCATCGCCGCGGACACCGGCTCCGGCTGGCTGGCCGGCGGCGCCGGTGGGCGCCCGTTCGCGGTGCTGCGGGCCGTGGTGCGCAGCGGCTCGAGCCAGCTCGGGCGCCCGCTTGTGGCGGCGGCGAGCGGCGCCCGCGCCCACCGCTCCCTCGTCGAGGCCACCTGGGTGCTCGACCGCTGGGCTCACACCGTCGCCGCGCGCCGCGTGGTGCTGGCCGCGCCCCGGGCGTCGTGCGCCGGCGTGGAGCGCGCGATCGAAGTCGTGGAGAGGGCGCTCGAGCGCAACGGCGCGCCGGTGTACGTGCGCCGCCAGATCGTCCACAACCGGCACGTGGTCGAGGACCTGGAACAGCGCGGCGCGGTATTCGTAGAGGAGCTCGACGAGGTGCCCGCGGGCGCCACCACCGTGCTGTCGGCCCACGGCGTGGCGCCGGCGGTGCGCACCGTGGCGGCCGGGCTCGACCTCGACCTGATCGACGCCACCTGCCCGCTCGTGGCGAAGGTGCACCGCGAGGCGCGCCAGTTCGCGGAGGCGGGCTACACGATCGTGCTCGTCGGACACGGCGGACACGACGAGGTGGAGGGCACGATCGGCCACGCGCCCGACCAGATCCGCCTCGTGGCGAGCGTCGAGGAGGCCGAGACCGTTCAGGTGGACGACCCCGAGCGGGTGGCCTACCTTACGCAGACCACGCTCGCCGTTGACGAGACTCGCGCGGTGATCGACGTGCTCGAGCGCCGCTTCCCCGGACTCGTCGGGCCGCGCTCCGACGACATCTGTTACGCCACCCAGAACCGCCAGGACGCCGTCCGCTCGCTCGCCGAGATGTGCGACACGGTGCTCGTGGTGGGCTCGCCCAACTCGTCGAACTCCAACCGCCTCGTCGAGGTGGTGCGCCGGGCCGGCACGCCGGCCTACCTGATCGACGACGAGGAGGACATCGAGCTGAGCTGGCTCGACGGCGCGCACACGGTCGGCCTCGCGGCCGGCGCCTCCGCGCCCGAGCGCCTGGTGCAGCGCGTGCTCTTCTCGCTCTCCGGCCTCGGCCCGCTCGAGGTGGAGGAGAACGCGGTGGCCCGGGAGAGCGTCCGCTTCGGCCTCCCGCGCGAGCTCGGAGTCACGCGCGGTGACTGACGTCTACGCCGGACCCTCGCAGGCCGAGCAGCCGGCCCGCGACGCGCTTGCCCGTGCCCGCGACCACCTGCTGTCACTGCAGCGGCACGCCGGCTACTGGCGCGGCCTGCTGGAGACCAACCCGTCGATGGACGCCGAGGACCTGCTGCTGCGCGAGTTCCTCGGCATCCGCGAGGAGCAGCGCAGCGCGCGCTCTGTGGCGCGCATCCGCTCGCAGCAGCGTGAGGACGGCAGCTGGGGCAACTTCTACGGCGCGCCGGGCGACCTCTCGACCACCATCGAGTCCTACGCCGCGCTGAAGCTCTGTGGCGACGACGTCGACGCCGACCACATGACCCGCGCGCGCGAGTTCATCCTCGCGGGCGGCGGCGTGGAGAACGCGCGCGTTTTCACGCACATCTGGCTCGCGCTGTTCGGCATCTGGAACTGGGACGACATCCCGGCGCTGCCACCCGAGCTCATGCTCCTGCCGGGCCGCGCGCCCGTGAGCATCTACTCGTTCGCGTGCTGGGGGCGCCAGACCGTCGCCGCGCTCACCATGGTCTCGGCCTACCGGCCGGTGCGGCCGCTGCCGTTCGGGCTCGAGGAGCTGTTCAGCGGCGCCTCGCGCGAGGTGGAGCTCGGTTCCCTGCGGACGCTGCGCGGCTGGTTCGGTGTCCTTGATCGCTTCCTGCACAAGT
>DASXCV010000248.1:0-2084 GCA_036491015.1 Thermoleophilaceae bacterium | reverse complement strand
GCTGCATCCGCTCACCACACGCTTCAACGAGGTGGCCGACGTCTACGAGCAGGGGCGGCCCGAGTACCCGCCCGCGGTGGTGGGCGCGCTGGCCGCCGAGCTGCACCTTCCGCCGGGCGCGACCGTGCTCGACCTCGGCGCCGGCACCGGCAAGCTCACGCGCGCGCTGGTGGAGTTCGGGCTGGACGTGATCGCGGTCGAGCCCCAGGCGGCTCTCCGCGAGGTGCTCGCCGCGAAGGTGGGGAGCGAGCGCGTGCGCGAAGGACTCGCGGAGGCGATCCCGCTTCCAGACGACTCCGTCACAGCCGTGACGGTGGCCGACGCGTTCCACTGGTTCGACCAGGGGCCCGCGCTCGAGGAGATCCGGCGCGTGTTGCGGCCCGGCGGCGGACTGGCGCTGCTCATCACCACGCCGGACTGGCGCGAGGCGTCGTGGGCGGACGAGGTGGGCAAGCTGATGGAGGAAATGCGGCCCGAGCACCCAGGCATCGACGGCCCGGGCTGGCAGGACTCCGTTCGCGCCTCCGGGGGCTGGTCGGAGCCGCGCGAGTTTCGCGTGACCACGACACAACCGGGAGGCGCCGAGCGCTTCGTGGCCTACATCGCGTCCGTGAGTTGGGTGGCCGCGCTGCCGGAGGAGCAGCGGGCCGAGACGCTCCTGCGCATCGCGACGATCGTCGCCGCCGGCGAGACCCCTGCGGAGATCAGCGTGCAGTCGACGGTCGGGCTCGCCACGCTCAGCTGAGCGAGCCCTGCCGGCGATCGTGACCTTCGCGCCTGCCGGGTGTCGATTTCGCCGCTTCCCGTTCGTCTCATACGCGACCATTCCCAAAAGGAGGAAGCGATGAAGTACCTGCTGCTGATCCACCAGGGCACCACCCCGACTCCGCGCAAGCCCGACGAGTGGGCCACGCTGTCCGAGGAGGAGCAGAACGCCGTGTTCGCCGACTACAAGGCGATCAACGAGAACCCGGCCATCACGTCCGGCGTGCAGATGGACGACCCCGAGACGGCCACGACCGTGCGCGTGGAGGACGGCAAGACGCTCACCACGGACGGTCCCTTCGTGGACACCAAGGAGGCGCTCGGCGGCTACCTGATCTACGAGGCCGACGATCTCGACGCCGCCATCGAGCTGGCCTCGCACATCCCGGCCGCCCGCCACGGCGGCGCCATCGAGGTGCGACCGGTCGTGGAGTGGTAGCGAGCCTCGACCAGGTGTTCCGCGACCAGTGGGGCCGCGTGCTCGCCGCGCTCATCGGCTTCCTCGGCGACTTCGAGCTCGCCGAGGAAGCCGCGCAGGAGGCGTTCGCGATCGCGGCGGAGCGCTGGCCGCGGGACGGCACTCCCGGCAACCCGGGCGCATGGCTCATGGCGACGGCGCGCAACCGGGCCATCGACCGCATCCGCCGCGACCGCGCGCTGGCCGCGAAGACCAAGCTGCTCGACGTGCCGCAGCCAGTGAAGGAGATCAGCGTGGACGAGACCACCACATTCCCCGACGAGCGCCTCGAGCTCGTGTTCACGTGCTGCCATCCCGCGCTTTCGACCGAGGCGCAGGTGGCGCTCACGCTGCGCACGCTCGGCGGGCTGACCACGGCCGAGATCGCGCGTGCATTCCTGGTGCCCGAGGCCACGATGGCGCAGCGACTGGTGCGCGCCAAGCGCAAGATCAAGGCGGCCGGGATCCCGTTCCGCGTGCCGCCCGATCACCTGCTGCCCGACCGCCTGGCCGCCGTGCTGGCGGTGGTCTACCTGATCTTCAACGAGGGCTACGCGGGGCGCGGCGAGCTGGCCGCCGAGGCGATCAGGCTCGGCCGCGCGCTGGCGGAGCTGATGCCGGACGAGCCGGAGGTGCACGGCCTGCTCGCCCTGATGCTGCTCCACGACGCCCGGCGCGAGGCGCGCTTCCGCGAGGGCGAGCTGGTGCTGCTGGCCGATCAGGATCGCTCGCTCTGGGACGCCGGGCAGATCGGCGAGGGACGCGCCGTGCTCGACCGCGCGCTCGCGCTGCGGGGGCGCGGTCCGTACGTGGTGCAGGCGGCGATCGCGTCGCTTCACGCTGACGAGCCCCACGATTGGGC
>DASXCV010000247.1:0-4899 GCA_036491015.1 Thermoleophilaceae bacterium | reverse complement strand
GCGGAGACCACGGCATGAGCCGTCGCCGGCGTCGCGTTCCCTCCCATCAACCCGATCCGCCACATCGCCGGGGCCGCCGGGCCGAGCCCGCCGCCCACCTCGATGCCGTGCTCCTGCAGCAGCCGCACCTGCACCGCACGTCCGTCCACGCCGTCCGGCACACGCACCGCGGTCAACGGAGCGAGCTGACGTTCCGGGTCCGCCAGCAGCGACAGACCGCGCGCCCGCAGCTCATCCCGCAAGACCCGCGCCGCCTGGTCGTGACGCTCGATCCGCACGGACAACCCCTCCTCGAGCACCTGTCGCAGCGCCTCGTGCAGCGCATACACGTTGAGGATCGGCGCGGTGTGGTGGTAGGTCACCGGCCGCTCCACCCAGTAGCGGCGCAGCAGCTCGAGGTCCAGAGAGAACGGCACCGGCGAGCGCCGCGCGGCAATCCGCTCCATCGCACGCTCAGACACCGCCACCGGCGAGAGACCGGGCGGAGCCGCCAGGCACTTTTGGGTGCAGGAGTACGCATAGTCGACGCCCCATCCATCGAAATCGAGCTCGACGCCGGCGAGCGACGTGACGCAATCGGCCACGAGCAACGCCTCCGTGCCCCTCATTGCCGAACCCAGCTCCGCGAGAGGATGCTCGACGCCGGTACTGGTCTCGGCGTGAACGACGCAGACCAAGGTGGCCTGGGGGTGGCGCTCAAGCGTGTCGAGGAGTTCGGAGTTGGGCACACACGACCCCCACTCGGCGCACACCTCCACCACATTCGCCCCATACCGCCGCGCGATCTCCGCCATCCGCTGCCCGAAGAATCCGGCCGAGCCGACGATCACCGTGTCCCCGGGCTCGACGAGATTCGCGATCCCCGCCTCCATCCCGGACGTGCCGGTGGACTGCACGGCAAGCACGAGCCCCGCGTCCCCGGCCCGGTATACGTCGCGCAGCATCGTGACCACCTCGAGCAGTACCTCGTGGTAGTCGGGATCGAGGTGGCCGAGCATCGGCGCCTGCATGGCGTCGAGCACGGCGTCGTCGACGTTCGTGGGCCCGGGCCCGACCAGAAGGCGCTGCTTCGTGGCGAGCGGGGCGACGGTGATAGTGCTCATGGCGGCGCAGCCTGCGGCCGCGCGAGGCCCACGTCAACGACGCATCGAGCGGAGCCGTTCCATTCCCCGAGATTCCTCTAAGGGTGGTTGCGCCGGCGGCGAGCGAGCGGCTTCACTGCCGCGCCATGCCCGAACGAACACGTCTCCACCGCAGCGAGCTGGCCGTCCCCGGCAGCAACGTCCGCATGCTCGAGAAGGCGCCGGCGCTCGGCGCCGACATCGTGATGCTGGACCTCGAGGACGCGGTCGCGCCCGCCGACAAGGAGGACGCGCGGCGCAACATCATCGCCGCCCTGAACGAGCAGGACTTCGGCGGTTGCTCGGTGTCCGTGCGCATCAACGGCCTCGACACGCACTACTGCTACCGCGACGTCGTGGACGTGGTCGAGCAGGCCGGCGCGAACATCGACACGATCCTCATCCCCAAGGTTGGGCGCGCCGGAGACGTGCAGCTCGTGGCCACGCTGCTCGACCAGATCGAGGTGGCCGCCGGCATCGAGCGCCGCATCGGCATCGCGGTGCTGATCGAGACCGCGATGGGGATGGTGAACGTGGACGAGATCGCCACGGCCTGCCCCGAGCGGATGGAGGCGATGGTGTTCGGCGTGGCCGACTACGCCGCGTCGATCCAGAGCCACACGGCGTCGATCGGCGGCGTGGACGAGAACTACTCGGTGCTCACCGACGGCGACGCCTCCGAGCGCGACCGCCACTGGGGCGACCAGTGGCACTACCCGCTGTCCCGCATCGCGGTGACGTGCCGCGCCCACGGGCTCCGGCCGATCGACGGCCCGTTCGGCGACTTCACCGACCCCGAGGGCTACCTCGCGGCGGCGCGCCGAGCTGCCGTGCTCGGCTACGAGGGCAAGTGGGCGATCCACCCCTCCCAGATCGAGCTGGCCAACGACGTCTTCACCCCGGACGCGCGGCTGATCGATCGCACGCACCGGATCATCGCGGCGATGAAGGAGGCGGCGACGGAGGGACGCGGCGCGGTGTCGCTCGACGGCCGCCTGATCGACGCGGCGTCGATCCGGATGGCGGAGAACCTGCTCGCCAAGCTCGAGCAGATCGAGGCGCGCCAGACGGGTGCTCCGCGCGCAGTCGCTTGAAATAAGCTTGTCCTCCCTGTACCAATTTGTATAGGCTGGCCGGCCGGAACAGCGCTGGCCACACGAGCACCAGGGAGGACCGGAGATGAAGAGCAGCCTTGAGATCGCACAGGACGCCGTCCTTCAACCGATCGACGAGATAGCCGAGCGAGCCGGGCTGCAGCCGGACGAGATCGAGCCGTACGGCCGCTACAAGGCGAAGATCTCGCTCGACGTGCTCGGCCGCCTGCGCGAGGTGCAGGACGCGAAGGTCATCTGCGTGACGGGCATGACGCCGACGAAGGCGGGCGAGGGCAAGACCACCACGCTGGTCGGCCTCACTCAGGGGCTCGGCGCGATCGGCAAGCGCTCGGTGGCGTGCCTGCGCGAGCCGTCGCTCGGCCCGGTGTTCGGCATCAAGGGCGGCGCCGCCGGCGGCGGTCTCACCCAGGTGGTGCCGATGGAGGACCTCAACCTCCACTTCACCGGCGACATCCATGCGATCGGCGCGGCCAACAACCTGCTCGCGGCGCTGCTCGACGCCTCCATCCTGCACGGCAACCCGCTGAAGATCGACGCCCTGCGCGTTGGCTGGCGCCGCGCGCTCGACATGAACGACCGCGCCCTGCGCGCTATCGCGATCGGGCTCGGCGGCCGCGCCAACGGCTATCCGCGCGAGACCGGCTTCGACATCACGGCCGCCTCCGAGGTGATGGCGATCATGGCCGTGTCCCGCGACATCCACGACCTGCGCGCGCGGCTCGGCCGCATCACCGTCGGCCAGTCGTACGACGGCGGCAAGCCCGTCCTCGCCGAGGAGCTCGGCGCCGCGGGCGCGATGACCGTGCTCCTGAAGGACGCGATCAAGCCCAACCTGATCCAGACGCTCGAGGGCCAGCCCTGCCTGATGCACTGCGGCCCGTTCGCGAACATCGCCCACGGCAACAACTCGCTGCTCGCCGATCTGATCGGGATGAAGCTCGGCGACTACGTGGTCACCGAGTCCGGCTTCGGCTCGGACATGGGCGCGGAGAAGTTCTTCGACATCGTCTGCCGCTTCGGCGGCCTCGTGCCGAGCGCGGCCGTGCTCGTGACCACCGTGCGCGCGATCAAGCATCACGGCGGCGTGGAGGACGACCCGCGCGTGGACCGCGCCCAGGCGCTCGCCGCGCTCGAGACCGGCATGGCCAACGTGCGCCGGCACCTCGCGAACATCAAGCAGTTCGGCCTGCCCTGCGTGGTGGCGGTGAACCGCCGCCCGGGCGACACCAACGAGGAGTGCGAGATCGTCAAGCGCCTCGCGATCGAGGCCGGCGCGTACGCGGCCGAGGTGAACGAGGGCTTCACGCGCGGCGGCCTCGGCGCGGCCGACCTCGCGAGCGCCGTCGTGGACGCGTGCGAGCAGCCGAGCGACTTCCGCTTCCTCTACGAGGACGACTGGACGATCCAGGACAAGATCGAGACGGTCGCGAAGCGCGTCTACGGCGCCTCCGACGTCTACTTCTATCCCGAGGCGGAGCAGAAGCTCTCCCAGTACACCCGCGACGGTCTCGGCCACATGCCGATCTGCATGGCGAAGACGCACCTCTCGCTGTCGTCGGACCCGACGCTCCTGAATGCGCCCGAGGGCTTCACGCTGCCGGTGCGCGACATCCGCGCCTACACGGGCGCGGGCTGGCTCGTGCCGCTGGCCGGCGACATCATGCAGATGCCCGGCCTCGGTAAGACGCCGGCTGCGCTCAACGTGGACATCGACGACGAAGGCCGGACGGTAGGCCTGTTCTAGCCGCGCGGCTCCGGGCGCGCCAGAATGGGCGCGTATGGCTGAATCGTCTTCGAGCAATGGGCCGCGCCCGGTCGGATCCGTGGCACGTGCCGTCGCGGTGATCGACGTGCTCGCCGCACACCCTCAGGGGTTGGGCGTGAACGAGGTGGCGCGGCAGATCGGCGTGAACGCGAGCACCACCTCGCGCCTGCTCGCCACGCTCGAGCGCGGCGGCATCCTCCAGCGCGAGCCGCGCGGCCCATACAAGCTCGGCCTCCGGCTGGTCGCGCTGGCCGACGCGGTGCTCGACGGCCTCGACATCCGCGATCTCGGCAAGCCCGTGCTCCGCTCGCTGGTCGAGGACACGGGGGAGACGGCCACGCTGTCCGTGCCCGGCGCGGGGGAGGCGGTGACGATCGACTTCATCGCCGGCGACGCGAGCGTGGTCGGCGTGGCGCGGCTCGGCCGCCGCAGCATCGGCCACGCCACGGCCACCGGCAAGGTCGTCCTCGCCTACAACGGCCTGGCCGGCAACCCGCTCACCGCCTTCACCGACAAGACGATCACCGACCCGGACGAGCTCGAGCGCGAGCTCGAGCAGGTGCGCGCCCGCGGCTTCGCCGAGGCCGTGGGCGAGCGCGACCCCGACCTCGTGGCCGTCGCGGTGCCGGTGTTCGACCGGACGGGCGCCCTGCTGGGGATCCTCGGCGTGCAGGGCCCCACGGGCCGCTTCACGGCCGCGCGCCGCAAGGAGCTGCTGCCCGTGCTGCGCGAGCACGGCGAGACGCTCACGCGCGGTGTCGGCGGAAAACCCCCATCCGGGGGTTGAGTTCCGCCGCAGGCCGCGTTACGCTGCCTGTGCCAATACGGCAATAGGTATTGCCCATACGGCAACACTTGAGATTGCGGGGTGCAGATTGCGGATTGCGGAACTACCTGG
>DASXCV010000246.1:0-12210 GCA_036491015.1 Thermoleophilaceae bacterium | reverse complement strand
GTGGTGCGCGTGCACCCGGAGATCCTCCGCGGCGAGAGACTGCCCAACGACGATCACGTCTGGAAGTACCGCTACCACGCCATCAATGAGTGGGAGCGGTACCTGACCGACAACGGCTTCCGGGTCGTGAAGCTCTTCCTGAACCTCTCCAAGGAGGAGCAGCGCACGCGCTTCCTGCGACGCATCGACCTTCCCGAGCACAACTGGAAGTTCTCGTCCCACGACATCCAGGAGCGGCGCCACTGGGACGCCTACCAGGAAGCGTTCTCAGAGATGTTCACGCACACGAGTACCGAGTGGGCGCCGTGGCATGTGATCCCGGCCGACCGCAAGTGGTTCGCGCGCGTCGCGGCCGCGGCGGTGATCGCGAACGCGTTGATCGAGATCGATCCCGAGTACCCCAAGCTCGGCGACGACGCCATCCGGAATCTGCAGGAGGCCAAGCGCCAGCTCGAGGCCGAGGCACCTGACGGCGCCGCTCCGGACCCGTTCGAGGTGGCAGCGTGATGGCTCCCAAGTACGTCGCCGCGATCGACCACGGCACGACCAGCACGCGCTGCATCCTCTTCACGCGCGACGGCCGGCCCGCGGCCATCGCCCAGCGCGAGCAATCGATGTTCTACCCCCAGCCGGGCTGGGTCGAGCTCGACATGGGCGAGGTCTGGCAGCGCACCCAGGAATGCATCCATGACGCGCTGCACACGGCGGGCGCGGCCGCCGGCGATATCGCGGCGATCGGGATCGCCAACGAGCGCGAGTCAGTCGTTCTGTGGGATCGGCGGACCGGACAGCCGGTCGCGCACTCGATCACGTGGCAGGACACGCGGACGGCGGCGGCCGCCGACGCGCTGGCGGCAGAGGGCGGCATCGATCGCTTCCAGAGCACCACCGGCCTGCCGATCTCGACGTACTCGTCGGCGCTCAAGCTCGCCTGGCTGCTCGATGCGGACCCGCCGCGGCGCGCGGCGGCCGAGCGGGGCGACCTACTGTGCGGTACGCCCGACACGTGGCTGCTGTGGAACCTGACTGGGGGGCCCAACGGCGGGGTACACGCGACGGATCCGACGAACGCCAGCCGCACCCTGCTGATGAACCTGCACACGCTCGAATGGGACGACGACCTGATCGAGGCGATGGCGATCCCGCGCGCGCTGCTGCCGGAGATCCGGTCGTCGAGCGAGGTGTACGGTCTGGCCGTCGGCGATCTGTCCGGCGTCCCGGTCGCGGGGATCATCGGCGACCAGCCCGCGTCGCTGTTCGGTCACACCTGCTTCGACCACGGCGACATCAAGAACACCTACGGCACCGGGGCCTTCCTGCTGTTCACCCTCGGTACCGAGCCGGTGATCTCCGAACACGGCCTGATCACAACCATCGCCTGGAAGCTCGGCGACGCGGACGCGGTCTACGCGCTCGAAGGCTCGGTCGCGATGGCCGGTGCGCTCATCCAATGGCTGCGCGACAACCTCGGCCTGATCGACGACGCGTCCCAGGTCGAGGACCTGGCGCGGTCGGTCCCAGACTCCGGTGGCGTCGTCTTCGTCCCGGCGTTTTCGGGGCTGTTCGCCCCGTACTGGCGCGACGACGCGCGCGGTGTGATCGTCGGCCTGACACGGTTCGCGAACAAAGGCCACATCGCTCGGGCGGCGCTCGAAGCCGCGGCGTATCAGACCTACGACCTGGTCGAGGCGATGCTCGCCGACACCGGCCTGGACAAGCTCAGCGAGCTGCGGGCCGACGGCGGCATGACGAAGAACAACCTGCTCATGCAGTTCCAGGCCGATATCCTCGGTTCGCCCGTGGTCGCGCCCGAGGTGGCCGAGATCACCGCAACCGGCGCCGCCTATGCCGCCGGCCTCGCGACCGGATTCTGGGCGGGCCTGGACGAGCTGCGCGCGAACTACACAATCACGCACCGCTGGGAGCCCGCGAGCAGCGGCGACGAGCGCGCCCGCGGGGTCGCCGCGTGGCGCCAGGGGGTCGACCGTACGCTGAGCCTCGTCGACGCGGAGCCTGTGGCCGGCGGGGGGGCGTCCCACAGCCCAACCAGCGTTCAGGGCGCCGGAGCCTCGGACCGCGACGGGAGCGACCCTTCGGGTCGTGCAGACGCGAGACGAGGCGGAGCAGTACCGCTCGCTCACCGGACAGGCTGACTCCCTCAGTCGCCAGGCGTTCGTCGCGGCACCCGCGGAGTCGCTGCTGCCCGACAGCGTGGCGCAAATTGGGCAGTTTTCTCAATGCTCTGGTGCGGCAACTCGTCTCGCACGATAAGGCTGTCAGTGCCTTCGGCCGCCCTGCGCGATCAAAGCCGTTCAGGTCACGGCGCCTTGGGATCAGCGTGACCCGTTGAATCGTTTCCGGGCCCTCCGCGGTCAAAACTGACGGCAGCCCGAAAAGGAGAAACGATGGCAAGACGCGATAAGGCAACCGAGGCGAAGTGGCGCGAGCAGCTGACGCGTGACCAGTACAACGTTCTGCGGCGCAAGGGGACCGAGCGGCCCTTCAGCGGCGAGTACGTCGACACCAAGGACGACGGCACGTACCGCTGTGCCGGCTGCGGCGCCGAGCTGTTCTCGTCTGAGACCAAGTTTGACTCGGGCACGGGCTGGCCGAGCTTCACCGATCCGGCCGTCGCCGCCAACGTCGAGCTGCACGCCGACAACGGGCTCTTTATGCGCCGCACCGAGGTGACGTGCGCGCGCTGCGGCGGCCATCTCGGCCACGTCTTCCCCGACGGACCGAACGGATGCGACCGCTACTGCATCAACTCTGTCGCGCTCACGCTCGACCCCGAGCCCGCGGCGTAGCACCCGCGCCCTCAGAGCAAACCCGCTGCGCGGCGCACCGCGCAGCAGCTGCCCCAGGTGCGGGGCGTCGTCTCACCTGGGATCCATCGGACGGTTCCGGGCGGTCGGAGGCCGCCCGGCGGGGGCGCTCTGGCCGTTCAATCGTCGAACGTTCACCGAACGGGGTCCGGTCGAGCACGTCGGCCCTGCGGCGATGTCTGGCGGTAGCGTGTGCGTATGGACCGCTTTAACGGGCTCGACGTCCCGGAGTCAGTTGCCGATGTGCTGGATCCCGCGACGCTTGCGTTCGTGGTCTACGACATGCAAGCCGGGATCCTTGCCCAGATCGCCGATCGCGACCGCGTGCTCGGCAACGTCCTGAGGCTCCTGGCGGCCACGCGCCAGCGCGGCGTGCGCACCGTCTTTACCCGTCACTACTTCATGCCCGTCGAGCTCGCTGGCGTCTATCAGTTGCGTCAGGCAAAGATCTGGCAGGGCAAGGACCGCGCGGCGGACACGCGCCCGCTGATCCCTCATGGCTCGCCGGGCTTCCAGCTCGTGGACCAACTCGAGCCGCGGCCCGAGGAGGCGATCCTCGACAAGATCACGATGTCGGCCTTCGAAGGCACACCGCTCGACATCGTGCTGCGCGACTGCGGCGTGCGCGCGTACCTCATCGCCGGGGTCGCGACCGAGGTCGGTATCGAGCCGACCGTCCGCCATTCCACCGACCTCGGCTACATCCCCGTCGTGGTCCGCGACGCGTGCGGCGCTGGCAACCAGGTAGCCGGAGAGCGCGCCCTCGAGAGTATTCGCTTCGCCGGCGACGCGATCATCGCTGACACCGACGAGCTCTGCGCACTCCTCGGCGCGGTGCCTCAGGGCAGGGAGTAGCGCAGGATCTTGGTCGCTACCGACCTGTACTGACGGCCCAGCCGGCCGCTGTTGTACGGAAGTCCGTACCGCTCGCAGACCTCACGAACGCGCTGTGCGATCTCGGGATAACGGCAACTCGGGATGTCGGGGAACAGGTGGTGCTCGATCTGGAAGGAGAGGCTGCCGCTCATGATGTGAAAGAGCCGCGTTCCCTCGAGGTTGCAGGAGCCGAGCAATTGCCGGACATACCACTCGCCTCGGGTCTCGTCGGCGATCTGCTCCTCACTGAACGTCTCCGCGCCGTCGGGGAGGTGGCCCATGAACACGATCGTGTGTACCCACACGTTGCGAGCGACGTTCGCGAGCAAGTTCGCAAACGCGGTGTGCTTGGCAGCCCGCCCGGCGAGAGCAGGCCAGAGGACGAAGTCCTTGACGAGTTGGCGCCGCGCCTTGCGCGCGAACGCCGCCAACTCCGCCCGGCCTTTGTCCCATGACTTCTCGCCTCGGCGCACCGCGTCGAGCTCCATGTCGTAGATCGCGATTCCCCACTCGAACGTCAGCGCCACCGCGACGCCGTAGATCGGCTGGATGAGATAGATGGGATGCCACGGCTGGTCTGCGTCGACTCGCATCACGGAGTAGCCGAGGTCGCGGTCCTTGCCGATCACGTTCGTGAACGAGTGGTGCTGGAAGTTGTGGGCGAACTTCCACGAGGCGGCAGTGGAGACCGCATCCCACTCCCAGCTGCGCGAACAAACGGCGGGATCGTCCATCCAGTCATATTGGCCGTGCATCACGTTGTGGCCGATCTCCATGTTCTCCAGGATCTTTGCCATCGAGAGCGTGGCCGTGCCGAGGATCCAGGTGGGCCAGTAGCGGGCGAAGAACAGCTCCACGCGGCCTAGCAGCACGAGTCGCCGCTGCATCCCGATCATCGAGTGGATGTACGTGGCATCGCGCTCGCCGAGGCTCCCGAACACCTCGTCGTGGATCTGCTGGAACTCCTCGCCGAGCTGGTCGATCTGCTCGGTCGTGAGCCGCGCCAGCGGACTCTGGATCTCGGGAGCGTCGGCCTCAGCGGTGGTCATACGGTGATTCCTCCTCGCGTTGGTCAGAGTTCGATTTCGACGGGACCTTCGGGCGCGTTCACGCAGGTCCGGCAGGTCAGCCCCTCGGCGTCACTCACCTCGCCGCTGCGCAGGTCGCGCAGCTTGCCCGAGCGGAACGTGCCCACGCACGTGTGGCAGATGCCCATGCGGCAGCCGAACGGCAGCTCGAGCCCGGCCTCCTCGCCGGCGACGAGGATCGGCGTGCCGCCATCGCAGTCGACCTCGCGGTCGCTGTTCAGGAACTTGATCGTGCCGCCCTCGCCCTCGGCCAGATCGCCGCCGATCACCGGCTGGAAGCGCTCCATGTGCAGGTGCTCGGGGTCGCACTCGCGCTCCCAGTGCTCGGTGAGGGCGTCGAGCAGCTCGCCCGGCCCCGACGCGAACGTCTCGCGCTCGCGCCAGTCCGGGCAGAGGCGATCGAGGTCGCCCGGCGAGATGCGGCCGTGCTCGCCGGTGTGCTGCTCGTGGAGCTTGAAGCTCGCGTGCTCGCCGGCCACCGCGCGGAGCTCCGCGCCGAAGATCACGCCCTCCGGGCGGCGCGACGAGTGCAGGTGCACGATGTCGCGCACCTCACCCTCCCGGTGGAGACTCCGCAGCATGCTCATGATCGGCGTGATGCCACTGCCGGCGCTGATGAACAGCAGCTTGTCCGGCAGCGGGTCGGGCAGCACGAACTGCCCCTCGACGTCGCTCAGGAACACGAGCTGGCCCGGCTTGAGCTCGCGGTTCACGTAGGGCGAGACCTTCCCGCTCTCCACGAGCTTCGGCGTGATCGAGATGAAGCCGTCGGGCCGGTCGGGCTCCGAGGTGAGCGAGTAGGCGCGCCAGTGGCGGACGCCGTCGATGTCGAAGCCCACGCGCACGTACTGGCCGGGCTGGTGGCCGGCCCATTCGTAGCCCGGGCGGATCTCGACCGTCACGGCGTCGTCGGTCTCGCGGCAGATCCGCTCCACCCGTCCGCGCAGCTCGCGCGTGGACCACAGGGGGTTGATCATCTCCAGGTAGTCGTCCGGCATCAGCGGCGTCGTGAACGCGCGCGCGGCCCGCAGCAGTCGCTGCCGGACCTTCGGAACGTTTGGCTGGGCGCCTCTCTCCGCCATCCGCTCGTACTACCCGAAAACGCGGTGGACCATGCCACCGAACGATGTCACATGATTTCGCGCAATGCGACAGCCGCCCGCCCTGTTCGCGGGCGGGCGGGCGGCTACACGATACGCCTCGACCGCTCAGTAGACGACGGTTTCCTCTACCTCGACCACCGTCGGGCCGGTGCGATCCGCCCAGTGCTCGAGCACGCCGGAGGCGAGCAGCTTGTCGCGGCCGGCGTTCGCATCATCCGCGGAGTCGAACTCCACCTGGATGTAGACCTCGTTCGGGTCCTCGACGCCGCGGTACAGGCGGTAGCCGGAGGCGGCCTGGCGGACGCCGGGGGTGTCCTTGTCGAACATCGGCTTGAAGGCGTCGAAATCGACGACCTGGAGGCGGGTCATGATGATGGCCATGGTGCAAGTCCTCTCTTTGTCGGTCGCATAGTTTGATACACGACTTATGTAATGAATACATCGCTAGAGTAGCAGAATGCCCAAGGCCGTCCAACAGCGACGCTCGTACAACTCCCCACGCCGCGCCGAACAGGCGGCCGCCACGCGCGGCGCGATCGTCGACGCCGCCCAGCGCCTGTTCGAGCGCGACGGCTACGCCGCCACCTCGATGGCGTCGATCGCCAAGGAGGCGGGTGTCGCGCTGAAGACCGTGTACCTGGCGTTCGAGACGAAGAGCGGCCTGCTGCGCGCGCTCTGGCATGCCCGGCTGCGCGGCGACGAGGGCGCGGCCCCGGTCGGCGAGCGCGACTGGTACCGCCGCGTGCTCGACGAGCCCGATCCCGTGCGGCAGCTTCAGCTCAACGCGCGCAACTCACGCGAGGTGAAGGCGCGCGCGGGAGCGCTGATGGAGGTGATCCGCAGCGGCGCACGCGCCGACGCCGACGTGGCCGGGCTCTGGCACTCGATCCAGACCCAGTTCCACGACAACCAGCGCGCGATCGTCAAGAGCCTGCACGCAAAGAAGGCGCTCGCGCGTGGCCTGGGCGTGGAGCGCGCGACCGACGTCCTCTGGACGCTGAACCACCCGGACGTCTACACCTTGCTCGTGAGCGAGCGAGGCTGGAGCCCAAAGCAGTACGAGAAGTGGCTCGCGGACTCAACCGCTGCACAATTGCTTCGTCAACAGTGACGAGAAGAGCCAGGATGGGTCAACCGGTCGTTCACTTCGAGATCACGGGCACGTGATCGGCGTTATGAGCTCGTAGCTTCCAGCCGCTCGGGCATGTTGAAGCGCCCGAACGTGCTGAGCAGGCGGTCCGGATCGGTCGGCTCGTCCACGAAGCGGTAGTAGCGCTCGCGCTCGGCCGGGTCGGCGTCCGTGGCGCGGTTGATGAAAGCCACCACGTCGCTGATCTCGTTGCCGCGCAGCGTGAGCACGTTGAGCGCGAACGGCAGGTAGGCCTGCTCGTCCTCGTCCCACGTGTAGAAGGCGAGGGCGGGCTGGCCGTTCGCCGTGGTGAGGATCCCCTTCCACTGCCAGGCGCCCGACATCGGCCAGCCGGCGAGGAACACCTTCATCGCCTCGCGGCCGTGGAACCAGGTGGCGAGCGGCGGCATCGCGAAGCACACGTCCTCGCTCAGCATCGCCACGACGGTGTCGATGTCGTTCTGCTCCCAGGCCTGCACGTAGCGCTCCACCACCTCGCGCAGCCCCTCGTCGCCGAGCGCGCGCAGCGTGGCCTGCTGGCTCTGCTCGGGCGTGCGCTCCTCCACCGAGGCGCGCGCCCGCTGGAGCGCGCTGTTCACGGACGCCGTGCTCGTGTCGAGCGCCTCGGCCACCTCCTTGGCGGAGAAGCCGAGCACCTCGCGCAGGATCAGCACGGCGCGCTGGTTGGCGGGCAGGTTCTGGAGCGCGGCCACGAACGCCAGCTCCACGCTCTCGCGCAGCTCGTAGCGCGCGTCCGGTGAGGCGAAGCCGTCCTCGAGGCCGATCATCTCGTCCGGGTAGGGCTCGACCCACACCTGCTCGATCACCGGCTCGCCGGGACCCTCGGTCGCCTCCGTGGCGGGCGCGTAGTCCACCGGCAGCACGCGCTTCGGCCGCTTCGCGATCAGGTTCAGGCAGGTGTTCGTCGCGATCGTGTAGAGCCACGAGCGCAGCGAGCTGCGACCCTCGAAGCGCGCGAGCGCGCGCCACGCGCGCAGCAGCACCTCCTGCAGCGCGTCCTCGGCGTCGTGCACCGAGCCGAGCATCCGGTAGCAATGGGCATGGAGCTCGGACCGATACGGCTCTACCAGGCGCCCGAACGCGCTTTCGTCGCCGTTTCGGGCCGCGGACAGCAGCTTGTCCTCGTTTGGAGGGGCTGTGCGAGTCTGGGCCATCGATCGACCAGGGTAGAGGGTTACCGATTAATTCGGCTCGAAGTCCGGGTCTAAGTGGTTGGGCATGACTCGAGCCTTTCCCAACCCTGTGGTCCACATGGAGCTCCTCACGAGCGATCTCCCGCGGGCGTGCGAGTTCTACACGCGGCTGTTCCAGTGGCGGGCGGCCACCGTCGAGGTGGCGGGCGGCGAATACCACGCGCTCGAGCCGGGCGAGGGCATCGGCGCGGGCGTGGTGGAGGGCTGCACCAAGCGCTCGATCTGGCTGCCCTACATCGAGGTCGCGGACGTGGTCGAGGCCACGTCGCGCGCCCGGGAGCTCGGCGCCTGCGTGCCGGTCGACTCGCGCGAGGGCCCGACGGGCTGGCGCAGCGTGGTGGCCACCCCGGAGGGCGCGCCGGTCGCGCTCTGGCAGTCGAAGCGCTGAGGGCCGTCGCGCGAAGCAGCGCCTCAGCCGCTCACGCCTCGGCGCGCACGCGGACGCGCGGGCGGGCGTTGTTCACGTAGCCCTTCGGATTCCAGAGGGCGGCCGCGTCGTCCGGCTGCGTCGCGGCCGAGGTGTCCCAGGCGCGCACGACGATCTCGTGCTCGCCGGGCTCGAGCTCGAGCGTGATGCGCCACTGCCGCCAGGCCCACGGGCCGAGGTCCTCGAGCAGCTCGGCCTGCGACCAGCTGGCGCCGCCGTCGAGCGAGACGTCCACCCGCGCCACGTGCCGCTCGCCGCCGGCGAAGGCGTAGCCGTGCACCTTCACCGGGCCGGCCGCGACTGTGTCGCCATCCGCGGGGGACAGCACATCGGAGTTGAGCGCGACCAGGCCGAGCGGCATGCCGGCGCCGGGGCCGGGCGTGCCGTCCTCCGGCAGCAGGCGATAGACGACGTGCTGGAAGTAACCGTGCCACGGGGTCGAGCGCACCTCGATCCGCGTGAGCCACTTGACGCTGCGCGCGCCGATGTACCCCGGCACCACCACCCGTAGCGGCGCGCCGTGAACGGGCGCGAGCGGCTCGCCGTTCATCGCCCAGGCGAGCAGGACCTCCCGGCGGCAGGCCTTGGCGAGCGGGATCGAGCCGCCGAAGCGCTCGCGCGCGGGGGTCTCGGGGCACACGTCGGCGCCCTCGAAGCCCACGTATTCGGCCTGTTCCGACGGCCCCGCGAGCGCGATCACGTCGGCGAGCGCGACGCCCGTCCAGGTCGCGGTGCCGGTCGCGCCCGGGCCCCAGGGCGCCTCGCCGGGAATCTCGCGCACCGCCACGAGGCCCTTGCGCCTGTTGCCCGCGCACTGCAGCGTGGCTGTCACCTCGCGCTCGCGGAAGGCCTCGCGCAGCGTGCCGAGCGACAGGCTCAGCTCGCGCTCCACGTCCCCGTGCACCCGCAGCCGCCACTCGCCGGGGTCGATCTCCGGCACCGGGCCGTGCGCGCGCACGTAGAACGCGTCCGTGGGCGTGACCGCGGCCTCGGTCAGGGCGGCCAGCCCCGTCTCGGCGTTGAAGGGCTCCTCCTCGTGGACGATCAGGTCGGCCCGCTTGCCGTAGCGCGTCATTGGCCCAGCGTAGTCAGGCGCGAAGTCGGCCTTCAATTCAGTCCGCGGGCATGAAGAACGTGAACATCCGCTCGGCCTCGATGCGCGCGTACACCGGGCCGGAGTCGAGGAAGTCGTGCTCCCAATCCGCCCCGTAGCGCGGCAGGTAGATGTCGAGCACTGCCTGCCGGAAGCCGGCGTGCTCCTCCGCGCGGATGTCGACCGGCACGGCCCGCCCGTGCACGGTCACCGACATCTCCTCCGCGGGCAGGTATGTGGCGCTCACCTGCGGCCGCGCGCGGATGTGGCGGAAGCGCACCGAGTCGGGCGCCGAGCCGAAGTGGAACGAGCCGCGGTGGAAGATGCCGTCGACCGGCCCGGTGAGCGGCCTGCCATCGGCGGTGACGGTGGCGAGCGTGAGCAGGCACATGCCCTGGAGCCGCTCGGCCACCTGCTCGGCACTGAGCCGTCGCGCGGGGTCGTGGATGCGCAGGAGATGGGCGCCCGCCCCGGCGTAGCTGCGGTCGATCAGTGCCTGGAGGGCGCGAATGTCGTCGGTGGTCTCGTGCACTTTCCCGGGCGGCGAGTATCGACAGCGACCGGAACGACGTCAAGCAGGCGAGCTGGGCGAGCGCGCCCCGTGAGGCGCGCTCGCCCGGGCTGCGGATCAGCGAATCGTGATCCGCGCCCGCTTCACGACCTTCTGCCCCCGGCGGAGGGTGAGCGTGTAGCGGCCCGCGGCCACGCTGCGCTTCGCGTGCAGTACGACGCCCTTGCTGCTCGCCGTCCCCGTGGCGTAGGTCACTCGGCCGCGGGTCAGGGTCGCGCTGGACCTGCTCGCGGTGCGGAGCTTGAGCGTCCCGCTCACCAGCTTGGTCGAGCACTGCTGGCGGCTCTTGACCTTGTGCGCACGTGACTTGACGCTGACCGTCTTGCAGGTGACGAGCTCGATCCGACCGGCCGCGCCGGCCGGACCGGTCGCACCCGTCGGGCCGGTCGGACCAGCGGGACCCTGCGGACCGGTTGCGCCGTTGTGACCGTTCGCGCCCGGAAGCCCCGGCGCGCCCGGGCCACCGGCGGGGCCGGCCGGGCCCGTGTCGCCGGTCGAGCCGGCCGGGCCCGTGTCGCCCGTCGAGCCGGTCGGCCCTGTGTCGCCCGTGGGACCGCTCGCGCCCGTGTCGCCGGTCGGACCCGCCGGCCCGGTGGGGCCGGCCGGCAGGTCGCCGCCGGCGCCAGACAGGTCGACCGTGCGTGTGAGCACCGCCGCCCCCGTCGAGGGATCGGTGCCGTAGATCGTCATCGTCGCCCCACTATCACCGGTCTGCTGCGGGCTGAAGCGCACGCCGATCTTGCAGCTGCCGCCCGTGGACAGCACGCCGCAGCTGCTCGAGCCGACGAAGTAGTCGTCCGGCTCGGAGCCGCTGAAGTCCTCCGTGATGCTCACCGGGCCCCCGGCGTTGGTCAGCGTGACCGTCTTCGGGGCGCTGGTGCTCTGGAGCGGCGTCTGCGGGAAGCTCAGCGAGGTCGAGTCGAGCGTCACGCTGAGGGGCGTGATCAGCACCTCCGGCGTGGCGCTGCCGTCATGGCTCTCCACGACGTTGGTCGCGTCGGGCGACTCGTAGTTCGAGCCACCGCCGCCGCCGGAGTAGTAGCCGCCGCCACCGCCGCCATACCACCCGCCGCCACCGGCGCCACCGACGCTCCCGGAGGTGCCGCCCTGGCCGAAGCTGCCATCACCGCCGTTGTCGAAGCCGATTCCGCCACCGCCGGCGCCGCCCGCCGATGCTGTGCCGGGGCCGCCGCCCGTACCGGTGTTCGGCTCGCTCCCGCCTGCGCCGCCGGCTGCGTCGCCGCCGTTGGTGTCAGCGCCTTCGCCGCCGCCGCCGCCGGCCACGAGCAGGCGCGAGCTCAGGTCACCCGCGGCCGGGCGGATGTCCGATGCTCCGCCGCCGGAGGCAAAACAGCAGTGCAAGTTGTCTGGGGCGGGATTGGCCTCTGCGGCGCCACCGCCGTTGTACCCGCCCGGAGTGCCACCGTCTCCGCTCCCGCCGTTCCCGCCCACGTACACGTCGAGCGTCGCGCCCGGCGTGACGGGCAGGTCGGCGTCCACGATCGCGCCGTGCCCCGGCGTCCTCGGGTTGCCCTGGTTGTCGGACCCGCCGGTGCCGCCGACGAGCTCGGCGTGGATCCGCGTGATCCCCGCCGGGACCGTGTAGTGCTGCACGTCACCCGTGTAGCTGAACGTGGTGGGCCCCGCGGCGACTACCAGTGCCCCGGCGGGGCTCGCGCCAAGCGCGACCGCCGTTGTTCCCGCCACCATCGCGATGCCGCAGCCGACGGCGCGGCGCAAACTGCGTCGAGTCATCCCTACTCCTATTCGCTTGAGGAAGCGCCGCCCGCCTCGCACGGCGCGGTCGGCGACTTGATCGGACCCCTGCCAGTTAGGGGCGACGCGACCAACGTAAGCGCGATTACGCCAAAAAGCAACAGGGCC
>DASXCV010000245.1:0-14239 GCA_036491015.1 Thermoleophilaceae bacterium | reverse complement strand
TACCCACACGGAGTCGTTCCACCGGGCCCTTCGCCGCGTCCTGCGCCAGGACCCCGACGTGATCCTGATCGGCGAGATGCGCGACGAGGAGACGGTGCGCACCGCGCTGTCGGCCGCCGAGACCGGGCACCTCGTGCTCTCGACACTTCACACGCTCGACGCCACCGAGAGCGTGAACCGCATCGTCGACCTGTTCCCCGACCACGCGCAGCAGCAGGCCCGCCTGATGCTGGCGAGCACGCTGAAGGGGATCGTCTCCCAGCGGCTCGTGCGCACCGCGGACGGCAGTGGCCGCGTGGTGTGCTGCGAGGTGCTGCGGACCACCGGTCGCGTGCGCGACATGATCATCCGCCCCGAGGAGACCACGCGCCTCAACGACGCCATCGCCGAGGGCGCCTACTACGGGATGCAGACGTTCGACCAGGCGCTCCGCGAGCATGTGGACGGCGGGCGCATCACGATGGACGAGGCCATGCTCGCCGCATCACACCCGCATGACTTCAAGCTGCTCGTGGCTGCCGAGGGCAATTCCTCGAGCAGCGTCGCGCAGGTCATCTCGCAGTAACGGCTCTCCGGTCGGCGATCAGCGCCACCGCGGCGCAGGGGAAGAGCCACACCACGTAGAGGTACGACCAGTTGCTGGCGCTCAGCTGGAGTGCGGTGAGCACCGCGCCCGAGAGCGCGGCCAGGCGCACCGGGTCGGCGGCGATGCGGCGCGCATTGAGGGCGCCCCAGGCCACGAGCGCGATCGTGGCGGCCTGCGCCACCTGCTGGAGCGCGCCCAGGTCGAGCAGCGCCCAGGCGGACTGGAGCGTGCCGCGGTCGAGCTGGAAGGACAGCGCGTGCAGCATGTGGCCGATGCCCGCCGGCCCGGCGAGCACGAGTATCCAGAGGGCTAGCGCGGCGCTGAGGCCGGCCACGGCGCCGGCGGCGCGCAAGAGCGGGCGCCCCGTTGTGCGGGCCAGCCAGATCGGAAGGAGCGCGAGCGGGGCGAGCTTGATCCAGGCGCCGGCCGTCAGCGCCAGTGCGGCGCGCCCGCCGCGGGCCACGAGAGCCAGCGCCAGGGCGACGGCTGCGGCCACCAGCAGGTCGTTCGTGCCACTCGCGACCGCCACCGCCAGCGGCGGGAAGCAGAGCCACGCGAGCACCGTACGCGGCCCCGACTTGCGCAGCGCAACAGCCACCACGAGCGCCGCCGCGAACGCCACGAGCACGGCGCTCGAGGTGTCGTCGAACGCGTCGCGGACCGGGGAGACCGCCGCAGCCGGAAGGTAGAGCACGTAGTTGAGGAGGGGATAGGTGTCGCCGTGCACGACGTCGGGCGGCATGTGGCCGTACGGGAGGGTGCCGTGCAGGAGCAGCGTGGCGCCGGCGGTGGAGGCGAAGCCCACGTCGATCGCGCCGGGGGAGGAGATCGCGACGATCGCGAGCAGCGCGGCCGCCGCGGCGATGCCCAGGCCGAGCAGGCGGGGGAGCCGCGGGGTGACCAGCTCGTAGAGATGCGCGCGCGGCTCGGGCGGCGGGTCCGCGCGGGTGGCGCGGTGGAGAAGGCGCGCGCAGAGATAGGCGAGCGGCACGTAGCCCGACAGCACGCTCAGCTCGAGCAGCTGGTGGTCCCCGGCCAGGATCGGCACGGTCAGGCCGAGCAGCGCCAGCACGTCGAGGTTGCGCAGGCTGAGGAGCGGGAGCGTGACCGTGGCGAGCAGGAAGCCGAGGGCGAGCAATGCGAGGAACCAGGGCGCGTCGCTCAGCCTCGAGCCGTACTGCGGCGCGCCGGGCGCGAGTACCTGCGTGTGCTCGGTGCGCCCGCGGGCATCCACCGCCGCGATCCCGCGGATGCGCGGGCCGTCGAAGAAGCTCACCCGCGCGAGCTTCGAGTCGAGCGCGGTCACACGGGTGTGGTCCCAGCCATAGCGGGCGAGCTGCTTGTGGATCGCCGGATCGGCGAGGGCGGCGCGGACCGCCTCCCGGCGCGGGAGCGGCAGCTTCGATTGCCCATTTCCGTGCGCGAGCAGCCCTGCGAGCGCGATCGCGAAGACCGCGATGGTCAAGGCGAGGAGGGGTCGCCGGCTCATCCCCTCGTTTATCGGCCCGAAAAGGCCGTCTACTGAGCCGGATTCAGCTCACGACCAGCTTGGGGCGGTGGCGACCGGGGCGCAGCGGCCGCCGCTTCACACGCCCAAGCTCCGCTCAGGCGCCCGACTCGGCCTCGACCTTCTGCCTCACCAGCCGGTACTCACGTGCCCGCTCCTCGTCTGGGAGCGCCATGCTCAGGCGGTCGTCCACGTGCGTGCGGTAGTAGACGGCGATCGCCGGGAGCTCGACCGGGCGAGTGTCCCTGGCGAGCCGGATCAGCAGGTCCCAGTCGGCGTAGTAGGCGAGCTCCTCGTCGAAGCGGATCGGGCCGCGCCGGTGGGCGAGCACGTTCATGTCGGCGAGGTTCTCGGTGAGGATCGCCTCGGCGTCCCAGCCGAGGAAGTGCATCGAGGGGCGCCCGCTGACGACGCGGCGCAGCGCGCGTCCCTCGTCGTCGAACACGCGCACGCCGTAACAGACGCTCGTGTCCGGGAGCGACCGGAACGTCCATGCAACGGCCTTCAGCCAGTGCGGGTCGAAGAGGTTGTCGTCGTCGAGGTAGGCGATCACCTCGCCGTAGGCGGAGTCGAGCGCGAGGTTGCGGGCAGCGGCCACGCCGACGGCGCCTCCCGTCTCGAGCGTGCGCACGCGCGGGTCGTCGATGCCGGCGAGGAACTCGGCGGTGCCGTCGCTCGAGCCGTCGTCCACCACGATCAGCTCCCAGGCGTTGTAGGACTGCGCCTGCACCGACTTCACGGCCGCCGGGAGGCAGTGCATGCGGTCGCGCGTGGGCATCACGACGCTGATCAGGAGATCCTCGGGCAGCTCGGCGTGGGGGAGCCATGCGCTCATGGCCGCGACTTCCGACCCTCGCTCGAGCGGCTCGAGCCGTCGCTTGATCGCCGTGAGCTCCTGGTGCGCCTCGTCCGCCGAGTTGTAGGCGCCCCAGGCGCGGTCGAGCGCCTCGCGCGCGGCAAGCGTCAGGTCCTCGCGGGCACGCGGGAGCGCTGGGTCCTGGCGGTGTGCCCACGCCGGCGTGCGCCGCTCGCCGCTGCGATCGAGCAGCCGTCCGGCGCGCTCGCGCGTGCGAATGCCGTGGCGTGGCCGGGAGGGCGAAGCGACGGCGCCGCTCCCCGGGACGATCGACGCGATCGGCCGCCCGTCGACGCCCTCGAGCGCCACACCTGCCGCCGCGCTGAACGTCGCGCCGAGGTGCCAGGTGTCGTACACCTCACGCCGCCGGCCGGGCTCGATCCCGGGTCCGCTCGCGAGCACGAGGCCCGCGCGCACGTGGTCGCCCTGGCGCCAGTGGTCGTAGGGGACGAAGACCGAGCCGATCGCGGGCGACCAGACGCGCTCGATCGGATCGCTGCGCTCCCACTCCACATAGAGGTCGCCGAACGCGTCGTCCGGCGCCCGCCGGTACACGTCCTCGGCGATCACACAGCGGCGCACCACGCGCCCGCCGGTGTCCACGTTCACGAGCTCCATGAGCCGCTCGGACAGCCACTCGAGCACCGCGCGGCGGTCCGACGGGTGCACGCGACCGTGCGGCTCGCGCCCGGCGAGGTTCAGCCGCACGGCGCCCTCCACCGTGTTGTTGGGCGCGGCGAACCAGCGGCGCTCGGGCAGCTGCGGGATCGGGCCTAGGTCGAGCCCGCGGGCACGCCGGCGCAGGAGCGGCGCCGCGGCTCGCAGCGCGGAGCCGCGCAGCGGGCGCGGGATCAGGCGCGCAACCTCCGCGGCGGCGCGGGTCTGGCGCCCGAGGCCGCCGGGGTTGTCGAGCCCCCAGTCGAGCCGGTGGAGCACGTCGTCGAACAGGTGGGTGCCGTCGTTGTGCGCAGTCATGCCGTGGGCGAAGAGCACGTATGCCGTGTCGTCGGGGCCGAGGCGGGCGAGGTGGTCGCCGATCACGGCGTCGAGCCGCCGGTACACGGCCCGCACCGGATCGCCCTCGAGCCGGGTGGCCAGCGCCGGGTCGTGTCGCGGGTGCGACGTGTCGTGCAGGTGCCAGAACTGGTGGCCCACGCAGTGCGACTCGCCGAGCACGCTCAGGAAGAGGTCGTAGCCGCCGCGGTCGAGCAGCTCGAGCGACGCCGCGCGCTTCTGCTCGAGCCCTGTGCAGATGTCCTCGAACAGCGCCACGCTCTCGTCGTCCGTGCGCTCGTCGCCGGCGCGGTGGACGTAGTCGCAGGGAGCGAACTGGTCGCGCCCGGGCGGGTCCGTCGTGCCGAGGTGCCGGCCGTGGCGCTCGGTGAGCTCGGCCGCCAGCTCGTCCGGCCAGGAGCCGGTGCCGAGGTGGCGGTCGTGGCAGCCCCACTCGCTGACGATCAGGCCGTTCAGCGGCCGCGGGATCGTGTGCGGCACGTCGATCACCGCCACGCACTTGCCGGCGCCGGAGAGCGTCTCCCAGAACGGCGTTCCCCGCACCAGCGTCGGGTCGGTCTCGCGGTAGTCGTATGTGCCCCCGACGTACTCGTTCCAGCTCAGGTAGCGGTGCCGGTCGGGCGAGGTGGCGGTGAAGATCGTCGGCCAGTTGGCGCTCACGAACACGCCCACGGGCGCGCGCGTGTGCACCTCGGCGGCGCGCGCCAGGAAGCCCGCCATCGCCGGCATCTCGCCCGCGCGCGCGAGCTCCCGGACGAGGCCAGGGTCGGCGGCGTCGAGCGCGAGCACCATCACGCGGGCCTTCGAGTGCATTGGGCGACCCTAACCCGCGGGGCGTACATTCGGGGGGAGATGAGTCCCGATGTGCACATCACGAGCCACTCGATCCGCCTGGGTCAGCTGCTCAAGCTCGCCGGCCTGGTGGGCAGCGGGAGCGAGGCCAAGGACCTGCTGGCCTCAGAGCATGTGCTCGTGAACGGCGAGCCGGAGGACCGCCGCGGGCGCCAGCTGCGCGCCGGCGACGTGGTGCGCGTGGGGGACGAGGAGCTGCGCGTCACGGGCTCGTAGCGACCGCACCGGCCGGGCCGGGCTGGCAAGATGCGCCCCGTGGAGCCGGAGCCGATGACCCGCGCCTACCGCATCGCCATGCGCGTGTGCGGCCCGATCGTGCGCCGCTGGGGGCGGCTCGAGGTCGAGGGCCTCGAGCTCATGCCGGAGCACGGGCCCGTGCTCCTGGCGGGCAACCACGACTCCTACTGGGACCCGATCGCGATCGGCGTGGCCGCGCTGCCCCGGCGGCAGATCCGCGCGCTCGCGAAATCGTCGTTGTGGAAGATCAAGGGCCTCGGCGGCGTGCTCGACGGCATGGGCCAGATCCCGATCGACCGCGGCAAGGGCGACCAGAACGCGATGGGCCGCGCCATCGACGAGCTGCGCGGCGGCGCCTGCATTGGCATCTTCCCCGAGGGCACGCGCAGCCTGGGCCGCGAGCTGCGCGCCCGCAGCGGCTTCGGGCGCCTTGCGGAGGCGGTGCCGGAGGCCGAGGTCGTGTGCGTGGCGGTGACCGGCACCGTGGACATCCCGCGCTTCCCCAAGCGCCCGCAGGTGCACGTCCGCTTCTTCCGTCCGGCCGAGGGAGGCCTGTCGAACGGAGAGGAGCCGGCGGCCCTCGCACCGCGGCTGCTCGCCGAGATCCGCGGGCTTGCGCCGATCGCCTGCGCCGGGCGACGTCCGCGACAACCGGTTTCCTAGCGCACCATGGATAGCGTCCGGGTCCGCGGGCTTGGCGCCAGGGGTCTCGTTGTGGTGGGTGCGGTGCTGCTCGTGCTCGCCACGTTCGCGGGCTACGCGCGCCACGTGCTGTTCAACTCGAACCAGTTCGCCGCGCGCGCCGCCGACACGCTGAAGGACGACAGCGTGCGGAACCTGATTGCCGAGCGGGTGACCGACGAGCTCGTGCTGCGCCGCGAGTCCGACCTGCTGGCCGCGCGCCCGCTGATCGAATCGGCGGTGTCGAACCTCGTCGGCGGGAGCGCGTTCCGCGGGCTGTTCGTGCGCGGAGTGCGCGACGTGCACCGCGCGGTGTTCGACCGCGACCAGAACACGCTCACGCTGACACTGGCGGACATGGGCGCCGTGGCGGCTGCCGCGGTGGAGAAGTTCCAGCCCAAGCTCGCGGCCGAGATGCGAAGACAGGGACAGGTGACCCTGCTGTCGAGCGACGTCGGCAACGCGGCGGGGCGCCTGCCGCGCATCGCCGGGAAGGTTCGCGTGCTCGCGTGGGTGCTGGGCGCGCTCACCTTCCTGTGTGGCCTCGTGGCGGTGGTGATCACGCCCGACCGCCGCCGGACGATCTTCGAGCTGGGGGTGGCCACCGGCGCGGCGGGCGTCCTGATCGTGATCGCGTGCGTGGTGGCCCGGACGATCGTGCTCGCGCGCTTCCACGATCCCGACAGCCATGCCGCGGCGGCGGCCGTGTGGTCGGCGTTCGTGGACGACCTGCGGACCTTTGGATGGGTGGTGGCCGGCTCCGGCGCCGTGATCGCCGCCGCCGCCGACTCGGTCCTGCGCCCGGTGGCGATCGAGGGCACGCTGCGCGAGGGCTGGCAGCTCGCCACCCGCGAGCCGAAGCGCACCTGGCTGCGGGTGGTGCGCGCGCTGGCGCTGATCGCGCTCGGTGTGCTCGTGGTTGCGGCGCCGAGCACGGCGCTGGCGGTCGTGGCCACGCTCGTCGGCGTCTACATCGTCTACAAGGGCGTGACGGTCATCCTCGCGCTGATCTACCACCCGTCGGGCGGGGAGGCGGAGGAGGTGTCCAGCGAGCGGCGGACCCTGCTGCGCCGGGTGGCCGTGCCGCTGATCGCGCTCGTGATCGTGGCGGGCGGGGTCACGGGATTCTTCGTCGGCGGCGGGACGACTGAGGGGAGCAGCGCGGCGGTGGTCACCGGTGGCTGCAACGGCTTCGAGCAGCTCTGCGACCGCACGCTCAAACAGGTGGTGCTGCCCGCTACCCACAACTCGATGTCGGCGCCGCTGCCGGGCTGGTTCTCCTCCGAGCAGGAGACGCCGATCCGCACACAGCTCGCGGACGGCATCCGCGGCCTGCTGCTCGACACCCACTACGGCGACAAGCTCGCGGGTGGCAAGGTGCGCACGGACTTCCCGGAAGGGAGCAAGCCGGAGCAGCTGGCCCAGCAGGACGGGGTGAGCCCGCAGGCGGTGCAGGCCGCGCTGCGTCTACGCGGGCGGATCGGCTTCGGCGGGAAGGGCACACGCGGGATGTACCTCTGCCACACCTTCTGCGAGCTCGGCGCCACGCCGGTCGCGGACGTGCTCGGCGACATCCACGACTTCCTCGTCACCCACCCGGACGACGTGCTCGTGATCGTCAACCAGGACTACGTCACGCCCGCGGATTTCGTGAAGGCGATCGGCGACGCCGGGCTCACGCAGTACGTGTTCAAGGACTTCGACAAGAACCCGTGGCCCACGCTTCAGCAGATGATCGACTCGAACCAGCGGCTGATGCTGCTGGCCGAGAACCATGCCGGCGCCGCGCCCTGGTACCGGCTCGCCTACAAGAGCTTGCTCGAGGAGACCCCGTTTGACTTCCGGAGCAAGACCTCCCTGCTCACCGATCCGGCCAAGCTGCCCGCGAGCTGCAGGCCCAACCGGGGGCCCGAGGGCGCGCCGCTGTTCCTCATCAACCACTGGATCAGCACCGATCCGGTGCCGCTGCCGAGCCACGCGGCGACGGTGAACGCCTACGGGCCGCTGCTGGCGCGCGCTCGCGAGTGCGAGAAGATCCGCCACCACCTGCCGAACCTGCTGGCGGTGAACTTCTACAAGGAGGGCGCGCTGTTCCGCGTGGTCAACACGCTCAACGGCGTCGGCGGGAAGTGACCGGGGCGGGTCGCCCACCTGCACCATGCCGGCGACGGTGTCGGTCGCGAGGTCGACGATCGACAGGCTGTCGTCACCCTGGTTCACCACGTAGAGCTCGCGCGCGGAGGCGGCAGCTGGGCAGAGCGCGAGGACGAGGAACAGGGCCGTGGCGGATGCGCGGAACGTCATGCGAGCCACGGTAAGAACGCCCCGGCGGGGAGACATCCGCCAATGTGGCGGAATCTGGTCCGGCTACGAGGTTGTTACAAACGTCGCACAAAGTCGGTGCAAACGGGCATAGATACCGTCCGATCCCGCCCTTAGATTGGTGCTCATCTCGAAGACTGCGAGGAGCACCGACATGGATACGGAGAAGGAACAGGAGAAGGCGGCGAAGGCCCGCGACTCCGCACTGAACAGCGCACTGACTCAGATCGAGCGCCAGTTCGGCAAGGGCTCGATCATGCGCATGGGCGACGAGGATGCGGCCGTGAAGGTTGCCGCCATCCCGACGGGCGCTCTGTCGCTTGACCTGGCGCTCGGCGTGGGCGGCTTGCCTCGCGGGCGCATTGTGGAGATCTTCGGCCCGGAGTCCTCGGGCAAGACCACGCTCGTCTACCACGTGCTGGCCCAAGCCCAGAAGGCCGGCGGCATCTGCGCGTTCATCGACGCCGAGCACGCCATGGACCCCGCGTACGCCAAGCGCATCGGCCTGGACGTCGACGAGCTGCTCGTCTCGCAGCCCGACCATGGCGAGCAGGCGCTCGAGATCGCCGACCTCCTGATCCGCTCCGGTGCGATCGACGTGGTGGCGGTCGACTCGGTCGCTGCCCTCACGCCGAAGGTCGAGCTCGAGGGCGCGATGGGCGACCAGACGGTCGGTCTTCAGGCGCGAATGATGAGCCAGGCGATGCGCAAGCTGGCCGGCAATCTCAACCGCACCGGCACGCTCTGCGTCTTCACCAACCAGATTCGCGAGAAGGTCGGCGTCATGTTCGGCTCGCCGGAGACCCAGCCGGGTGGCCGCGCGCTCAAGTTCTACTCGTCGCAGCGGCTCGACATCCGCCGCATCGAGACGCTCAAGGAAGGCGTCGAGGCGGTCGGCAACCGGGTGCGCGTCAAGGTCGTCAAGAACAAGGTGGCGGCGCCGTTCCGCCAGGCCGAGTTCGACATCGAGTACGGCATGGGCATCTCCGCCGAGGGCTGCCTGATCGACCTCGGGCTCGAGCACGACATCGTGCAGAAGTCCGGCTCGTTCTTCTCCTACGGGGACACTCGCTTGGGCCAGGGTCGCAACAACGCCAAGGCCTTCCTACGCGAGAACCCGGCGATGGCCAAGGAGATCGAGACCAAGGTCTACGAGGCGGTCGGAATGGCCACGGTCCGCGACGTGGGCGCGCCGGTCGCCGAGCTCGATCCGAAGGCGGCGAAGGAAGCAGCCGAGGAAGTGGCTGAGGCGGTGGCGGAAGTCACTTCCGACGAGCAGCCGGCGGAACAGGCCGCTTAAAGACGTCCACTCCCCGAGGTGCGGGCGGCCTTCGCGCCGCCCGCCGTCCGGGCGTTCCATACCTTCGCTTGGCTGCGTCCTCGGTCGGCCACGGGCTGGTGCCCGCCGGCCTCCCTGCGTTCTTGCCATGCTCGGTCTGGAACGCCCGGGGCGTCTGCGGTTCACTTAACGGGTGGAGCGCGGCGCCTCCTACGACGACATCGGCCGTACCTATACGGCCACCAGGCGTGAGGATCCGCGGCTGGCGGCGGCTATCTGGAAGGGGCTTGGGGACGCGCGGAGCGTGCTCAACGTGGGGGCGGGCGCCGGGGCTTATGAGCCGCGAGAGCGCGAGGTGCTGGCGCTCGAGCCATCTGAGGTGATGATCGCTCAGCGGCCGGAGGGCGCGGCGCCGGTAATGCAGGGGAGCGCGGAGTCGATCCCGCTGCGGGACGACAGCGTGGACGCCGCGATGGCGATTCTCAGCGACCACCACTGGAGCGACCGCCGCGCCGGAATAGAGGAGATGCGCAGGGTCGCGCGCCACAGGGTCGTCCTGTTCAACGCCGACCCCGCGGAATTCGGCCGCTTCTGGTTCACGAGGGAGTACCTGCCGGAGTTCGTCGGGCTGATCTCGCCCGCCTACCGCGAGCCGGGCGTCTGGGAACGGGAGCTGCGGATGCTGCTCGGACAGATCCGCATCGAGCCGGTTCCGATCCCGCACGACTGCCTCGACGGCTTCTTCGGCGCCTACTGGCGCCGCCCCGAGCTCCTGCTCGACCCCACAGTTCGCGACGGCATCTCCGTCTTCGCCCAGGCCGGCCCGGAGAACGCCGAGCGCGCGGTCACGCTGCTCCAAGCCGACCTCGAGAGCGGCCTCTGGCACGAGCGCCACAAGGATCTGCTCGACCTCGACGAGCTCGACCTCGGCTACAAACTCGTGGTCGCCGAGTACGAATAGCGCACACCCGTCCGGAAACCTTGCGCCCGGGGTGCGCCGGGTCTACTCTTGTCAACAAGCGGCCGGATCGGTCGCCGTGAGACGAATAGCCAGCAAATCACGCGCTTTTTGATGCGGGCACAGGACAATTCACACTTGAGAACCAGATCCGATCAGCGGCAAGAGGACGAGCTCGAAAGGAGAGGCTGAGCGCGTCGCTAGCCGTACTGTGAGCGTGCCCTGAGGGGCGCGTCCCGCTGTTTGAAGCCGCCTGGTGTCTTGCGGAGCCGAGACGCACCGGTTGTCCATGACACGTGACGCCGGCGCGCGGAAGCGCCGGATTGGAGACGGCGGAGATGGAGATCGTGCTGGCGGCAGTTGTTGCGGCGGTGGTTGCGGCGGCTGTGGTCTCGCTGATGACGCGCCGGACGCGGCCGGCCGCCGTGGCCCTCGGGCCCGCGCCGAGGCGGCCGGTGGAGCCCGCGCAGCCCCGCCAAACGACGGTGCGCACGCGCGAGGTCGAGCCCGACGCAGACGACGCGCGCCCCGACATCGATGTGCGCGGCGAACTGGACGTACGCAGGGCCGAGCTTGCCCGGATCGAGGAGCGCCTGCTCAGCAAGCAGGAGGCGCTCGACCTGAAGCTCGCCGAGGTGGCGCGCAAGGACCAGTCGCTCGACGACCGCGCCCGCAACCTCGAGCGCGACGCCGACAAGCTCAAGGAGTCGAAGCACGAGCACGTGCGCGAGCTCGAGCGCGTGGCGGGCCTCAGCGCCGGCCAGGCGCGGCAGATCCTGCTGAAGGAGCTCGAGGACGCGCTCCGCCACGACAGCGCACGGCTGATCCGGCAGGTCGAGGAGGAGGCGAAGCGCGAGTCCGAGAAGCGCGCCCGCAACATCCTCGCCACCTGCCTCCAGCGCATGGCGGCGGGCCACGCCGTCGAGACGACCGTGTCCGTGGTCGAGCTCCAGTCGGACGACCTGAAGGGCCGCATCATCGGCAGGGAGGGCCGCAACATCCGCGCGCTCGAGACCCTCACGGGGATCGACTTCATCATCGACGACACGCCCGGCGCGGTGATCCTGTCCGGCTTCGACGGCGTGCGCCGCGAGATCGCGCGCCTCACGCTCGAGAAGCTGCTCCAGGACGGCCGGATCCACCCGGCGCGGATCGAGGAGGCGTACTTCCAGGCGCGCTCCGAGATCGACCAGCACATCGCCGAGGTGGGGGAGCAGGCGATCTTCGAGGCGGGCGTCGGCGCCATGCATCCCGAGCTGACGAAGCTGCTCGGCCGCCTCCACTACCGCACGAGCTACGGGCAGAACGTGCTCGCCCACTCGGTCGAGTGCGCGCACCTCTCGGCGCTGATCGCGGCAGAGCTCGGCGCGAGCCCGAAGACCGCGCGCCGCGCCGCGCTCCTGCACGACATCGGCAAGGCCGTGTCGCACGAGGTGGAGGGTCCGCACGCGCTCGTGGGCGGCGAGATCGCCCGCAAGTACAAGGAGACCGAGGCGGTGGCGCACGCGATGGAGGCCCACCACAACGAGGTGGAGATGCAGACCGTCGAGGCGGTGATCGTGCAGGTGGCGGACGCGCTCTCAGGCGCGCGCCCCGGCGCCCGCGGCGAGTCGCTCGAGCAGTACGTGAAGCGGCTGCGCAACCTCGAGGAGATCGCCCGGCGCCACCCCGGCGTGGACAAGGTGCATGCGATGCAGGCCGGCCGCGAGGTGCGCGTGATCGTGAGCCCCAGCGACATCGACGACGACGGCGCCGCGCTGCTCTCACACCAGATCGCGCGCGACGTCGAGAAGGAGCTCGAGTACCCCGGGCAGATCAAAGTCACGGTGATCCGGGAAAGCAGAGCCACGGACTATGCGAAGTAGAGCCCTCCTTACAGGCGCCGCAGTTGCCGCCGCCGTCGCCTTCGGCGCGACGGCCGCGAACACGGGCGCCGCCGCCGTGACCAAGGTGCCGCGCGACTGCCGGCACGAGACCTTCAAGCCCAAGGGCATCCTCATCGCCTGCGGCGACGGCAGCCTCTTCATGACCGGGATGCACTGGTCGAGCTGGGGGCGCAAGGCGGCGAACGGCGTCGGCACGGCGCATCTCAACGACTGCAACCCCTTCTGCGCGGCCGGCCACTTCCACAAGTACAAGGCGCGCATCAAGCTCTCGAGCGCGCACTTCTGCCGGGCGGAGAAGGTCACTCAGTTCCGCCGCCTGCGCCTCACCTGGGTGAACGGCACGCCGCCGAACACACCGAGCAAGATCTCGGACCCGGTCGCCTGC
This sequence comes from Thermoleophilaceae bacterium, assembly GCA_036491015.1. Classification (GTDB taxonomy): domain Bacteria; phylum Actinomycetota; class Thermoleophilia; order Solirubrobacterales; family Thermoleophilaceae; genus JAICJR01. The sequence continues at coordinate 1,676 of DASXCV010000245.1, read as the reverse complement.
CCGTCCGCGATGACCCCCTGAGGGGCTATCTTCAGACGGTCGTGAAGACGTACCACGTCACCACCTTCGGGTGCCAGATGAACGAGCACGACTCCGAGCGCATGAAGGGGATGCTCGAGTCGCTCGGCTACAGCGAGGCGCCCGAGCGCGCCGACGCGGACGTGATCCTGTTCAACACCTGCTCGATCCGCGAGTCGGCGGACAGCCGCTTCGTGGGCCACCTGGGCGAGGCCAAGCGGCTCAAGTCGGAGGACCCGGAGAAGGTGATCGGGGTGGGCGGCTGCTGGGCGCAGTCGGTGAAGGACGACGTGTTCCGCCAGTTCCCGTTCGTGGACGTCGCGTTCGGGCCGGGCCAGATCCCCAAGCTGGCCGAGTTCCTGACGAGCGACAGCATCACCGCGCAGGGCTACTTCGAGTTCGAGGGCTTCTCAGGCCACCTGCCGATGAAGCGCGAGCGCGACTTCCAGGCGTGGGTGCAGATCAGCGTGGGCTGCAACTGCAAGTGCTCGTACTGCATCGTCCCGTCCACGCGCGGGCGCGAGGTGAGCCGCGACCCGGGCGAGCTCGTGACCGAGATCGAGCAGCTCGCCGCCGACGGCGTCCGCGAGGTCACGCTGCTCGGCCAGAACGTGAACTCGTACGGCCGCGACCTGCCGAAGGAGCAGAAGACCCGCTTCAGCGACCTGCTGCGCAGGATCGACGCGATCGACGGCGTCGACCGCGTCCGCTACACGAGCCCGCACCCGAAGGACATGCGCGAGGACGTGATCGCCGCGCACGCCGAGCTGGCGAGCCTCTGCGAGCACATCCACCTGCCGCTCCAGTCCGGCTCGAGCCGGATCCTCAAGGCAATGCGCCGCACCTACAACCGCGAGCGCTACATGGACCGCGTGGCGATGATCCGCGAGCACGTGCCGGACTGCGCGATCACCACCGACATCATCGTCGGCTTCCCCGGCGAGACCGACGAGGACTTCGAGCGGACGATGGAGGTCGTGGAGGAGGTGCGCTACGACGGCGCCTTCACCTTCATCTACTCGCCGCGGCGCGGCACGGAGGCGGCCACGCTCGAGGAGCAGGTGCCGCACGAGCTCAAGCGCGAGCGGATGGAGCGCCTCGTGGACGCCGTGCAGCGCATCCAGCGTGAGCGGGCGCAGCGCTTCGTCGGCCGCACGATGGAGGTGCTCGTCGAGGGGCCGTCGCGCACCGACGCCTCCAAGCTCCGAGGCCGCACGCGCCACAACAAGACCGTGAACTTCCCGGGCCTCGCCCAGCCGGGCGAGCTGGCGCAGGTGGAGATCACGGGCGCGACGAGCACCACGCTCGCGGGCGAGGAGCTGCTCCTCTCCCGCGCGCTCGCTTGAGCCGGGCGAGCGTCATCGCCATCTTCGGTCCCACCGGGATCGGCAAGACCGCCGTGGCCATCGAGCTGGCCGACCTGCTGCGCGGCCGCGACGGCGCGGACCCGGTCGCCATCTCGGCAGACGCCCTCCAGGTGTACCGCGGCCTCGAGACCCTGAGCGGGACGGCAACGCGCGAGGAGCAGGAGCGCCTCGAGCACCGGCTGCTCGGCATCGTCCCGGCCACCGCCGCCTTCTCCGTCGGCGAGTTCATGCCGCTCGCGCACGCGGAGATAGACGAAGCCCTGGCCGAGGGCCGCACGCCGATCGTGGTCG
>DASXCV010000244.1:0-2353 GCA_036491015.1 Thermoleophilaceae bacterium | reverse complement strand
TGCAGGAGCGTGGAGAGCAGCACGGCGAAGAACACGATGTCGAAGAAGCGCACGCTGTCCGGCACGCCGCGGATCACCGGGAAGGTGGCGAGCACGACTGGCACCGCGCCCCTCAGCCCCGCCCAGCCGAGGATCAGGCGCTCGCGCACCGAGTAGCCGGCGAAGAGCGTGGCGATGGCCACGCCGATCGGGCGCGCCACCACCGTGACGAGGACCGCGAGCACGGTTCCCTCCACCGCCACCTCGCCGAGCTCGTGCGGGAACACGAGCAGGCCGAGCGTGAGGAACATCGCGAGCTGCGCGAGCCAGGCCAGGCCGTCGTGGAAGGCCGTGATCGTGCGCTTGCCGGGGATCGTCGTGGATCCGAGCCAGAGGCCGGCCAGGTAGACGGCGAGGAAGCCCGAGCCGTGCAGGACGTCGGCCGCGCCGTAGGCGAGCGCCGCGGTGGCGAGCGACGCGACCGGGTAGAGGCCGGTCGAGGCCAGCCGGGTGCGCTGGAGCCCGCGCACCGCCAGCCACCCCACCGCGAGGCCGACCGCCAGCCCGATGCCCACCTCGCGCAGGAACAGCAGCAGCATGTCGCCGACGCCGTAGCCGGGCTTCTCGATCCAGTCGAGGAAGCCGAGCACGAGCAGCACAGCCACGGGATCGTTGAGCCCGGCCTCGCCCTCGAGCGTCCGCGCGAGCTTGCGGCGCAGCGTGGAGCCGCGCAGCACGGCGAAGATCGCGGCGCCGTCGGTGGAGGCGATGATCGAGCCCACGAGCAGGCCGTCGAGCGTCGAGAAGTCGAACAGCCAGGCGGCCGCGAAACCGCCGATGAGCGCCGTGATCAGCGTCCCGATCGTGGCGAGGCTGATCGCGCTCGGGAGCACGGGCCGGATCTCCGCGAAGCCGGACGCCAGACCGCCCTCGAACAGGATCAGCGCAAGCGCGACGACGCCGATCGAACGCGCGAGGTCGTAGTTCGAAAAGTCGATCCAGCCGAGCCCCTCGGACCCGACGGCCATGCCGATCCCGAGGAACAGCACGAGGCCCGGCACCCGCAGACGCGGCGCCGCCAGCGAGGCGGCGAGACCGACGGCCAACAGCGCGCCGGCGATGAGCATGAGCCGTCCAACGTCCACCTACTCACTCACCTTCCACGGGCAGCCTCCACGGACGAAAAAGCCCCGCGGGTGGCGCGCGGGGTCGGCGGCCACAGACGATACCCGCGTGGGTTAGGCTCGCACCAACTCGCGCGTCACCGGTCCCCAACCCAAGGAGACGCGATGGCCTTCGGTCGCGGCAAGAAGGAGAAGCAGCAAAAGGCGCTGGATCTGTTCCAGACCGGATCGCGCGGTGTGGCCGTTCTGCTCGCGGTTCACGACACAGGCGTGACCATCAATGAACTCGACCTGCGCGTTCGGATGGATTTTCGTATCGAGCCGCTCGATGGCGCACCTCAGTTCGAGGCCTCGAAGACGACCACCGTCAGCCGCGCGGCGATCCCGCACATGGGCGACCGCTACGCGGCGTTCTACGACCCGGCCGATCCGGACTCCTGGGCCTACGTCGTCGTCAACGACGAGCAGGGCCGCCAGCAGATCCGGTCGATGTTCGGCGCGAAGGCGGAGACGCTCACCGGCGTCGGGGATCCGATGGCGGCGGCCGCTGCGCCCGCGGCCCCGGATCCGCTCGACCGTCTGAAGAAGCTCGACGAGCTCCACAACTCGGGTGCGCTCACGGACGAGGAGTTCGCCGCGAAGAAGGCGGAGCTGCTGGCCGAGATCTAGCGGGGGCGGGGCGGCGGCGAGTGGGCGATCCAGGACTCGAACCTGGGACCTCTTCCTTATCAGAGAAGCGCTCTAACCGACTGAGCTAATCGCCCGTTCCGACGGCCGATTGTAGCGGCCGCAATCGCCGCGGCCTGGGCACTCTGCCACCCGCCGCCTGCGCAGGATGTGAGGTCAGCGGGGCTTGGGCTACGCGGCGCGGCTCTGCGCGCGGCCGCCGATCCGGGCGGCCAGCTCGACGGCTTCGCGTGCGTCCTCGAGCTGGAACTCGACCTTGCAGCGACCGCCCGTCGAGCTCACCTTCACCTCGCGGCCGAGCGCCTCGCTGAGCGCGTCCTCCGCCTTGGCGATCAGATCGGCGAGGTCAGGGTGGATGGCCACCTGGCGGCCGCGGCGCGGCTCGCTCGCCTTGCCGTGGAGCTCCTTAGCGTGGCGCTCGGTCTCGCGCACGGACCAGTCGCCGTCGCGCGCCTCACGCCCCAGCTTGCGCCGCTCCGTGTGGTCCTTGCAGAGCAGCAGGGCGCGCCCGTGCCCGGCGCTCAGCTCGCCGGCCTGGATCATCGCCTGCACCTCGTCGGGCA
>DASXCV010000243.1:0-5627 GCA_036491015.1 Thermoleophilaceae bacterium | reverse complement strand
GGTTCGCCGCCTGACATCCGGCTTGCAGGGGCGCTTTGGCCCTTATTTTCGTGTCTTAGGCTCCCCGCTCGGTGTCACGGCCACACCATTCCCTTGCGCTGGCGCTTGGGCTCGCTCTCGTGCTGGTCGGGAGTCTGGGCTACGCCACCCGCGCGACCTCTGACCCCTCCGCGCCGGGGTCCGACCCTGCCGCGCTCGTACGCCCGTTCGCGGGCACCGAGTCGGGGGGCGTGTTCCCGGGCGCGGCCACGCCGTTCGGGATGGTGCAGTACAGCCCGAACACGGTCGGGGCCGGGGGCGGCGGCTACAAGTACTCGCACCCGCAGACCTGGGGCTTCGGCACCACGCACCTGTCCGGCCCCGGCTGCCCCGCGATGGGCGACGTGGTGTCGCTGCCCACCACCGGCGCGGTGCGCACCGTCGACGCCACCAAGGAGAAGACGCCGTTCTCGCACTCCAGCGAGCAGGCGTCGCCCGGCTACTACGCGGTGAGCCTGGCCAGGTGGGGCGTCCGCGCGGAGCTGAGCGCGACGACGCACACGGGCTGGGCGCGCTTCACCTATCCGAGCACGAAGAACGCGAACGTGATCATCGATCCGGGCGCGAACTTCCGCGGCGTGCAGACCGCGAGCGTGCACATCTCGGGCAACAACACGGTCGTCGGCTCCGTGAGCACCTGGGGCTACTGGAACGCCTGCCCGGCGCGGAGCCACAACCGCTACACGCTCCACTTCGCGATGAAGTTCGACCGCCCGTTCTCGTCGTTCGGCACGGGTGACAACGACGACCATCCGGTGCCCGGCCATCGCGACTCGAAGGGACCCGACGCCGGCGCCTACGTCGCGTTCGACACCACGAAGGACCCGCGCCCCGTGGTCTCGAAGGTCGGGATCTCGTACGTGGACGCGGCGGGCGCGCTTCGCAACCTCGACTCCGAGACCGGGCAGAGCTACGACTTCGACGCCACCGCGGCGCACGCGCGGGCCGCGTGGGACGCCTTGCTCGGCCGCGTTCAGGTGTCGGGCGGCGCCGGGCCGCAGGTGCAGACCTTCTACACGTCGCTCTACCGCACGCTGCTGCACCCGAACGTGTTCTCCGACGTCGACGGCCGCTTCGTCGGCTTCGACAACAGGGTGCACCGCGTGCCCGCCGGTCAGGCGCACTACACGAACTTCTCGATGTGGGACACCTACCGGGCGGCTCACCAGGTGATCGACCTGGTGGCGCCGGAGCGGGTGGGCGACATGATCCACAGCCTGCTCGAGGACAAGTCCGAGAGCGGCTGGCTGCCGAAGTGGGTGTACGCCCACTACGAGACGAACGAGATGGTGGGCGACCCGGCCGCGAACGTGATCGCCGACGCCTACCTGAAGGGGCTCGTGCGGCCTGCCGACGTGGGCGCCGCCTACGCGGCCGTGCTCCACAACGCCACCGACGTGCCGGACCCGTCGCGCACGCCGTTCGAGGGCAGGACCGGGCTCGAGTCCTACGTGAACCGCGGCTTCGTGCCCTACTACGGCGGGCGCGGTGACTACACGTTCTCGGCGTCCGCCGGGCTCGAGTACGCCATCAACGACTGCGCGGCGGCGCTGATGGCCGGGCGCCTCGGCCGCCCGGCCGACTACCGCTACCTGCTGCGGCGCGCCAAGCGCTACCGCTACAGCATCGACCAGCACGCGCACTTCGCCCGCGCGCGGCGCGCGGACGGCTCGTTCAAGACGCCGTTCAGCCCGGACTCGCGCAGCGGCTTCAAGGAGATGTCGTCGTCGCAGTACACGTGGCTCGCGCCGCAGGATGTGGCCGGCCTGGCCACCACGCTCGGCGGCCGCGAGCCGGCGCTCGACATGCTCGACAGCTTCTTCTCCTACGGGCGCATCGCCGCGACTCCCGGCGCCGCCAAGGCCGCCTGGCGCGGCAACGACCACTACACGCCGCGCAACGAAGGCGACCTTCAGGCGCCGTACCTGTACGACTACCTCGGCGAGCCGTGGAAGACGCAGGACGTGGTGCACGCCGCCGAGTCGCTCTACACCACGGCTCCGAACGGCCTGCCGGGCGGCGACGATCTAGGCACGATGTCCGGCTGGTATGTGCTCTCGGCGCTCGGCCTCTATCCGGCCACCGGCGGCGACGATCATTACGCGCTCACCACGCCGCTGTTCGACCACGTGGTGATCACCCCGCCCGCGCCGTTCTATTCGGGCCCGATCGTGATCGACGCGCCGGGCGCCTCGAGCGGCCTCCCGCACATCGCCGGCGCGACGCTGAACGGCGCGCCGCTCGCCACGAGCTCGATCGCGCACGCCTCGCTCGCCCACGGCGCACACCTGACGTTCGCGCTCGCGGCGGCTTCGGGCGCCTCGTGGGCCACCGGCGCTCAGGTGCCGCAGTCGGCGTGCGCGGCCAACCCGTCGTCCGCCGACGTGCGGCTGCGCATCGACCAGGCTCGCTCCCGCGGCCGTCGCGTGGAGATGCGCGTGACCGTGAGCAACGCGGGCGACGCGCCCGCGAGCGGACTGCGGCTGCGCATGCGCCCGCCCGGCGGCTGGCGCGCGGCGCAGGCCACGATGTCGGTGTCCGCACTCGCGGCCGGCCGCTCCACCACGCGCGCGTGGACGCTCACCGCACCGCGCGGGCGGCGGGCCGGATCCCTGCGGACCGAGGCCACCTGGACCGGGCCTGGGGGCATGGGCGGCGCGCTGAGAACGTTCGCCACGGCCACGGCCACCGCCCGGCGTCGCTGACCATCTAGCGGGCTTTTGCTACAGGCCGCAGCTCTTCAGGGCCGGTGGAACGGGAAATGACACGTTCGTATTGGCGCCGATCGTGCCGGCGTCCACGGGGAAGGGCGAGTCGGCCTTGTAGCTGTCGAGCTTGATCGACGGGTCGCCCTGGATGAACTGCGTGCGCGCGCAGGTCAGGAACGGCAGCGTGAGGTTCGCGCTGTTCACGGTGACCGTCTGGAAGGTCGGCGTGGGCGTCCACCACTCGGCGTTCGACGAGCCGATCAGCACGCCGAGGCGGTGGCCGGCGGGCAGCACCCAGTCGTCGCCGTACATGTCGAAAGAAATCGTGCCGGTGCCGCCGAGCAGGTAGGTGCCGCGGCTGATCAGCGTGGCGTTGCCCGCGCCGTCGACGTCGTATATGTCGGCCGTGAGGTTGGCGTTCTGGAACTGCGAGGTCTCGTCGACGGTGAGCTTCGGCACGCCCGCGAAGCGCACCTCGTGGCTGAACGCGGGGGAGAAGGTCCAGATGCCCTCGCCGTTGGGCGAGCCGCCCTCGGCTGTGCCGTTGTTCGTGGTGTCGTCGACGTAGCTGCCTGGCTTCAGGTTCGCCGTGTAGCTCTTCGAGTCGGTGGGCGGCCAGTGCGACTCGGCGCGCCACTTACCGTCGCTCGACTCGACCGCCAGCGCCGGGTCCTTCACCGCCGGCTTGATGCCCTTGAGGTAGAGGTCGTACCAGCGCATCACCTCGTCGAACCAGCCGGCGCGCCCCATGGCGAGGCGGCCGCTCGCGTCGGTGTCGTTGCCACGCACGTGGTCCCACATGCCGAACCAGGCGCGCTTCGGGCCGGCGATCTCGTTGAAGAAGTCCCAGGCGCCGTCAGGCTTCGTGTTGTTCTCGATGAAGCCCTGTGTCATGAACAGCGGCGTGGTGGCGCCCTTGGCCTTGGCGATCAGGTCGCGCTGCTGCCAGAACGGCGACGAGTGGTTCGAGTCCTGCTGGTCGGCCCAGTTGAGCACCGGGCAGCCGGGCCGCGCGGTGTCGTTCAGCGCGTTCTGCTGGTAGGCGAGGGTGTCCCCACTCGTGCCGGGCGTGGCGGCGATCGCGTCGTACAGCGCCGGTGTGGCGAGCGAGTTCTCGAAGCGCACGCGGTTCATGTAGAGGTAGCGGTAGAGGTCGTAGACCGGCTCCTGCGCCACCACGGCCGACAGGCCGGAGGGATGTAGCGCCTCGCCGATCAGGCCGGTGACGGCGTCGTACGACTTGCCGTACATGCCCACCTTGCCCGTGGACCAGGGCTGGCTGGCCGCCCACTCGACGGCGGTCTTCACGTCGGCCTGCTCGCCGGGACCGGCCCAGTCGAGGCAGCCGCTCGAGCCGCCGAAGCCGCGCAGGTCGACCATCACGTAGGTGTAGCCGCGCTGCATCAGATGGGCGCCGTTGACGAAATCGTAGAAACGTGCGGAGGGGCCCGAGTCGCCCACAGGCGTGTACGGCGTGTCCTCGGCGGGCCCGGCCGGGCCGGTCTGGCCCGAGTGGTTGAAGTACGGGCCGATCGAGAGGATCACCGGCGTCTTGGCAGTTGCCGGGAGGTTGCTCGGACGGAGCACGTCGGCGTGAAGGGAAGTGCCGTCGGACTCCTGGATGTAGGTCTCGTGCCAGGTCGAGCCGGGCGGAGGCGGGTCCGCGAGAGCGGAGCCGGCGAGGGCAAGCGCCATCACGCACGCGAGTACGATCGCGCGCATCAAGCCCTGCCAATTCGTGTAGCACCCCTGCCCACGCATTGCCGAGCGCAGAGTACATATCGACGCTCACACTCGCGCCGGTTCCAAGAACCAAGAACCAAGAACTAAGAACTAAGAACTCGAGTCTTTAGCCCTTGAGCGCTCTGCGAACTTCCTTGGCGGCCGTCTCGCCGGACCGCACGGCGCCGTCCATGTAGCCGCTCCAGAAGGTCCCCACCTCGGTGCCGGCCCAGTGCACGCGCCGGAACGGCACGCGCAGAGCCGGGCCGTAGCGGCGCAGCGTGCCGGGCCGTGTGTAGCCGACCGGGCAGCCCTTCGTCCACGGCTCCCTTGTCCAGTCCATCTCGAACGAGCCGATCAGCGACCGCGACTGCGGGCCGAAGTAGTTCTCAAACGCCGCCAGCACGACCTCGCGCCGCGCCTTCGCGCTCATCTTCGCCACAGCGGCGGCGTCGGCGCCGCCGATGAAGCCGAACAGGACGCCGGGCTTCCCGCTCGGCGGCGAGTTGTCGAACGTCGTGCGCACCGGGCCGACGTCCGCCACCGCCTGTCCGCTGAGGCCGGCGTCGCGCCAGAAGGGGCGGTCGTAGATCGCCTCCCACTTGATCAGGTGCCCGGGAACGATCCGGCGGGCGAGGTTGCGGCGCATGCGTGGCACGTCGGGGGAGAAGTCGATGCCGGCGAGCAGAACGGGCGGGATCGCGACGATCGCCTGCTTGGCGTGGACGACCAGGCGGTCGCTCGTAACAGTCACGCCGCGGGCGTCCTGCTCGACGCTCCGGACCGGCGAGCTCAGCTCCACGCGCGAGCCCAGCTTCGCGGCAACCTTCTGCGACACGAGCTGCGAGCCGCCGACGAAGCGGCTGTCCTGCGCGCCGCCGCCGGTGCTCACCAGCGGGATGAAGCTGCCCGGGGTTTTCTCGTCGCCCGATGCGGCGATGTACCCGACCACGTACAGCAGGGACATCTGCGCCGGGTCGGCGCCCCAGATTGCATTGGCCGCGCTGAGCAGCACGTTGCGCCCGACCTCGGTCGTCACGTTGGCGTTGATCCAGTCCTGGAAGGTCATCGCGTCCCACTCGGCGGCGCGTTTCGACTTCCACGGCGATCCGACCGGCACCTCTCGGGCCATCGCGTTGAGCTGGGTGATCCCGACGA
>DASXCV010000242.1:0-2946 GCA_036491015.1 Thermoleophilaceae bacterium | reverse complement strand
GAGGTCACCTCGGTGCTCGACCAGCGTCACAAGATCACGAGCGCCGCCGACGCCGACTTTCGCGTGATCAACCAGGGCTCGATCCTGCAGGCGTCGAGCTCCACGAGCAGCGTCTTCACCACGCTGCTCGGCGAGGTGGCCGCGATCTCCCTGCTCGTCGGCGGGATCGGCGTGATGAACATCATGCTGGTGAGCGTCACCGAGCGCACGCGCGAGATCGGCATCCGCAAGGCCGTCGGCGCGCGGCGCAGCGACCTGCTCACGCAGTTCCTGTCCGAGGCGGTCCTGCTCTCGATCATCGGCGGCGTGACGGGCGTGCTCGTCGGAGTGGTCGGCAGCCAGTTCACGATCGCCGGCGTCCACCCGGTGATCGCGACGTATTCGATCTTCCTTGCCTTCGGCGCGGCGGTGGCCACCGGCCTCTTCTTCGGCACATACCCGGCCAGCCGCGCCGCCCGCCTGCGACCCATCGAGGCCCTGCGCTTCGAGTGATGCGAATGCCCGAGACCGAGGAGACACGCGACATGACCGTGACCGACGAGCACTGGACAGACGAGCTCGAGGAGCTCCCGCCGCGCCCGCGGCGCAAGCTGCTCACGCCCTTGACGGGCGGGCTGCTGGCGGTGCTGATCGCGGCGGCCGGCTTCATCGGCGGAGTGCTCGTTGAGAAGGGGCAGTCCGGCGGCTCCTCAGGTAACGCGTTCGCCGCGACGGCCAGCCGCTTCGCGGCGGCGTCCAGGAGCGGCGGCGCCTCGGGCGCGGCCGGCGGCACGGCTGGCCGCGGCGCCGCGGCGGGCGGCGGGTTCTTCGGCGGCGCCGGCTCGCAGGGCCAGCTCACGGTGGGGCAGGTGTCCTCGCTCGAGGGCCGCACGCTGTACGTGACCACCTCTCAGGGCGGCACGGTGCGGGTGAAGGTGCCGGTGGGCGAGTCGGTGAGCAAGACGATCACCACGAGCGTGCACTCGATCCACCCGGGCGAGAACGTCGTGGTCCAGGGCAGCAAGGGCTCGGGAGGGACGATCGACGCCACCTCGGTCCGCGCGACGCCGTCGACGTCCACTGGCGGCAGCGGCAGCGGCTCGGGCAGCAGCGGCGGCGGGGGAGGAGCAGGAGTGCTCAATCAGCTATTCGGAGGTGGCGGAGGATGAGGTTTGTTCGGACGGCTCTGATCTGCGGCGCGCTTGCGCTCGTCGCGCTCGTCGCGGCGGGGTGCGGTTCGTCGTCGGGCTCCGGGTCGGGCTCCACGTCGACGCAGGCGAACGCGGGCGCAGGCGGCAACAACCGCCAGCAGATTGCGGACTGCCTCAAGAAGCAGGGCGTGACGTTGCCGCAGCGCCGCCCAGGCACGCGGCCGCCGAATGGCGGCGGCACCGGCGGCGGCGGCTTCTTCTTCGGTGGCGGTGGCGGTGGTGCCGGCGCGAGCGGGCCGCAAGGCGCGAACTCGGGCCGCTTCGCCAAGATCCAAGCCGCGCTCAAGAAGTGCGGGATCAAGCCGCAGCGCACCTTCGGCGGTGGCGGCTTCCGGGCGAACAGCGCCCGCTACCGCACGGCGCTCACCAAGTTCGCGGCCTGCGTGCGCAAGAACGGCTACGACCTCCCGAAGCCCAACACCTCGGGCAAGGGCCCGGTGTTCGACGCGAGCAAGGTCAACCGCAACGACCCCAAGTTCAAGGCCGCCGTGCAGAAGTGCCAGTCGGACCTGCAGGCGCTCCGCCCGCGCGCGGGCGCCGGCGGCGGGCCGCCCGTCACGCCACCCGCGACCACCTCCGCGGGCTAGCCGGGCACGAGCGATCCCAGCCTGGTGCCCCTGTGGGGCACCTCGCCGGGATTGCTTCGGTCAGTTGGGCGTGACGACCACGATCGGGATCTGCCGCGTGGTCTTCTCCTGGTAGCCGCTGTAGCGGTTCGAGTTGTTGTCGTTGACGATCTTCCAGAGCCGCTCGTAGTCCGGATCGGCGGGCTCGAGGATGCGGGCGCGGCCCTGCATGCGCTCGCGGCCCACCTGGATCTCCACGTCGGGCTGCGCGCGGACGTTGAAGAGCCAGGCCGGGTGGTTGTCGGCGCCGCCGTTGGAGGCCACGACGAGGTAGTCGTTGCCGTCGCGCGCGTATACGAGGCTGTTCGAGCGCGGCTGGCCCGAGCGCCTGCCGATGCTGTGGAGCAGCAGGCAGGGCACGCCGAGGTTGCGGTGGCCGAAGCGGCCGCCGCTGCGTTTGTAGATGGCGTCGTGAACGCGAAGAACCTGTTCCGTAATGCTCATGCGCCGAAGCCTATGGGCGGGGCGGAGCGGGGCGCAACTCGATCCCGGCCGCCGCCGGCGCGAGCAGCATCGTGAGGCCGGTGCGCGGGTCGCGCGGGGAGGCGCGTTGCTCGCGCAGCACCACGGCCGACCACGGCTTGCCGGCGTCGAGGTCGGGCGCCAGCTGCTCCGCGAGCTCGCGCGGCACGAAGCCGAGCTGCTCGCCGCCGGAAGCGTGGACCGCGATGGCGTTCGCGTCGTGCTCGTTGCCCGGGTCGCGCCGCAGCTCGAGCGCCGCGCCCGCCGCGGCCGCGTCCGACTGGAGTGCATCGGCGTGATGGCGGCCGGCGCCCGCCACGCCCGCCACGTGCAGCCCGCGCGCGACCAGCTCGGGCGCGTCGCGCGCCAGGTAGCGGCCGGACTCGCCGTCCACGAGCTGGTAGCCGACGAGCCACACCTGGCCTCCCTCCTCCGGGTACCAGTAGCGCTCCTCGTAGATCGCGTCGACGACGATGGGATCCGCCACGCCCCGACCCTATGCCACCATCGAAACCGTGCCCACGGTCGTGACCATCGGCGTGTACGGATCGACGCTCGACGCCTTCCTCGACGAGCTGAGGAAGGCCGACGTGAAGCTGCTGCTCGATCTGCGTCAGCGGCGCGGGGTGCGCGGGCCCCAGTACGCATGGGCAAACGCAGCCCGCCTC
>DASXCV010000241.1:0-28204 GCA_036491015.1 Thermoleophilaceae bacterium | reverse complement strand
CGGCCGCTCACCTCGACCTTCGTGAACGGCGTGAGGTCGAAGAGCCCGGCGCGCTCGCGGCAGGCGCGGTGCTCGGCCACCACGATCGGCGACCAGTAGCGCGCCGCCCAGTCGCCGTGCGGGACGATCTCGTCGCCCGTGAGCAGCTCCTCGTTCGCGCCGTACCACTGCGGCCGCTCCCAGCCGGCGCTCTCGAAGAACTCGGCGCCGAGCGCGACCTGCCGCTCGTAGAACGGCGTGGTGCGCTGGCCGCGCACCTGCTCCTGCTGCTGGCGCGGGTGGAGCACGTCGTACACCTCGCGGTAGCCCTGCGCCCCGCGCAGCCGCGCGTACACGCGGCTCGTGCCGTGGGCGTCGAAGCGCTGCGGGTCGCATTCGTGGAGGTCGAGGCGCGCGTCGCCGTGCGTCATCAGCTCGGCGAGCACGCGCCCGCAGCCTCCTGCGTGTGTCACCCAAATCGCCTGTGCCAGCCACAGCCCGCGCGCGGCGGCACTCTCCCCCAGCAGCGGGAAGCCGTCCGGAGTGAACGACATCAGACCGTTGAACGCGCGCACCAGCTCGACGCCCGCGAGCGCCGGCAGCAGTCGCCCGGTCTCCTCGTAGGCGGAGCGGAAGTCGCCCTCGGTGAATGCCTCTATCGCCGGCTCCTCCTCTCCGTCCCACCCGTGGATCTCCTCCGGGTCGGTGAGCAGCGGCTCGTGGCGGTAGTTGCCGATCGCGTAGGCGTCGGCCACCTGGCGGAAGTACAGCGAGTGGTCCTGGTGGCGAAGGATCGGCTGCACGATCTCGCGCGTCTCGCCCGCCAGCTCCGGCAGCGGCGCCGTGTAGGCGAGCTGGTGCTGCACCGGCGTGAGCGGCACGTTGAGACCCTCGACGAGCGACGCGAGCAGCGGCCCCCAGATGCCACACGCGATCACCACGTTGTCCGAGCGCACCCGCCCGCGCGGGGTCTCGACGCCCGTCACCCGGCCGTCCGCCACCGTGAGGCCGGTGACCTGGCACGAGCCGAACGCGCTGAGCGCCCCGCTCTCGATCGCCGGGCGCGCGAGCGCCTCGGCCGCGAGCAGCCCCTTCGCCACCCCGTCGTCGGCCACGTGGAGACCGCCGAGGATCAGGTCGGCGTCGATCATCGGAAGCTGCCCGGCCACCTCGGCCGGCGTGAGCAGGCGCCCGTCGAGGCCGTAGCTGAGTGCGCGGCCGTAGCGGCGGTCGAGCTCAGCCCAGCGCTCCTCGGTGACGGCCACCTCGATGCCGCCCACCGCGTGGTAGCACGGCTGCCCGTCGAGCGACAGCGAGCTGAGCAGCTCCACCGTCCACTGCGCGAGGCGAGTCATCGTGTGCGACCCGTTGTGCTGGAACACGAGCCCCGGCGCGTGGGACGTCGAGCCGCCGGTGCGCCAGAGCGGACCCTGGTCGAGCAGCACGAGGTCGTCCCAGCCCTGCTCCGCGAGGTGGTACGCCACACTCGCGCCGGCGATGCCGGCGCCCACGATGACCGCCCTAGCCGAGTCGGGAAGGCGGTCGCCTGCCGCGTCCGCGCTCATGGACAACTGATATATCAGAGCTCGGCGGGCAACGTCAACCCGCCGAGCTCTGTGAACACCCTTACTCCGCGGGGATCTCCCCGTAGACCATGTTCAGGTCCATCCCCTGCGAGCGGCGATAGAACTTCGATCCGAGATAGATCACTATCGCCAGCACGTACATGCCGGCCATGAAGTAGAGCGACGAGTGCTTGTTCACGCCGTACACGTCGTCCTGGAACCACTTGAAGAGGCAGAAGCCCAGGAACAGGATGAAGGCGCCCGCCGCGAACGTGATCAGCGGGATGCCCAGCACCTTGTACTTGGCGATCGGCGACGCGTTGTAGATCTCGCGCTTGCGCCACGGCAGGATCGCCGCGGCCACCGCCGAGCCGAGGAACGTGATCGCGATGACGAGCGTCGCGTCCAGCGTGTAGTCGTGGAACGTGCTGTTCCATGAGTACAGCGCCGCCAGCCCGATCGATGGCACCAGCATCAGCAACACCGCCAACACCGGCACGCCGCGGTTGTTGACCTTGGCCGCCGCCTCAGGCAGCACGCGGTCGAACGCCGCCGCGAAGATCACGCGCGTGGAGGACAGGAACAGCGTGCCCACCCAGCCGAAGAACCACAGCGACATGATCGCCACGAGGATGAACTGCAACACGTGGCTGCCGAAGAACGAGGCGGCCATCAACGCGGGATACGGGAACACCGGCGTGGCGCCCGTGCCCAGGTAGTACGCGTTGTTCGACGCGTTGTAGAACGTCCAGCCGAACGTCTTCGAGAACAGCAGGAACAGAACCACCGCGGTGATCGTGGTGGCGACCAGCGCCCCGCCCATCGCGTAGATGTTCTTGCGGAAGTCAGACGCCCCGCGGACTTCGCCGTACAGCGTGGCGCCCCAGTTCGACCACAGGTTGAAGAACGCCATGAACGGGATCAGCAGGAACATCCCGCTGAAATTGAACGAGCCCACCGTCCCCGGGTTGTAGCCCTTGGTCCCGGCGGCCACCGTCTTTCCGTACGCACCGTTGACCCCGAACAGGTCTTTCGACTGGTGGTTGAAGTGGCTGACGAACCCGGCCTTCGAGTTCACGAGCAACAGCAGGATCATCACCGCGAGGCCGAACACGCCACCGTAGAAGCAGATCTTCTGGATGCGCGCGTACGTCCGGATGCCGAGCCCGATCAGGATCGACGCCAGGATCGCGGTGATCAGCGATGCCACGAACAAGCCGTGGTGAAGGTCGCTGAAGTACGTCACGCCACCGTGCCAGCCGGCGATCGCCGCCAGCGGGACGATGACCATGTTGGCGAGGATGCCGCCGTAGATCGGGACCCAGAGCCAGAGGATGAACCACCAGCCCGCGATCGCGAGCACGAACCCGATGCCGCCTCCGAGCACGCGACTCATCCATACGTAGTCGCCGCCCGCACGCGGCATAGCCGCGATCAGTGACGCATAGGTGATGCCCTGGAGCACCAGGTACGCGCCCGCCACGAGGACCGCCCAAAGCAGGCTCCCGTGCGGGATGAAAGGCCCGTACGAGAACGCGACGAAGCCGAGCGTGACGATGTTGATCGAGAACGCCGCATAGATGAACGCGTCGCGCACCGACCAGCCGCGGACCAGACCGGTGGCCTTGCGAACGAAGAGCGATTGCTCACCAGCGCTTGCTGCAACCGATGCCATCTACTACCCCCCTCCTACTAGGAAGTGAGCGGCTAGCCGCTCGTGAGAACGAACTTCTTGACCTTTTTCTTTCCGTCGAGGTCAATTACTGCCCCGAGCAGTTGCCCTTGCTCGTATGAGCTCCCGGGGTTGATGCAAAGCGTTTTGCCGAGGCGGGCGGTGCCGCGCGCCTCGTGGATGTGGCCGTGGAGCGAGAGCGCCGGCTGGTGCTCCTCGATCGCCTCGCGCACCGCAGTCGAGCCCACCGGCACGGTGGAGCGGCCCGCGTCCTTCAGGTCCATCTCGGCGGTGAGCTGCGGAGCGTCGTCGAGGCCGGTCGAGTACGGCGGGCAGTGCAGGCTGTAGACGGTGCGCTCCGGCTCGGCGGTGACGCTCGCGAGCATCGTGTCGATCCGCTTCTTGAGGTCCGGCTCGTCCTCCTCGCGGTAGGTGTCCCACGGGGTGCGGTTGGCCCAGCCGCTCGATGCGAGCTGGAAGCCGTCGATGTCCACGACCCGGCCCTCGCCGAGCTCCACGGTGTTCGCGGCTTCCACAATCGAGTCGATCTCGAGTTGATCATCGTTGCCGGGGCAGACGAACACGCGGATCCCCTTGCCGCCAAGGCGCTCGTCGGCCATTCCCATCCAGCGCTCGACGGTGCCGATCATGTGCTCGTCGAAGAGCGCGTGCCACCTGTCCTCGCTCGCCGAGAGCGCCGCGAGCTCCTCCGGCGAGGTGCGGAACGGGTAGTAGCCGCGCCGCTGCACGGCCCCCTCGAACTCGCGCACCTCGTCCTCGCCGGTCAGCTCGTTGCGGTTCTCGAGCAGGGTGGCGTGCCACTTGCCGCCGCCGTCGTCCACGATCGGGACGAGCGCCTTGCCCGTCATGTCGCCGCCGAGGATCACCACGTCCGCCTTGTAGTGCTCGCCGGAGTTGAGGAACTTCTTCCAGCAGGTCTCTGACCCATGGATGTCCGTGGCGAAGAAAACCCTCACTGCGATACCTCCTCCGGGAGCTCGTACCAACGCTTGCGCTCGCCGACCTTGGCCCGCAGCTTCCAGCCCCGGCTCTTCGGCTCCTCCTCGATGCGAGCCAGCAGCTCGTCGAAGCGCCCGGAGATCCGGTCGCGGTCCGCGGCGTCCAGGTCGTAGTCGGGGACGTGCTCCCGGCAGCGCTCCAGGTTTGCCGTGATGGTGCGCCACAACCCCCACTCGGATGAGCACAGCTCCGCGATGCGGGCGCCGTTGACCTTGTCCTCGTCCGAGTCGCCCACCTCGTGGCCGTAGAGCAGGAGCACCATGTCGCGGATGTCCTTCTCGTTGACCTCGATGATCTGGAGCTTGGTGAGAAGGAGCTCCGCCAGCGGGACGGTGGGGTCGCCGTTGTCGATGCGCTCGCTCAGGTCGATCTGGTGGCACATCCGGAACGAGCCGATGAAGACGTCCACCTGGCGGCCGTGGGAGTCGTCGAAGTAGAGGCCGCGCTCGCGTGCGTGCATCGCGTTGAAGGTGATGTGCGGGTCGTAGCCGGCGTCGCGCAGGAGCTTGTCGGCGGGGCCGCCGGACTTCTTCGGCACCGCGAAGTCGAGGTCCTTGTACTCGCGGTCGAGCACGCGCGGAACGTTCTCCGCGTGCAGTCTCACGGCCACGCCGCCGAGCAGATGGAGGGGCACCCCCTCGTCCCTGGCAATGCCGAGCAGCCGCTCGCCCTCCGCCACGATGTCGTCGAGAATCTCGGTCATCGCGCGGAGGTCATGCCCCCATTCCGACCCTCTGTCGCCGCTTGGATGCGACTGGCATTCAACTCATATATCTTACGGCCGAGGGTTTGGTCCGGTCAACCTCCGTCATCCCCGAGGCCACGCGAATGTTCGTCGCGGGCGAGTGGCGCGCCGCGGACAGCGGCGAGGAGACTCGCGCCACCAGCCCGGCCACGGGTGAGGACCTCGGAGCGGTCGCGTCGGGCGATCGCGAGGACGCGCGCCACGCGATAGCCGCGGCCGTTCGCGCCTTCCCCGGCTGGGCTGCGGCCACCGCGTTCGAGCGCGCCGCGGCGCTCCACCGCGTGGCCGACGTGTGCGAGCGGCGGCGCGACGAGCTGGCCCTCGGCCTGACGCTCGACCAGGGCAAGCCGCTCAAGGCCGAGTCCTACGACGAGGTGGACGAGCTGGTGGCGATGTGGCGCGCCGCCGCCGAGGACGGTGTCCGGCTGGAGGGCTCGATACCGGCGAGCTCCTCCCCCGGCAAGCGCGTGCTGCTGATGCGCCGCCCGCTCGGGCCGGTGGCGGTGATCACGCCGTGGAACTGGCCGTACACGATGCCCGCGGAGATCGTCGCGCCCGCGCTTGCCGTCGGGAACACCGTGGTGTGGACGCCGGCGCCGAGCACCGCCGTGTGCTCGGGGCTGCTCGCCTCCTGCATCGCCGAGGCCGACCTGCCCGATGGCGTGTTCAACTTCGTGCTCGGGCCGGGGCCGGTGGTGGGCGACGAGCTGGTCGCGCATCGCGACACGGTGGCCGTGGGCTTCATCGGCTCGACCGCCACCGGCCGCCACATCGCCGAGCGCGCCGCGGGCAAGGCGCTGTTGCTCGAGATGGGCGGCAACGGGCCGCTCGTGGTGCTCGACGGCGCCGACCTCGACGCCGCCGCCGAGGCCGCGATCAGCGCGTGCTTTCTGTGCGCGGGACAGAGCTGCACCGCCGGCGAGCGGCTGCTCGTGCAGGAGAGCGTGCGCGAGGAGTTCGTGTCGAAGCTCGCGGAGCGCGTGGCGGCCGAGGTCCGGCTGGGCGACCCGCTCGACGACTCGACCACCATGGGTCCGCTCAACAACGACGCCGTGGCCGCGAAGATGGACGCGCACGTGGGTGACGCCGTGGAGCGCGGCGCGCGCGTGGTGGCCGGCGGCGCGCGCGAGGACGGCCATCCCACCGACCTCTACTGGCAGGCGACGGTGCTCGACGGCGTGCCCGTCGACGCTCAGGCCGCGGTGGAGGAGACGTTCGGGCCGATCGCGCCGGTCGTGTCGATCGACGCGCTCGAGCACGCCATCGAGCTGACGAACGCCTCGCCGTACGGGCTGCTCGCGGCGGTGTTCACGGGCGACGTGATGGACGGCCTGCGCTTCGCCGACGGCGTGCGCACCGGGCTCGTGAACATCAACGAGACGACCAACTACTGGGAGAACCACCTGCCCTTCGGCGGCCGCGCCGGCTCGGACAGCGGCACCGGCCGCATCGGCGGCCGCCACGCGCTCGAGCGGCTCACCGAGCTGCAGACGATCGTGATCGGCTAGAGGGCGCCGGTCACAGCGTCTGCACCAGGCCGCCGTCGATCACGAAGTCCGAGCCGGTGACGTTGCCGGCCCGCTCGCCCGCCAGCAGGACCACGAGGTCGGCCACCTCCGCCGGTGTGGTGAAGCGGCCGGTGGGCGACTGGGCCGCCTGAGCATCGGCGACCGCCTGGGCGTCGCCGCCCCGCGCGCCCGCGACCGTGGCGGCCACTCCCTGGTCTCCCAGCCACAGGTCGGTGGACACGGGTCCCGGGCTCACGGTGTTCACGCGGATGCCGCGTGGCCCGACCTCCTTGGACAGCGACTTCGAGAAGTTGGCCAGCGCGGCCTTGGCGGCCGAGTAGTCGATCACAGCCGGGTCCGGCAGGAATGCGTTCACCGAGCAGGTGTTGACGATCGTGCCCCGTCCGGCGGCCAGCATGTCCGGCAGCGCCGCCCTGGTGGTGCGGACCGCCGCCAGGAAGGTCAGGTTCAGGCTGCGCAGCCATTCCTCGTCGCTGATCTCGAGGAACCCCTTCAGACGGGGCGTGACCGCCCCGACGTTGTTCACGAGAACGTCGATGGATCCGTGTTCCCGAGCGGCTGCCACCAGTCGCTCGGGTGCATCGGCGGTCGAGAGGTCGACCTGCACCTCGTGCACCTGGCCTGCCTCGACGAGGTCGGCGAGGTCCGGGCTCGCGGAGCGCGCGCCCGAGGTGACATGCGCCCCCTCGGCGGCGAGGGCGCGGGCCACGGCGAGCCCGATGCCCTTGCTCGCGCCCGTCACCAGCGCGTTCTTTCCCTGTAGCCCGAGGTCCATGGTCAGCCCTGAAGGCGGCTCATCTTGACACTTACGTCCAGCTCGGAGTTGGGCGCCCCGCGGTACACGCCCTTCACCGGCGGCACGTCCGCGTAGTGGCGTCCGTGGCCGATCTTCACGTGCTGCTCGCCGGTGAGCCCGCGGTTGGTCGGGTCAGCGCCCACCCAGGCGTGCGCGCCGTTCGGTCCCGCGCCCGGGAGGAGCGCCTCGAGCCACGCGTGCGTGTCCACCTCCACGGAGTCCTCTCCCCCGTCCTCTGGGGCGGCGAACAGGTAGCCGGACACGTAGCGGGCGGCCACGCCGCGGCGGCGCAACAGCAGCAGCCCGAGGTGGACGAAGTCCTGGCACACGCCGCCGCCGGCGTCGAGCAGATCGTCGACCGTCGAGCCCACGTACGTCACGTCCTGCCTGTACTCGAAGCGGTCGGGGATCAGCTCGCACACCGCCAGCAGCAGCCCGAGCGGCGACTCCGCCGACAGCTGCTGCGCCAGCCCGTCCACGCGGCCGTTGGCGGTCTCGTCCCGGTCGAGCACGAGGTACTCCTCCACGCTCTCGCGATAGTCGGGCACGCCCAGCGGGTGGAAGCCCGTCTCGGGTGGAGGCGACGGCGTGCTCGTGGTCACGCGCGCCCGGGCCTCGATCAGCAGCCGGTCGTGCGACTCCCAGACGTTGAACTCGCTCACCTCGGTGCCGAAGTAGTCGCGGTAGTTGAACTGCCGGGCGCGCGGGGTCACGTTCAGCTCATAGGAGTCCACGCGCTGGGTGGCCGTCTCCGCCGGCTGCACGCGCACGGCGTTGTGCTGATCGGACACCGACTGCTCGTAGCCGTACGCGCAGCGGTACCGGATCGCGAACCTCACGCGGCCGCGCCCTGAACCACGCCTGAGAAGTAACGCTCGTCGATCTCCGAGTCCACGAGCTCGAGCTCGTGCTGGAAGAGGCGAAAGGCGGGGATCAGCGCCTCGCGGCCGGCACGCGCGCGGAACTCGAGGTCGGCGGTGAGCCGCGCGAGCCGCAGGATCGGCTCGGACTCGCGCCAGTTCGCGTCGCCGTTCACGAGCGCGTCGTGGAGGGACTCGGCGGACGCCGCCACCGAGTCCGGGAAGCTCCGCTCGAAGATCAGGAAGCGCGCCACCGGGTCGGCGTTCGGCGGCGTGGCCGCGGAGCGCATGAACGCCTGGAAACCGCCCACCGCGTGCAGCAGCGCGAGCGCGTTGCCGTCGCGCCGCGGCGCCTCCTCCTCGTGGCCCTCGCGAATCGGCGGCAGCGCCACGCGCAGCATCCGCAGCACCATGTCCGCGGACTCGATCCGCCCGCCGGCGATCAGGAAGGCGCGCGCCTCGTCCTTGAGCATCGTGCGGGAGGTCAGGCCCCAGAACAAACCGCAGCGCTCCTTCACGTAGCTGTAGATCGAGTACGGGCCGGTGCGCAGGCCGGCCGACAGGTCGCGCCCCTGGAGGTCGAGGTGGAAGGTGTTCACGGCCTCCCACATCTCGGCCGAGATCGTGTCGCGCAGCGTGCGCGCGCCCTCGCGCGCGACGGCCACGCAGGACAGGATCGAGCTCGGCGTCTCCTCGTCGAGCGTGAGTCGCGCGGCCACGTCGCCGCGGCGCGCCGGACCGGGCTGGCCTGTCTGCGGCACGTCCACGCCCATGATCACGAGCATCGAGTCCCACGAGAGCGTGACCGACTCGGGGTCCTCCGGCCGCGCCTGAAGATCCGAGTGGAAGAGCCCGTCGAGCATCCGCGCTGTGTGCTCCGCACGCACCATGTGGCGGCCGAGCCAGTAGAGGTCGTGGCCGATCCGCGCGAGCATCAGGCCGAGCGCTCCTGCTGCTGCTGGCGCTGCTGCTCGGCCCAGCCGGCCTGACGCATGCCGGGCATCGTTGGCGGGTTGTAGACGTCGTCCGTGACCGGGAAGCCCTCGCCCGTGCCGTCCTCCTCGAGGATCCAGGTGTCCTTCGAGCCGCCACCCTGCGAGCTGTTCACGATCATCGAGCCCTCGCGCAGCGCCACGCGGCTGAGGCCGCAGGGGACGATCTTGATGTCGTCGCCGAACACGGCGAACGGGCGCAGGTCCACATGCCGCGGCGCGAGCGTGCCGTCGCCGCCCACGGTCGGCACCGTCGACAGCGCGACGGTCTCCTGGGCGATCCAGCGCTCCGGCGCGATCTTCACGAGGTCGATCTGAGCCTCGTGCTGCTCCTCCGTGGCCGTCGGACCGATGAACACGCCCTTGCCGCCCGACTCGCCGGTGGGCTTCACCACCAGCCGCTCGATGTTGGCGAACACGTACTCGCGCTGCTCGGGATCGTCGAGCATGTACGTCTTCACGTTCTCGAGGATCGGCTGCTCCCCGAGGTAGTACTGGATCATCTCCGGCACGTAGTGGTAGACGGCCTTGTCGTCCGCCACGCCCGTGCCCACCGCGTTCGCAAGCGCGACGTTGCCGGTGCGGTAGCAGCGCATCAGCCCCGGCACGCCGAGCAGCGAATCCGGGCGGAAGGCGAGCGGGTCGATGAACGCGTCGTCCAGGCGGCGGTAGATCGCGTCCACCTGCGCGAGGCCGTCGGTGGTGCGCATGTAACAGGTGGCGTCGTGCACGACGAGGTCGGACGCCTCCACCAGCTCGACGCCCATCTGGCGGGCGAGGAACGCGTGCTCGAAGTAGGCGCTGTTGGCCGGGCCGGGCGTCCACACCACCACCGTCGGGTTCACGGCCGGCGCCACGGCGCGGAGGGCCGCGAGCAGCACCTGCGGGTAGTCGTTCACGGGTCGCACCCTGTAGCCCGCGAACAGCTCGGGCAACAGGCGCGTCATCGCGATGCGGTTCTCCAGCACGTATGAGATGCCCGACGGGGTGCGCACGTTGTCCTCGAGCACCTTCCAGCCACCGTCCGCGCCGCGCACGAGGTCGCAGCCCGACACGTGGCACCAGACGCCGCCGGGCGGCCGGATGCGGTGCGCCGTGCGCTCGAACGCCGGGCGCGTGACGATCAGCTCCCACGGCACCACGCCGTCCTGCACGATCTCGCGGTCGTGATAGACGTCCTCGATGAAGCGGTTGAGCGCGCGCAGCCGCTGCGCCAGGCCGCGCTTGATCGATGTCCACTCGCTCGCCGGGATGATGCGCGGGATCAGGTCGAGCGGGAACGGGCGGTCCACCACGGGGTCGTCGGTGCCGGTGGCGTCGAACGTGATGCCCTGCTGGACGAAGATCGCGTCGCGCCGCTCGCCGACGGCAGCCAGCCGCTGCCGGCCGATGCGATCGAGCGCCTCCACCAGCGCCGCCGCGTGCGGGCGCGGCCTGCCGGGCGCCTCGAACACCTCGTCGTAGAAGCCGGCCGCGGGCGCGAACGCTCCGCTGAGCGCGCCGTCGCCCGCGGTCGCGTATTCCGGTCCTATCCGGCTCCCGCTTTCCACCCGCCGGAGACTAATCAGGCCGGGGCGCGGGCGCCTACGCGCCGAGAGCGGGCGCCGGCGCGGACGCGCCGGCCTTCAGCTCCATCGCTCGCGCGAGCGCGGGCGCGGCGCGCAGCGATTCGAACACCGCGATCCCGTCCTCCAGCAGCGGATCGGCCTCGGCGCCTCGACCGTGGTCGATCAGCCAGGCCGCAAGGTCGGCCTGCGTGCGAGCGAGCCAGTACGGATATCCAAGCCCGCGGAAGTCGTCGATGACGGCGAGCAGCGCGTCCTCGACCCCTTCCTGCTCGCCACGCGCCGACGCGAGCAGCGCACGGGCGCGCGCGACCTGCGAGCGCAGGTACGGGCCCACGTGCCCGGGCGGGCGCTCCTCGACGAGCCGGCAGAGCTCGGCCGCCTCGTCGAGCTTGCCGGTCTGGATCGCGGCGTCGATCATGTCCGGCCAGCCCATGCGCAGCCCCTCGCTGTTTGGGCCCTCCACCCGCAGTGCCTCCGGGATCGTCGAGGAGAGCCGCTCGAACGCGTCCACCGGACGGCCCTCCGCCAGGGTCACCATGCCCTCCGTGGCCTGCTGGAGCATGCGGGCCTCGTACGCGAGGGTGGACGCCCAGGCCTCGGTTTGGCTCTGGGTGCTCCGCGCCAGCTCCACCTCGCCGCGCATGACTCGCAGCGAGGTGAGCCGGTTGAGCAGAAACTCGTTGTCCGGCAATGAGTGGTCCGCGGCTCGCCCGAGCTCTTCGGCCTCGTCCCACTCTCCGGTGAGCATGAGCGCGAGCATCACGTTTCCGGTGGCCACCGCCTCCTGGCCCCGGTCGCCCAGCTGCCGCGTGAGCCGGAGCGAGTGGCGCGAGCGGTCCACCATGTCGGGCGCGGCGGCTCGCAGCGACTGGTCGGCTGCGTTGAGCTCGGCGCGCACCCTCAGGCGCGTGAGGTTGTGAAGTCCTGCGATCTTGATCGCGCCGTCGAAGAGCACGAGCCCTTCGTCCTCGCGCCCCGTGAAGTTGCAGTGGATGCCCCTGTTGATCAGCGCTTCGCAGAGGATCTCCGGGCGACCGAGCGCCGCCGCGGCCTGCAATGCGCGTTCGAGCGGCTCCTTTGCCTGCTCGATCTCGCCGCTGAAGGTGAGCACGGAGGCCAGCGTGGCGTTGAGCTCGGCCACGGCCGGGTCCATCTCATCCGGGCCGAGCAGAGCGAGCGCGTCCTCCATCAGCGCGATGGCCTCGTCATTGCGGCCCAGGTAGCCGAAGGCCTTGCCGATCGGAGCCGCGAGGCGTGCCGCCTCACGCTCCCGTCCGGACTCGATCAGGCTGAGCCTGGCCGACTCGAACAGCTCGATGCTCTCCTCATACCTCGCCGCCCTGATCGCCATGTCGCCGGCCGCCTCGGTCAACCGGAGGCGCTCGGCATCGTCGTCGGTCAGCTCCACCGCGGTCCGGTAGGCCCGCTCCGCCGCCTCCGGCGCGCCCACGGTCTCGGAGCGGCGGGCGGCGCGGCGCAGGGTGTCGAGCGCCTGGGCGCGCAACTGCGCGGCGTCGGGTTCGTCCTTGGCGGCCTCGTACGCGTCGAGGTAGTGCGCCGCGATCACCTCCGCCACGTCTTCGCCGTCGTTGGGGAAGGCAGCTCGGAGGTGGCTCGCCACGGCAAGGTGGCGCGACTTGCGCTCGTGCTTCGAGAGCAGGTCGTACGCCACGTTGCGAAGCAGTGTCTGGGCGAAGCCATACTGGCCGCTGTCGGGTGACAGCTTGTCCGCCCGCACCACCAGCACCTGCTTTCTGACCAGCGACGCGAGCACGGAGTCCACGCGGTCGTCCGGCAGGTCCGAGATCGCGATCGCCGTGGCGCGCGGGAAGTTGCCGCCGATCACCGCCAGGTCCTTCACGAGCGCCCGTTCGTCCGGATCGAGCCCGTCGAGACGAGCGGTGAGGAGCGAGCTCAGCGTGGCCGGCACCTCGAGCTCGCCGACGTCGCCGGTCACCGCGAAGCCGCCGTTCGACTCGGCGAGCGCTCCCCGGTCGGCCAGCGCCCGAACGGTCTCGAGCGCGTACAGCGGGATGCCCTCGGACTGGGACACGATGCGCTCCCGCGCGCCTGCGGGAAGACCTTCCACCAGCTCGTCGAGCAAGGCGCCGACCGCCTCGGGCGCGAGCGGCTCGAGGAACAGCGGCGTGACCCCCGCGCGCGCGGGCGGCCAGCCGGCGCGCCGCTCGCTCAGCTCGGGGCGCGCGAGCGTGACCACGAAGATCGGACGGTCGGCGGACCAGTCGAGCAGGTGCTCGATGAAGTCGAGCAGGCCTTCGTCCGCCCACTGGAGATCCTCGAACACCATCACCACGGGCAGCTGCTCGGACAGCCGCTCGAAGAACAGGCGCCAGCCGGCGAACAGGTCCTGCCGCGCGAGGGTGGCCTCGCCCACGCCGATCAGCGCGCCGACGCGCGGTGCGAGGAACTCGCGCTCGGCGGCATCGACGATCCACTCCTCGAGCCCGGCGGCCAGCCTCTCCTCGGCCTCCGCGGCCGCTGCCTCCTCGGGGAGGCCGAGGCGCTGCCGCACCATCTCGGCGAGCGCCCAGTAGGCCACCCCGTCGCCGTACGACGGGCAGCGGCCGGAATGCCAGAAGACGCTGTCGCTGAGACCGTCCAGGTACTTGATGAGCTCCCAGCGCATGCGCGTCTTGCCCACGCCGGCCGGCCCCGAGACGGCCAGCAGGCGGGCCGCGGGACGGTCGATCGCGCTGTGGAACAGCTCCTTGAGCAGCCGGAGCTCGGACTCGCGCCCCACGAGCGGCGCCTCGATGCCCTCGTCGCCGCGCTGCCCACCGGCGATGCCTGCGATCACGCGCAGCGCGCACCAGAGCCGCAGCGGCTCCTGCTTGCCCTTCAACGTGTGCTCCCCGGCGTCCTCGTACGAGATGCCCGCAGAGGTGACCTGGCGCGTGAGGTCGTCCACGTAGACGGCGCCGGGCCGCGCGGTGGCCTGTATGCGCGAAGCGGTGTTCACCCTGTCGCCCACCACGAGCCCCTCGCCCGCGACGGTGCCCGACGCCACCTGGCCGGTGGTCACACCGGCGCGCGCGTGAAGCTCGGGAGCACCCACGTTCTCGCCGAACGCCGCCACGGCGTCGATCACATCGAGCCCGGCGCGCACCGCCCGCTCGGCGTCGTCCTCGCGCGCCACCGGCGCGCCCCACACGGCCATGATCGCGTCGCCGATGAACTTCTCGATCGTGCCGCCGTAGCGGTGCACGATCGTGCGCGCAGTGTCGTAGTAGCGGCCGAGCAGCTCGCGCACGTCCTCGGCGTCGCGCGATTCGGACAGCGTGGTGAAGCCCACGAGGTCGACGAACAGCACCGACACCACGCGCAGCTCCGCGGCCCCGCCGCCGTTCGCGGGCGGCGTCGTGCCGACGGGCGCGTGCGTGCCGCTCAGCGTGGCGCCGCACTCGTCACAGAAGCGCTGGCCCGCCGCGTGCGCCGCGCCGCAGCTCGGGCAGCGCAGCGCCAGCGCCGTCCCGCACTGCTTGCAGAACCGCGCTCCTTCCCGATTGTCGGCCTGGCAGGACGGGCAGAGCACCGGGAATCAGCCTAACTCCGGACCCGGGAAACGGCGACTATCGCCGGAGCGCCTCGTCCAGCGCCTCGTTCACGAGCGCGTCCGCCCGCTCGTTCGACTCGCGGCGCACGTTGCGGACGCTCCAGCTGTCGAACCCGCGCAGCTCGCGCATCGTCTCGAGGAAAAGCGGCTTGAGGCCCGCGTGCTTGACCTTGTACTGGCCGCCGATCTGGCGCGCCACGAGCTCGGAGTCGTTGATCACCTCGACCTGGCTCGCGCCGAGCTCGCGCGCCAGCTCGAGGCCGAGCAGCACGGCCTTGTACTCGGCCACGTTGTTGGTGGCCTCGCCGATGTAGACGCCGCGCTCGAGCAGCGGCTCGCCGCTCGGGTCGGACACCACCGCGGCCACGGCGGCCGGGCCCGGGTTGCCCCGCGCCCCACCGTCCACATGGACGACGACCTTGACGGGCGCCACGACGGGCTTAGGCGGCCGGCTCGATCGGTGGGAACGTGCCCTGCACGCGACGCTGGCGGCGGTCGCGGACCTGACGGCGGTCGTCGGGACCCTTGTCCTCGCCGCTGCGGCGGTCCGGACCGTCGCGGCGATCGATGATGACCTTCACGTTCGGGTCATCCTTGTAGTAGTCCACGAGCCTGTCGTACAGCTCGGCGGCCAGAGCCTGAGGGACGACGCAGTAGATCATTGCTCGGCCGAGACTACACCGGAGGCCAGCTG
Organism: Thermoleophilaceae bacterium; assembly: GCA_036491015.1. GTDB lineage: Bacteria > Actinomycetota > Thermoleophilia > Solirubrobacterales > Thermoleophilaceae > JAICJR01. The sequence goes on along the minus strand of DASXCV010000241.1, from coordinate 13,210 downwards.
CCCATCCTCCGTGGCCGACGCGTTCCATTCGCGCTGCGACTCGTCGAGCTCGTCCACCTCCTGCCCCTTGTCGAGCAGCGTGACCGGATCGCTCGCGTCACCGAGGTCGATCCGGTAGCGGTACCAGGACAGCTCCCACGCAACCGTGATGTCCACCTCACTCGGCGCCTCGGCCCGCGGCAGCGCGCTCACCCACGGGTGGCCGAGCGACCGGGCGATGCCGGCGATCGTGCGCGTGTGCTCGGAGTGGTTGAACATCTCGAGGGCGCGCTCGATCTTCACCTGCGAGTTGGTGGGCACGGCGCGCACGTGGCGCGGGTCCTTGCGGCGATTCGGGCGGCGGGCCTTGGCCGGCGGCGGCGCCGCCAGCTCAGCGGCCTCGTGCTCCTCGGTGGTGGGCTCGTGGTGCGGCTGCTCTCCGTTCTGCGCAGGCTCGTAGTCGGCCTGGGGCTCTTCGGCGGGCGCCGGCTCCTCACGGCGCTCGCGGCGCAGCAGGCCGAACAGCGGCCGGCGCTGCTCGCGCGGGCGCGCGGCCGGCATGTCACCGTGGGCCGATTCGCGGATCCAGCCTTCGTGATCGGCACGCGGCGTGCACAGCTCGCAGACGAGCTTTCGCTGGCCACCGGGCGCCAGGTAAGCCTCGGTGCGCTCGCCCTTCAGGATTGTTCGACCGCAGACATCGCACGAGTGCATCTCATGCGTAGGCCGGAGCTCTTTGCGCATCGGAGCGATGCTAGCGCCGTCCCCGGTTTGGGGCTGCGATTTCTCTGCCACGTTGCGGGCGGGGACGGCGCCGGTCATAGGTCATGGGTCATAGGTGATAGGCCCTCAGGACCAACGCCCTATGACCTATGACCTATGACCTGTGTTTCAGGCCTTCACTGCTTCGGCGTCCGAAGTTGCCTCCGAGATCACCTTCTGTGCCAGATGCGACGGAACCTCCTCGTAGCGGGCCAGTTCCATCCCGTAGTCGCCCTGGCCGCCGGTGATCGCGCGGAGGTCGGGGGCGTAGGTGAGCATCTCGGCCATCGGGACCTCGGCCTTCACCTCGGTCATCGAGCCCTTCCGCTCCATGCCGAGCGGGCGGCCGCGGCGTGAGTTGAGGTCCCCGATCACGTCGCCCACGCTGTCCTCGGGCACCGAGAGCGTGACGGTCATGATCGGCTCGAGCAGCACCGCGCCGGCGTTGCCGACCGCGTCCTTGAACGCCATCGAGCCGGCCACCTTGAAAGCCATCTCCGACGAGTCCACCGAGTGGTACGAGCCGTCGAAGAGCCTGACCCGCACGCCCTTCATCGGATAGCCCGCCACCACGCCGCTCGACATCGTCTCGACGATGCCCTTCTCGACCGCGGGGATGAAGCCGTGCGGGATCACGCCGCCCTTGATCGCATCGACGAACTCGAAGCCCTCGCCGTCCGGCAGCGGCTCGATCTCGATGTGGCAGTCGCCGAACTGGCCGCGGCCGCCGGTCTGCTTCTTGTAGCGGCCGTGCGCCTTGGCCTTGCCGCGGATCGTCTCGCGGTACGGCACGCGCGGCGGCTTGAGGTTCACCTCCACGCCATAGCGCTCCTTCATGCGCTCGACGATCACCTCCACGTGGATCTGCGACAGGCCGGCCACGATCTGCTCGCCGGTCTGGTTGTCGCGGTGGAAGTCGATCGTCGGGTCCTCCTCCTGGAGGCGCCGGAGCGCCTGGCCGACCTTCTCCTCGTCGCCCTTCGCCTTCGGCTCGATCGCGAACGCCATCACCGGCGAGGGGAACTTCGGCAGCTCGAGCGTCACGTCCAGCTCGTGCTCCGCAAGCACGTCACCCGCGTGCGTCTCCTTGAGCTTGGCCACGGCGCCGATGTCGCCCGGGCCGAACTCGTCGGCGTGCCCCATCTCCTTGCCCTGCGGCTCGAGCAGCTGCCCGATCCGCTCCTTGGCGCCGTTGCGCAGGTTGAGCACGTGCGAGTCGTGCTTGAGCACGCCCTGGTAGACCCGGAACAGGTTGATGCGGCCGGCGTAGGGGTCGGCGAGCGTCTTGAACACGAACGCGACCGGATCCAGGTCGTCGCGCGGCTCTAGCGTGGTCGCCCCCGCCTCCACCGGGCCGACCTTGCCGGGCGAGGGCAGGTCCTCGACGATCGCGTCGAGCAGCCGGTTGACGGCGAGGTTGTGCGTGGCCACGCCGCAGGTGACCGGGAACAGGCGCCCCGCGGTCACGCCCGTCTTGAGCGCGGCGACGGTCTCCTCGTGCGAGATCTCCTCGCCCTCGAGGTAGCGCTCCATCAGCTCGTCGGAGTTCTCCGCCACCTCGTCGAGCAGCTTCTCGCGGTACTCCTCTGCCTGCGCCTGGAGCTCGTCCGGGATCGGGATCTCCTTGCAGTTGTCCTTCTCGTCGCCGCTGAACTCGTACGCCTTCATGTCCACGAGGTCGATCACGCCGCGCACCTCGTGCTCTGAGCCGATCGGGATCTCGGTGGCCACCGCGTGCGGACCGAAGGAAGACTTGAGCGACTCGAGCGCGCGGAAGAAGTCGGCGCGCTCGCGGTCCAGCATGTTCACGAAGATGAGGCGCGCGATGCCCTGCTCGTGCGCGCGTTCCCAGAGGCGCATCGTCCCCACCTCGACGCCCATCACGGCGTTCACCACGAACACGGCGCCGTCGCACACGCGCAGGCTCGTGAGCGCGTCCGCCACGAAGCTCGGCTCACCAGGGGTGTCGATCAGGTTGATCTTGCGGTCGTCCCAGTGGAACGAGGTCAGGCTCGACGCGATCGACATCTCGCGGGCCTTCTCGTCCGGCGCCGCGTCGGACACCGTGGTGCCTTCTGCCACCGAGCCAAGGCGGTTGATCGCTCCCGCCTGGAAGAGGAGCGCCTCGTTCAGCGAGGTCTTCCCACTGCCTCGGTGGCCCACCAAGGCCACATTGCGGATCCTCTTTGCAGCTTCGTGGGGCATACCGGCTCCTCTCCTCGTTAGGAGCCCTCAGGGTATCGCCCGTTGACGGTCGACCGTTGACCGTTGACCGTTTGCGCGCCTAGCCGGCACCCTCCAGGATGTCCACCTGGAGGCGTGACTTGAGCCGCAGCACTGCCTTCGTGTGCAGCTGCGATACGCGGGACTCGGTCACGCCGAGCACCTCGCCGATCTCGCGGAGCGTCAGGTTCTCGTAGTAGTAGAGGGCGATCACGAGCTTCTCGCGCTCGGGCAGGCGCGCAATGGCGTCGGCCAGCCGGTCCTTCGTCTCCGTCTGGTCCATCGCGTGCGCCGGATCGGTGGCCTGCGGGTCCTGGATCGTGTCGAGCAGCGACACCTGGTCGCCGCTCGCGTCGGACAGCGTCCACAGCTCGTCGAGCGCGATCACGGACGAGTTCGAGATGCGCGTGAGCGACGCCTGGAAGTCGTCGACCGTCATCTCGAGCGCGGTCGCCATCTCCTTGTCGGTCGGCGCCCTGTGCAGCTCGTGCTCGAGCTTCGCGTTCATGCGCTCGATCTCGCGGGCCTTGGCGCGCACCGAGCGCGGCACCCAGTCGAGCGAGCGCAGCTCGTCGATGATCGACCCCTTGATGCGGGTGATCGCGAAAGTCTCGAACTTGATCTCGCGGCTGATGTCGAAGCGCTCGATCGCCGAGATCAGGCCCAGCAGTCCATACGAGATGAGGTCGGACTCCTCGACGTGCGCCGGCAGGCCGCTCCCCATGCGGCCGGCCACGTACTTGACGAGGGGTGAATAGGCGAGCACGAGCCGCTCTCTGGCCCTCTGATCGGCGTCGTCCTTGTAGCGCCGCCAGAGTTCCTTGAGCTCGATCGCCTTGACGTTGGTCTCCAGTGAAGCCTCCTGCCCCGTTACTCAGGCTCGCGGGTGAGCGTGCGAATACGCCTTTCTGAGGCGTTTCGACTCTATCCGAGTGTAGGTCTGGGTCGTGGAAATGCTGGCATGTCCGAGCAACTCCTGGATCGCCCTGAGATCCGCGCCCCCCTCGAGCAGGTGGGTTGCGAACGAGTGGCGCAGGGTGTGCGGCGTCACGCCACCCGCGAGCGCGGCCTTGCGCGTCCACACGCTGAGGCGCCGGCGGACGTCGCTCGTGGACAGCCTGCGGCCGGTCTTCGAGATGAACAGAGCGGGCTCGAATGACGCGCCCTCGCTGGCGAGCGCGGTGCGGCCGCGGTCGAGATACGACTCGAGCGCGCGCCAGGCGTGCTCGCCCGCCGGAACGATGCGGGTGCGGCCGCCCTTGCCCTCGACGCGCAGCTCCTCGTCGTCGGCGTCGAGGTCGGAGATATCGAGATTCACGATCTCCTCCGCGCGCAGGCCGGCCGCATAGGCCAGCTCGAACATGGCGCGGTCGCGCAACTCGAGCGGCGTGCTCGCCGGGATCCGCTGCAGGAGCTCGGCCACCTCGCCGGGCTTCAGCACGCGGGGCAGATAGGAGTCGCGCTTGGGGCTCGCCACGAGGTCGGCCGGGTTGGCCTCGAGCTCGCGCCGCTCGACGAGTGCGCGGTAGAAGCTCCGGATGGCGGCCAGCTTGCGCGCCACGGTGGTCTTGGAGCAGCCGCCCTCCGAGAGCACGGCGGCGTAGCGGCGGAGATCGCGCGGGTCCATCGCGAGCGGCTTCAGCTCCCGTTTCGTGGCCCATTCGGCGAGCTGGCCGAGGTCCACGCCGTACGCGCGCCGCGTCTTCTCGGCCATGCCGTGAGCGCTCAAACTCGCGTCAAACGACTGCAGCGCCTGCGTCCAGGCGGGATCGAGCGTGGTCTCCTCCATGCCGCATACCTCGTTCGACGTAGGGCGCGCTGGCCCTTTCGCACTGCTAGGCGACGAAGACCGGCGTTCCCACGGAAACCTGGTCGTAGAGCGTTTCCACGTCGGGAATCGCCATGCGCACGCACCCGTGTGACGCGTTGTGGCCGAGCGAGCCCACCTCGTCGGTGCCGTGGATGCCGGCGCCGTTGAAGAAGCCCATCCAGCGGGCCTTGATCGGGTCGGCGGGGCCCGGTGGGATCACCTTGCCGGCGAGGCTGCCCGCCCAGGCGCTGTTCGGCACGTGCCAGGAGGGATTCACTTCCTTCTCCTGGATGTGGTAGAGCCCGGCGGGGGTCTCGAGTCCCTGCATCCCCACCGCGATCGTGTAGGTGTGGCTCAGCTTCAGGTTCTTGAAGAGCCGCAGGTGGAACGAGTTGCGGTCGACGATGATGAAGCTCGGGTACTTGGCCGCGAGCTCGGCCGTCGAGACCTTCGGCTTCGTGAGGTCGCCCTGTGCTGTGACCACGCGCCGGCCGCCGGGCCGGATCAGGGCGGCGCTCACATCCGCGATCAGCTGCTTGCCGCGGATGTCGACGCCGAACTTCGACGGCACGCTCTCCAAACCCGCGGCGGCCGGCTGCACGCTCGCGTCCTGAGGCTTGCGGTCGACCTTGCGCTCGACGCGGCGCACCAGCGAGCGCACCGACTTCTTGGAAAAGCTGATCTCCGGCGGGATGTCGGCGTTCACGCTGCCGCCGGTGAGGCCGCGGATCGCGCGGCCCACGAAGAAGCCGCCGCGGCTCTTGTCGATCGCCTGCTGGACCATGCCGTCGACGTCTGTCGTGAGGTGCGCGCGCGCCGCCGTGAGGTGGAACTGGCGGTGTCCGTACTTCACGACGAGCGGCTTCTCGAGCGGCGCGGAGAGCTTCTCATCGAGCAGTTTCGTGGCCTCGGCCTTAGACATCCCGCCGATGTCCACGCCGCCGGCGGTCACGCCCTTGGCGATCGTGGTGTCGCGCGACGAGTCGTAGGCGAACGCGGCCACGAGCAGCGCAACGAGCACGCCGACGACCACTGCCACTGCGACGAGGGGGCGCTTTTTCATCACCTACGGGATACCCGGGACGGTGCGTGGGGCACAGAGCATTGTGTCCTATTCGACACGAATTGCGCAACCCATCACGCGTCTTGCAACTTGGGTTGCGGGGACACCCGTCCCCGCTCAGGGTGTCGAGCTTGCTGCCCTTCTCGCCAGGACCGCGTCGATCGCGCCGGTCACGCTGTCGCGCGCCCGCGCGCCCGCCTCGTAGTCGCGCAGGGCGCTCAGATCGTCGAGCTCGAGCGAGCCGAGCAGCGAGATGATCTCCTCGGCCTCGAGGTCGTCGTAGTGCTCCACGGGGGGAGCGACGGGCTCTTCTTCGACTGGAGCGGGCTCGGCCGCCACGACAGGCACCCTCACCTCGACCACGGTGGCCTCCTGCCTGTGCTCCGTGCCCTCGTCCGCTGCCGCATCGCGGCGGCGCACGTGCGGACTCCAGCGCAGAAATTCCTCCACGTCGCGCTCGTACTGGAACGGCTCCTTCACCCCGCGCAGGATCGGATCGAGGCGCATGTGCTCGCGCAGCTTGGCGACGGTCTCGCGCGTGGTGAAGCGGTAGCTGAAGCCGGTCGCCTTGAACTTGCGGTTGTCGAGCCCGCGCCCGAAGCGGAGCTGGCTCAGCATCTCGGGCGGCACCGGCATGCCGATGCGGCGTGCGACCGACGCCGCCAGGCCCGTGCCCCAGGGCGGCAGCAGCGGCACATAGGTCTTGCCGAGCAGACCCGCTACCTCGCTGAGCGCGAGCACGCCGTCGGCGGCGACGTTGTAGACGCCCGGCACGTCCTCGCTCACGGCGTGCGCGAGCGCCTCCACCACGTCGTCCTCGTGCACGAACTGGTAGCGCGGGTCGAAGCCCAGGATCATCGGCACCACCGGCAGGCTGAACAGCGCTCGGTGCGAGGTCTGCACGTCGGGGCCGAGCACGTTCGTGCAGCGCAGGACGGTGACGGTGGTATCCGGGTTCTGCTCGGCGAACTCCGCCACCGCCGCCTCGGCGTCGAGGATGTCGCGCTCGATCGGGGTGGTGGGCGCATGCGGCCGGCCCATCTGCTCGGTGAAGAACGCCGGATCGTCCTGCGCCGTGCCGTAGAAGTGCGCCGACGACTTGAACACCAGCTTGCGGACGCTCGACGCCTTGCCGCTGCACGAGGCCAGGATGTTCATCGTCCCGATCACGTTGTTCTCGTGGGCGAGCCGCGACGTGGCGGTGGACGAGTCGACCACCAGCCGCGCGTCGACCACAGTGTCGATCTCCGCGGCGTCGACGATCCGCCGCAGCAGCGCGTGCTGCGTGCCCACTCGGACGAACTCCGTGCGCTCCAGCTCGCGTGTGGGGTCGACGGAGTCGACGCCGATGATCACCTCCACGCCCGGGTCCGCCTCGAGCGCCTGCGCGAGGCGACCGCCCCAGTAGGTGGAGATCCCGGTGACGAGGATGCGCTTCGACGAGGTCATCCGAACCACACCGACCCGCGCCGCTCGACCATGTCGAACAGGTTCTCCTGGATACGGCCACGGATGTCGTGCGCGACGGTCTGCACCAGGTTCTTGTCCTCGTCGAGATCCGCCTCGTCGAACTGGATCGGCTCGAGGAAGCGGATGCGGAACTTCGCGGGCAGGTATCCGAGCATGCCGAGCAGGCCGAAGTGCGGGAAGGTCGGCGTGAGCGGCGCGTAGATCAGCCCGGTGAGCTTCTGGAGCGGTCTCAGGTGGGCGAAGATCGGCGCGGCCTCCTCGGCGCCCACCACGCACACCGGGACGATCGGCGCGCGCGCCTGCATCGCCGCCTCCACGAAGCCGCCGCGGCCGAAGCGGCGCAGCTTGTACCGGTCCTTGTAGAGCTTCTCGGTTCCCTTGCGGCCCTCGGGGAACACGAGCACGAGCTGGCCCTCGTCGTAGAGCAGCCGGTGCACGTTGGCGGGGTGCGCGGCCACGCAGCCGATCTTCTTCACCAGCATCGAGAAGCCCGGGTAGCCGTGAAAGAAGTGCTCGATCGTGATGTTCACCGGGCGCGGGTGGGGATGCTCCTCCTTGATCGCCTTGGCGATCATCGGCGCGTCCGGGGGCAGTGCGCCCGAGTGGTTCGACACGAGCATCGCGCCGCCGGACGCGGGCACGTTCTCGAGACCCTCCACCTCCACGCGGAACCAGTAGCGGTAGACGAAGTCGTAGATCAGCCGGTCCATCACGCCCTCGACGCGCTCCGAGCGGCCCCAGTCGTCGAGCTGGCGGTCGGGCTCGACGCCGGACAGGTAGCGGCGCAGGTCGTGGTCCACCGGGACGGGCAGCGGGCGCCCCTCGGACGCCGCGCCGGCGCCGTTCGGCTCGCGCTCCGGCCTCAGGCTCGTACGTTCCCGCTCCGCCATGGGCGCGATTGTGGCACGTGGGCCCGGGACGCCGTTCTGTTACGGGGGACCCGCTCGTTACGATCCGCGCCCATGCGCGCAAAGGACGAGGTGAGACAGGACATCTGGCGGGCGATGGATCGTGAGGGCGTGGCGCGCTTCCCGGGCGCCGAGGGCCGCATCCCCAACTTCGCCGGCGCAAAGGCCGCGGCCGAGCGGCTCGCGCGTCACTCCTCCTGGGTGAACGCGACGACGATCAAGGCCAACCCGGACTCGCCGCAAACCCACGCCCGCCGGCTGGCGCTTGCCCAGGGCAAGCAGGTGGTGATGGCGGTGCCGCGGCTGCGCGACGAGCACCCGTTCCGCCTGCTCGACCCGAGCAAGCTGTCCGAGGACGCGATCCGCGAGGCCGCCACGATCAAGGGCGCGCTGCGGCACGGCAAGGTGATCGACCTCGAGCAGGTGCCGGAACTCGACTTCATCCTCACCGGCACCGTGGCCGTGAACCTCAAGGGCGCGCGGATCGGCAAGGGCGGCGGCTTCTCGGACCTCGAGTACGGGCTGCTGTCAGAGGCCGGGAAGGTGGACCGGCGCACCGTCGTCGCCACCACCGTGCACCCGATCCAGATCGTCCGCGAGAACCTGATGGTCACCGGTCACGACATCCCGCTCGACCTCGTGGCCACCCCGCGCGCGGTGATCGAAGTGGAGCGCGCCTACGAGCGGCCGCGCGGGATCATGTGGGACCACCTCCAGCCGCCCCAGATCCACGAGATCCCGGTGCTGGAGCGGATGGGGTACGCGGGCTGACGCCCGCGGGTCATGGGTCATAGGTCATAGGTCATGGGTCATGGGTCATAGGTCCAGTCACCAGTCCCCCCGACCCCCTACCCCCTACCCCCTCACCCCACCTTCCCCAGCACCGGATCAAGCCGCTCCTTCAGCTCGCGCCAATCCGCCGCCCCGATCACGCCGTCCTTCCCTACTAGCTCCTGGTTCCAGGGGTGGACGATGGTTGCGGCGATCATGCCCTCGGCGCGGGCGCCGCTGAGGTTCACCGGGCTGTCGTCGACGAGCACGTGGATGCCCAGCTCGACGCACCGGGAGATCTTGTCGTAGGAACAGTGCAGGTCGTCGTAGGGCATGCCGATCCTGTGGAGCCACTGCTCGGTGGCGCCGTGGGCGGATCCGGCCCGGTGGCTCGTCACATGGATCCAGTGGCCCGCGTCGCTCCAGGCGCGCACGGTCTCGACCGCGCCGGGATACGGCTCGCCTGAGAGCACGTTCTCGTCCGAGTGGCTCTCCTCGACGCAGGCGACCAGCTGGTGGCGCTCGAGCAGCGTGATGCCCCACTCGGTCTGCTCGTCGTACGGCAGCTCGATTCCGTAGCGGTCCTGCGAGATCTGGTCGATCAGGTCCCAGTAGTGGTGGAGCGTCGAGTCGATGTCCAGCGCGATCCGCGTCATGCGATTAGTACGGTACGGGGTGGGATGGCGAAGACGATCTTGCCCAGCAAAGCGCGCCCGGCCCTGCCAGGCGCGGCTCGTCGAGCGGACGACGCGTACGGTGCGACCGCGGTTCCCGATTGGCGCGACACCGACTGGCGCGAGCATCTGAACCAGTTGGAGATCGCCGGGCGGAAGGTCAACTACGTGGACATGGGCGCGGGCAACGGCGGCCCGCCGGTGGTGTTCGTCCACGGCCTCGGCGGCGCATGGCAGAACTGGCTCGAGAACATCCCGCGGGTGGCCCAGGAGCGGCGCGTGCTGGCGCTAGACCTGCCCGGGTTCGGGAAGTCCGAGATGCCGCGCAGCGAGATCACGATTCCGAGCTACGGGCGCTGCGTGAACCAGTTCTGCGAGCAGCTCGGGCTCGACGAGGTCGTGCTCGTGGGCAACTCGATGGGCGGCTTCGTGGCAGCCGAGACGGCGATCCAGTTCCCCCTGCGGGTCGAGCGGCTTGTGCTCGTGTCCGCGGCGGGGATCTCCAACGCCAACCTCTACCGCCGCCCGGCCCAGACCTGGGGCCGGCTCGCGGCCGTGCTGGGCACCTATGGGGCCGCACACAGCAGCGCCGCCATCAAGCGACGCAACATCCGCCAAGTGGCGCTCGGCTTCGTGATGCGCCACCCCACGCGCATGCGCGCCGACCTCTGCTGGGAACAGGTGCACGCCACCGGCACCGAGGGCTTCCGAGACGCGCTCGACTCCCTGCTCGACTACGACTTCCGCCCGCGCCTCAGCGAGATCGCGTGCCCCACGCTCATCGTCTGGGGCAAGGAGGACATGCTCGTGCCGGTGGCAGATGCCGACGAGTTCGAGCGAGAGATCCCGAACGCCCGCAAGATCCTGATGGACGACACCGGCCACGTCCCGATGCTCGAGCGCCCGGTGGTCTTCAACGACTGCCTGCTGGAGTTCCTCGTCGAGCCTCGCGACCGCGTGGGCGACGAGGCCGAGGCGACGGTCTAGGAGTCGCGCTCGCGGCTCAGGCCGTGATCGCGCCCTCGGAGGCCGAGCCCACCTGCCGCGCGTACTTCGCCAGCGCACCCGCGCGGAACGGCGGGGGCGGCGACTGGTAGCTCTCCACCCGCTCGCGAATCTCGTCGTCGGAGAGCTCGAGCCGCAGCTCGCGAGCGGCCACGTCGAACTCGATGATGTCGCCGTCGCGCACGGCTGCGATCGGTCCGCCGTGAAGCGCCTCCGGCGCGACGTGCCCGGCCATCAGCCCGTGGGTGGCGCCGGAAAAGCGGCCGTCCGTGAGCAGCGCGACCTCCTCCCCCAGCCCCTCGCCGACCAGCGCCGCGGTGACGTGCAGCATCTCGCGCATCCCCGGACCGCCCGCCGGGCCCTCATTGCGGATCACGACCACGTCGCCGGACTTGATCCCGGACGCGGCCACCGCCTTGAACGCGTCCTCCTCGGACTCGAACACCCGCGCGGGCCCGCGGTGGCTGCGGCGCTCGTGGCCCGCGAGCTTCACCACGCACCCCTCGGGCGCCAGATTGCCGCGCAGGATCGCCAGCCCGCCGGTCGGCTGGAGCGGGTTCTCGAGCGGGCGGATGACCTCCTGGCCGTCCGCCTCCTCGGCGCTGACGGCCTCCTCGGCCAGCGTCTTGCCCGTGACGGTCGGCGCGTCGCCGTGCAGCAGGCCGGCGTCGAGCAGCCGCTTGACCACGAGCCGCATCCCGCCGGCCCGATACATGTCGAGCGCGACGAAGCGCCCGCCCGGCTTGAGATCGGCGATCAGCGGGGTGCGCTTGCTGATCTCGTCGAAGTCGTCGATCGAGAGCTCGATCCCCGCCTCGTTGGCCACCGCCAGCAGGTGCAGGACCGCGTTGGTGGAGCCACCGGTGGCCGCGACGCCCGCGATCGAGTTCTCGAGCGACTGGCGCGTGATCACGCTGCTCGGCTTCAGGTCCTCGTTGACGAGCTCCACGACCCGGCGCCCGCAGTCCTCGGCGACCTGACCCTTCTTCCCGTCCTCGGCGGGGACCATGCCGCTGCCCATCGGCGAGATTCCGAGCACCTCGAACGCCGTGGCCATCGTGTTGGCCGTGTACTGGCCGCCACAGGCGCCGGCCCCAGGGCACGCCACATTTTCCAGTTCCTGCAGGTCAGAGTCGCTTAATTTGCCCGCGGCGTTCGCGCCGATGGCCTCGTAAACGTCCTGGATGGTGACATTTTTGCCGCGAAAATTTCCCGGCGCGATCGTGCCGCCGTAAAGCACGAGACCGGGCAGATCGAGACGAGCCAGCGCCATAGCGGCGGCGGGAATTGTCTTGTCGCAGCCAACAATACAAACCACGGCGTCGAACAATTGACCGCGGCAAACCAATTCGATGGAATCGGCGATGACTTCGCGGCTCACCAGAGAAGCCCGCATCCCTTCCGTACCCATGGTTTCGCCATCACTGATGGCAATGGTGTTGAATTCCATGGGCGTGCCACCCGCCGCGCGAATGCCTTCCTTTACTTTTGCTCCTAACCGGCGCAGATGAAAGTTGCATGGCATGGTTTCAATCCAGGTGTTAGCGACGCCGATCAGCGGCTTTGCCAAATCTTCGCTGGTGAAACCAATGGCTTTGAACATGGAGCGAGCGCCGGCGCGGTCGCGCCCTTCAGTGATGAGACGGCTGCGATGTTTCGGATCCATAGATTTAGAAGATTACGACAGAGCCAAGGAAAGGGAAAGCAGCGCTGCTGCCGAAGAGATATTTGTATTGCCGGTAATCTTGCGGTTGATGCGGGGGCAAGCGACTGCACTTTTTGGGCATTGTTTGCTTGCCAGGAGAAAGTTCACTGCACCGCAAATTGAGCAACTTACACGTGAGCATGGGCATCGAAGTGTGACGCTTTATTAAAGAAGCGCGAACCGGCAATGAAATTTTTGTTAAAACTGGCGGGACTGGTTGTGCTCTGCTTAGCGGCCGCGAGTTGTGGCGGCGGGTCGGCTAGTACACAGACGCAAGCCGACCCAGCTCCGGCTGATCCGGCGTCATCCGTGCCGCGCTCTGGAATTAAGAACCTGATGATCGTGGTGATGCAGAACGCTTCGTTCGACCACCTGTTTGGCACTTATCCGGGAGTGAACGGGCTGAATTCTGCGCTGCCCAGCTACCAGCAAGTGGATCAGGCCGGCAGCACGATAACCCCGCAGTTGCTGACCAATCTCAGTCCCGCGGACCTGCAACACACAGCCACCAGCTATCAAACCGCTTTCGACTCCGGCAAGATGGATAAATATGCCTTCGAGAATGGCGATGAATCAATGGCCTATTACGACAGCACGAGTATTGGGACAGCTAACGACGGCCGGCAGTTCGGAGTGAATACGCTCTGGAATTATGCGAAACAGTATGCGCTGGCAGATAATTTTTATGCCTCCGCTATGGCCAGTGAGCCGAGCAACATGCTTTATATGACATCGGCTGATGTTGGGCCGGGCAGCGACCCCTACGGCTATCCGCAATTAGACGCTTGCAGCGCGGCCCTGTACCAAGAGAACCAGGGGATCGGCGCGACCATGACGCCG
>DASXCV010000240.1:0-23432 GCA_036491015.1 Thermoleophilaceae bacterium | reverse complement strand
GCCGTGGACCAGCTGGCTGAGCTGCACGACCCGCGGCTCGACCTCGGCGCGGTCACGGCGTTCGGCCACTCCGCCGGCGGCCAGCTTGCGCTGTGGGCGACGGCGCGCAAGGGCGGCGCGGTTCCCATCACGGGCGTGTGCGCGCAGGCCGCGGTGTGCGACATGGCGTCCGCGGGCAGCGCCGCGCGCGAGCTGATGGGCGGGAGCGCGGACGAGGTGCCCGAGCGCTTCGCGCTCGGCGACCCGATGCAGCTCGTGCCGCTCGGCGTGCCGATCCTGCTCGTGCACGGCGCCGACGACGAGACCGTTCCCGTGAAGCGCAGCCGCCGCTTCGACGCCGCCGCGCGGGCCGCCGGCGACGACGTGACTCTGATCGAGCCGAGCCCCGGCGGGCACCGCGCGCATGTCGATCCGCGCAGCAAGGCGTGGAGGGTGGCCGCCGACTGGATTGCTTCGCGTAAGCTGCCCGGCCGATGAAGCTCTACGTGTGCTGGGGAACGTTCTGGTCGCCGCGGCCCGGCGGCCATCCGTGCGGCAACGCGTATCACGCCCTCAAGGACGCGGGCCACGAGCCCGAGGTGATCAAGTCCTACGGGCTCGCGCTCCTGCCCGGCCCGCTCAACAACACCGAGGGCCGCCGCGAGGCCAAGCGGCTCACCGGCAAGTACACCGTGCCCGTGCTTGTGTTGGACGACGGCGAAGTGGTGGCGGACTCGAAGAACATCGTGGCTTGGGCCAAGGAACACGCCGCCACACCCGCGCCCTAGCCCTGTCTACTGCAAACACATCGGTGTGGTTAACGGGCTCGCGTGCACTCTGGTACGGCTGCGCAGTCGTGGCGTTTACGGCAGCGATGAGGGCATCGGGCCGGCGCTGTGTCATCCAGGTGTTGCCTGGCAACAGCTAAATGACACAGTGGCCGGATGGCCGGTCTCGGCCCGCCCGTTATTGCCGCAGTTCGTGCCCGGCCCACGTCCGCCCACGTCCCGCCGGGCCGCGCTTCATCTCACCGATATGCGGTGAAGGGGCCCTGCCTACTGCGAACCCACGTACTGCCAACTCCCGCGTCAGCGGCGGGTTGCCCGCACCTTGTGCTGGGTGGCAGCCCGATGGGACAAGCGTGGTTGGGGACGTAGATTGCTCATTGTCCCCATCACCCCCCGCCCCAAGAACAGGAAACGGCAATGAACGGGCTCATCTACCACATGGCACTTCAGGCCCAGACCGAGGACAAGCGCGAAGCAGCCGCCCGCAGCGCAGGACGTCCCTCCCGCCGCCGTCTGCTCCGACGTTCGTTCTAGATCTTCGCCCAAGCAGCCTCGACTCGAAGCCCCCCACCGCGGGGGCTTCGGTCTTTCAAAGGCCGCTAGCCCGACTCGTCCTCGTCGTCGTCCTTGTCGGGCAGGCGCCGGTCGTGCTCATCGTTCTCGTCGCTCGACAGCGGCGTGCCGCACCAGGCGCACTTCGTCAGTGGGGACGCGCTGTACAGCCGTGCGCCGCAGGTTGGACAAAGAAACTGAGGCATCGCTCCCTCGCGAAACAGGCGCCAATATAGAAGAACAGGCGCATGCTCAGGCGATCCCCACTATAGGCAACTCGCCGCGCCCCCTTCGGGAGAGCGGTCGTCAGCGTTCAGACCAGCGTGCTCAGCGTCGCGCGCGGGCGGCCGGCTTGCCGTCCCGAGCGGCCTTGCCGCGTCCCGACTTGGCGGCCTCGGCCGCCTCGAACAGCATGGTTACGAGCTCGCCACGCTGCTCGCCCTCGTGGTCGCTCTTCAGCAGGCGCTTGCCACTCGCGCGCTGGATCTTGTCCACCCGGTCCACGAACCCTTCGAGCTCGGAAGCCAACTGCTTCCAGCCTTCGTTGTCGAGAACGAGCGGCAGCCTGCTCAGGTGAGCGTCGGAACGGCCGAAGCCACCCTCGGCCGCCGCGCGATTGACGGCGTCTCCGATCTGCCCCAGCGTGGAGCCGACGGTTGCCTGCTTCACGATGTTCGGCGCCGTGTTGAACGCGCGGTCGCTGATCCGCGGGCGGATCTCCGCTCGGTAGTAGTGCTCGAGCGTGCCACGCACTGGCGTCGTCTTGACGAGTGAGATCAGTCCCAGGTCCGCGAGCTGGCGGACGTGGTAGCTGACGTTTCCGAGCGGCGCTTCGATTTCATCCGCGATCTGCGAGGGGCTGGCTACGCGCTCCTCGAGAATCGACAGGATCTGGATCCGCAGCGGATGGGCAAGTGCTTTGACCAACCGGGGGTCGGTGATGTCGTGCAACGTCCTCAATTACGTGCTCCTCGAAATGACCAGGCGCGCGGGTCCGCGGGCCAATGGACTGAATTTCGACGGTCCCAAATGGCAGCCCGGTCTGCCTGAGGGGCATCGTTCAGTTCATCCTACGTGATCCGTCGGAGCAGGTTCGAAGTAGCCTCGGTTCCGTGGTCGAATTTGTATATAAGCGACGCAATAGCTTGCGACTGGCCGGACTGGCGCTGTTGGTCGCCGGACTGGGCATTGCAATCGGGATCAGCGCGGTTGCGGGACTCGTGCTGATCGCGCTGGCGGCGCTGATCCTGGCCGCGGTTCAGCCGCTTCTTATGGCGCATGTGCGTTCGCGGCAGGCCCGGCGCCGGGCCCGGAACAACGGTCACGGGCCCGGCACCGGCGCCGACGACGTGGACCTCGGCCCGCTCTAGACCCGGCGCCAGAGTCAAGCCACGGCGATCGCCGCGACCCCCGCCACCACCACGGCGGCGCCGGCCAGTCGCGTGCCGGTCACGCGCTCCTCGAGGAGCAGGCGGGCGAGCACGACCGCGATCACCACGCTCGTCTCGCGCACGGCCTGGACGGCGGCGAGCGAGTCGCTCGGCGCGAGCCGGATCGCCGCCAGCGCGAGGGCGAAGGCGCCGAACATGCCGAGGCCCGCGGCCATCGACGGCGCATGCAGCTCCGCCCTGATCGCCGCCCTGCCGCGGTGGCGGGTGAGCAGAGGCACGTAGACGAGCGCGGGCACCGCCACCACGAGCTCGAGGTAGGGCAGCGGGTGCGCGTACTTCAGCCCCTGCTTGTCGAGCAGCGTGTAGCCGGCGATGGCGGCGCCGATGAGGAGCGCCATGGCGAGGTCGCGCCGCGGCGCCTTCTCCCCCGTGCCGCGCACGAGCACCACCCCGGTCGCGACGAGGCAGACGCCGACGATCGACGCCGCGTCGAGCGACGCGCCCAACACCACCAGGCTGAAGAGCAGGATGAGCAGCGGCGAGGAGCCGCGCGCCACCGGATAGACCAGGCTCAGCTCGCCCTCTTGATACGCGCGCGCGAGGAGACCGAGATAGAGCAGCTCGAGCACAGCCGAGCCCGCGGCGTAGGGAAGCGCCTTGACGCTCACCTGCCAGGTGATCACGGCGACCGGCAGGAACACGATCGCGCCGGTGGCGAGGGCCACCGCGGTAGCCGCCTCCGAGTCACGCGCGCGCGAGATGAGCAGGTTCCAGCCCGCGTGGACGAAGGCCGCGCAGAGGGCCAGAACGAGGGGCGTGGTGGGCACGACGCGAGAGTGTCCCGCACGTCGCTCGGCGGACTGGCCTCCCTCCCCGGCGACGGCTACCATCACCCCCATGGAAAGCAGCAATGCCCACGTGCGCAGGACGGACGTACTCCGGGCCTCGCCCCGCATGTTCGAGAACGAGCTGCTCGACAGGCTCTCGCGGGTGCATCCGATCGTGCCGGTGCTGATCTTCCTGCCGCTGATCGTGGTGCTGCTGGTGCTGGCCATCAGCGACGGCATGAAGGCCTGGCACATCATCGCCGGGTTCGCCGGCGGCTATGCGTTCTGGACGTTGTGCGAGTACTGGATCCACCGCGTGGTGTTCCACTTCGAGCCCGAGGAGGGCTTCGGCGCGCGGCTCCACTGGATCATCCACGGCGTGCACCACGACCACCCGAACGACCCGATGCGCCTCGTCATGCCGCCGTCGGTGAGCGTGCCGCTTTCCGCGCTCTTCTTCGCCCTGTTCCTGGTGCTGTTCGGCACTCCCACCGCGTATGCCGTGGGCGCCGGCTTCTGGGCGGGCTACCTGATCTACGACGAGATCCACTACCACCTGCACCACCACATGCCGAGGACGCGCGCGGGCAAGCTGCTGCGCGAGCTGCACATGCGCCACCACTTCCAGGATGACACGCGCGGCTTCGGGATCAGCGCCCCGTACTGGGACACGGTGTTCCGCACACCACAGCGTCGCGGCCCGAAGCAGCGCTAGCCGTCAGCTATCCTCGCCACCGCCAGCGGATGTGGCGGAATTGGTAGACGCGCGGCGTTCAGGTCGCCGTGGGGGTAACCCCGTGGAGGTTCGAGTCCTCTCATCCGCATCGCAGGTGAAGGCCCGCTGCCGAGCGGGCCTTTTCGTTCCTCGGTGTCTGGTCGCGCCGCCGCACTGCAGGCCGTGCCTGCCTGGTAGCTAAGCTCGCCCACGTGGCCTACGTCGCGGGAGAAGCCAGGCAGGAACTGCTCGACACGCTCGGCGAAGCGATCGATGACATTGCCGTCGCCCTGGCGGCGCTGGGTGAGGCCTACGAACAGCTCACCACGGTTCCGGCCGATCGGCTCGAGGAGCAACTCTTCGGCCCGGTCCAGACCGCGTACGGGCGTGCGCAGCGGACCCACACCGGCTTCGCCCAGCGGCACGGCCTGCCGGGACGCACATTCAGTCCTGCACCACCGGGCCTGCCATCGACCGGTGTCAGAGGATTCATCGACAGCGCGGTCGACTCCGTCGGCGACGCTGACGCCGTGCTCACGGAGCTCCAAGACTCGATGATGCCGGTCGAAGTGGGCGATCCCGAGCTCCGCGCAGGCCTGGCCGAGGTGCGCGAGCTCCTCGGCGGCATTCCCGCCCGGGCACGCGAGTTCACCCGCACGCTCGGGCGCTAGGCCGCGGGGCTGGTTCGCCGACGCGAACGGGCCGCCGATTGGGCGGCCCGTTCTACTCGCGACTCTTCAGGTCGGAGACTCAACCCTTGAGCACCAGCGAGAGCACGATGCCCAGCAGCACGATGCTCTGTGCGCTGTGCACGGCGATGCCGATGAGTGCACTGCGGTAGCGCTTCGAGGGATAGGCCAGGATGAACGTGTCGAGCAGGGCGCCGGGCATGCTCCACGGCTGGTGTAGGTGGTAGACCGCGAAGAGGACGCCGTTGGCGAGCCAATCCCGTCGGCCGAACACGCCGTTCATCCGGGGCAGCAGGAAGCCACGGAACAGCAGCTCCTCGCCGAGCGCCGTATTGAAGACGGCGAGCACGACGAGGATCGCGAACCAGCCCCACGATCCTGCGAAGAGCGCGTGCCCGGCATGCGACCCGACGAACGCGCCGAAATCGCGATTCGCCGGACCGGACACCGAAACGAGCTCCTCTGCCGCGAAGGCGACGAGCAGCGGCAGAACGATGAGCCAGACGCGGCCTCCGCGCCGCCCGCTGCGGGGAGAGCGCGGGGCACGCAGCCAGAGCGCCTCTCGCAGCACCGACCAGCGGAGCGTTCCCTGCTCACGCCGGACGAGCAGCATCACCAGTACGAACTGCCAGATCAACCCGCCGGTGAGGGTGATGATCAGGGCTCGCGGCAGACTGGCCGCACCGCTCAGGTGATCGGCGAGCCGGGGCGCGACAAGCCAGGCGAGCAGCCCCATCGGCAGGGCGGCGGCGGCCCAGACGGCAAGGACGCCGCCGAGGCTGAGTTGCGGCAACGTGCGCTCGGCGGCCGGAGCCGAGGTCTGCATCTTGGTCGCGGGGGCGGGGATTGCGATGCTGTTGGTCGTGGCCTCCATGAGCTGTCCTTTCGTCGTCGAGTCCATGCCGCGAAGCTACGGGCCCGGCGACGCCAGGTCGTCGTAGGAAGGCCGGACTATCCGTCCTCCTAGCCGACGATTTCGAGTCCTACTTTGGTCGGAGACAGGCGGGGCGCTGGGGCACGTCCGCGCGAAGGCTCGAGCTAGGAGCCCGGAATCTCCGCGGACGCGGGAGCCTCGTGCTCGCCTCGCGCGCTGTCGCTGATCTCGGCGGTTCGTTTCGACGCCCAGACCACGAGCGCGACGGGAATGACCCAGTTGAAGATCGTGTTGGCACGCCGCGTGTCGATTGCGCCCGCGACCACGTGGCACGGAACCATGGCCAGAAAGACGAAGCCCCACAGAATCGTGATGCGCCGGTTCAGTGCCTTGAACGTCGGCGAGTTCCAGAATTGCCGCGGCACCGTCTCGCGCGCGTACTCCTCGGTGAACGGCGTGCGCGCGAGCGAGCCGAACGCGATCAGGGCAAGCACAAGCGCGGCGATTCCTCGGGCGTAGCGGCTGATGTCGTCGGCCACCGAGTCGCTGACGATGAACGCTGCGACCGTGAAGGCAGCGAACGTGACGATCGCTCCGATCTCGAGGCTCTTCGGCCGCCCGCGACGAATCGACGGCAGGGCGACCACCACGGCTCCCACGAGGGCGATCACCGATGCCGCCGTAAGCGTGTCGAAACGCGCGATCAGGCTGAACAGCACCCACGGCAAAAGAGCCAGATAGATCGACCCGGACCGGGGCTTCTCCTCCCCTGGAGGCGACGCGCTCTCGGGCGCCGATACGGCCTGCGTCAAGCGGCCCTTCTTCCTGGACGGGGAGCGGCGATGCCTCCGCCTACGCAGTGTGAGTGATATCCGGGTGGAGGTCAAGACGAGCCACCTCCGCGCTGGTGAATGCGCCGGGGGTCGCTGGCAGACTGCGGGTAGGGTCAACGCATAGCAATCCCATCCTGGTGTTGCCTAACAACAGTCAGATGGGATCGCTAGGGTCACGCGCAATCGTGCCTATGCGTCCGCGGCTTGTTCTCACGACGCTGTGCCTGGGGCTCGCCGGCGCGCTCGCCGGGCCGTTGGTGGCCGCTGCGGCGCCGCCCAACGAGCGCACGGCGGCCGCGGTCAGCGGGCCCCGCAGCGCGCAGGCGGTCGACACTTCACACCCCGACCGCTGGGTCGGTACCGGCACGCCGCGGAGCTGCACCTCGCGCGCGGTGGTGCGGGCGGTCGCGAAAGGTGGGGTCATCGGATTCCGCTGCGGGCCGAAGCCGGTGCGGATCGAGATGAGACAGACAGCCAAGGTGGTGAACACCAGCCGTCGGGTGGTCCTCGACGGCGGCGGGCTGGTCACGCTCAGCGGCGGCGGGAAACGCCGCATCCTCTACCAGGACACGTGCGATCGCCGCCAGATCTGGACGACCTCGCACTGCGACAACCAGGCCACGCCCCGTCTCGTGGTCCAGAACCTGACCTTCGCGGACGGCAACGCCACCGGCGCGACCTTCGACGGTGGCGGCGGCGGTGCGATCTTCGCCCGCGGCGGTCAGCTCAAGATCGTCGGGTCGACGTTCGTTCGCAACCGCTGCGACGCGACGGGTCCGGACCTCGGCGGAGGCGCCGTCCGCGCGCTGTCGCAGTACAACCAGCAGCCGGTGACCATCACCCGCAGCACCTTCAGCCGCGGGGTCTGCAGCAACGGCGCCGCGCTGAGCAGCATCGGCGTCTCGTGGTCGATCTACAACAGCACCTTCACCCACAACCGCGCCATCGGCCGCGGCGCCAACCCCGCGGACCCCGGGACCCCGGGCGGGGGCTCGGGTGGCGCCGTGTACACCGACGGCAACAACTACCGCGTACTGATCGCCGGCACGAAGATGACCGGCAACCACGCGCGCGAGGGCGGCGGCGCGATCTTCTTCGTCAGCAACGACCGCACCGGCGTCCTCACGATCCGCTCCTCCACCCTGCGGGCGAACCCCAGCGACGGCTTTCAAACGGACCCCGGCATCTACTTCCTCGGCCGGCAGCAGATCGTGGACCACTCGGTGGTGAAATAGCTCGACCGCCGGCCGCTACGGTTTTGGCATGAGCAACAACGCGGAGTTGCCGGTCCTGCCGCCGATTTCTGTGATCGCAGCCGCTCCTGCCGGGGAGGAACGCGCGAGCTTGGTGCGCCGCACCCGCTGGTTGGCGCGCCTCGGGCTGGGATGGCACTTGGTCGAGGCTGCGGTGGCTATCGCGGCGGGCGTGGTGGCCGGGTCCGTCGCGCTGGTCGGCTTCGGTGCGGACAGTCTCATCGAGGTGGTCGCCGGCGTCGTCGTGCTGTGGCTGATGGCCGGCGCCCGGTCGTCCTCGCCCACAGCCGAGCGGCTGGCGCAGCGGCTGATCGCGGCGTCCTTCGTGGCGCTCGCGCTCTACGTGGGGATCGAATCGGTGCGCGACCTCGTCGGCGGACACCACCCCGATGCGAGCTGGGTCGGCATCGGCCTCGCGGTCGTCACGCTCGCCACCATGCCGCCGTTGGCCGCCGCAAAACGTCGCGTCGGACAGCGGCTCGGGTCGTCGGCCACGATCAGCGAGAGCCGCCAGACGATGCTCTGCGCCTATCTCTCGGCAGCGCTGCTCGTCGGCCTGCTGAGCAACGCGGCGCTCGGCTGGTGGTGGGCTGATCCGCTCGTCGCCCTCGGCATCGCCGCCGTCGCGCTCCGCGAGGCGCGCGACGCGTGGCGCGGCGACGCGTGTAGCTGCTGCGCATAGCGGTGGTGATGGGATGGCCGACCAACGGGACATCGAGTTCACCTACTCGCTGACCGACCGGCTGGTTCGGCTCAGCCTGGGCGAGCTGGCGGATTTCAGCGGAGCCAAGTACGACGGTGACTTCTCGCTCAGCCTGGAGCAGGCGCAACGGCGCAAGCACGACTACGTGGCCGAGCAGATCGGGATCGGCCCGGGGAAGCGGGTGCTCGACCTCGGGTGTGGCTGGGGACCGCTGCTGGCCGACGTCCGGCGCCGCGGTGGCGTCGGGGTCGGGGTCACGCTGTCCTCGGCGCAGTTGGCCGCCTGCCGGCGCCACGGGCTCGACGTCCGCCTCCTCGACGCCCGGACGGTCACCCGCGAGCAGCTCGGCGCCTTCGACGCCGTGGCCAGCCTCGGCGCGTTCGAGCACTTCTGCTCCCGGGACGACTACGAAGCGGGGCACCAGGACGAGATCTACCGGGACTTGTTCGCCCGCGTGGCGGACCTGTTGCCCGATGGGGGTCGCTTCTACCTGCAGACGATGGTCTTCGGCCCCAACATGATTCCCGCGGAGCGAATCGACCTCGAGGCGCTGCGGGCGGTCCCGCCGCGCGACTCCGACGAGTGGTACCTCGCGCTGCTGGGCCGCCAATTCCCAGGCTCCTGGCTGCCGTTCGGGGCCGAGCAGGTGATCGCCGCCGCGGCCCCGCGCTTCCGCCTCGTGTCGAAGGTAAGCGGCCGCCTCGACTACATCGAGACGATCCGTCAGTGGAACGCGCGCATCGGAGCTCGCAGCCCAAGGAAGGCGTTACTGAAGCTCCGGTTGGTCCCTCGCTGGCTGACCAGCGCCGACTTCCGGCTCGCTTTCACCTCGGGAGTGAGCGCGAACAAGGTCTGCTTCGAGCGCGAGCTACTCGAGCACTACAGGCTGGTGTTCGAGAAGCCCGGGTCGGCCAGCGACGGGACTGACGTGGGATCACCAGCCGCTCGCGCCTGAGCAAAGGTCACGAGCCTTCCGCTGTCCTCGTCCCAGAGCTTGAGCCTGACCGCCCGCAACCCATCCCAGAGGGAGAGGATCGGCACGTCATGAAGCATCGGGTTGTCGTCGTGGGCGGCCTGGAGGTTGTAATTGGGGATGCGCGCGTTGAGATGGTGCACATGGTGCAGGCCGATGTTGCCGGTGAAGAACTGGAGCACCTTCGGCAGCTTCAGGTACGAGCTGCCCCGTAGCGCGGCGTCCGCGTAGGTCCAGTCCTCCGCGTTCTGCCAGTAGGTGTCCTCGAACTGGTGCTGTACGAAGAACAGCCAGATGCCGACGGAGCCGGCCAGCAGCGCCGACGGTCCCCAGACGAGCAGGAACTGCTCCCAGCCGAGCAACCAGCAGAGCGCGGCGACGACGGCGACAAGCGCGGCGTCGGTCGCGAGCACGCTGTTGCGCATCCGCGGGCGCGCCCCGCTCGCCGGCACTCGCGGCCCGATGACCATCGCGAACACCGGGCCGAGGCCGAACATCACCAGCGGGTTGCGGATCAGCCGGTAGCCGAGCCGCCCGCGCCATGACCGCGCCCGGTACTCAGTGATGGTGAGCGTCAGCACGTCCCCCACCCCGCGCCGCTCGAGGTCGCCCGAGGTTGCGTGGTGGACGGCGTGGTCGTGGCGCCAGCGCCTGAACGGCGCCAGCACCATCAGCCCGAGAACGGCCCCGAGATAGGCATTCGCGCGCTTGGAGGGCAGCATCGAGCCGTGTGTGCAGTCATGGAACACGATGAACGTGCGGACGAGGAAGCCGGCCGCGAGAACGATGAGCGCAGCGGTGAGCAGGTCCGAGACGCCGAGGGTCGCGTAGTTGAGCGCAGACACGCATAGGTACGGCACGACCGACGTAGCCACATCCACCAGGCTCCGCGCGAGGCGCGGCTGTGCGTAGGGGATCAGGGCCTCGTGCCAGTACGGAGCCTTCGTCGTTGTGGAAATTGGCAACTCCAGAGCTGTGACGGACGTTGCGGTGCGACTCCCCCGAGTGCCGCCATCTCCAGCCGCCACTAGCGCGAAGTGCTCCCAACGCCGATTCACGCCGACCGCGCCCTTTAAGGGCCCTGTAGACGGCCTCGACTTCCCCCAGCTTAATCCATCCGGGATGCGGTACGCCCGACGGTCCGGCCGCGTCCGCTAGTCGGCCTCGCTAGCGGCGTCACCGGCGTCTTCGGGAGACGGATCAGCCGGGTCCGTCAGGGCATCCAGATCGTGTGCGCGCGCCAGCTTGCGCGCGTCTTTCTTGGCCTGCTTCTCGAGTCGCCGCTCGCGGAGCCTGGCTTCGCGGACGCGCTTCGAGGTCGTGGTCCTCTGTTTACTGCCTGACATAGGCGCCGGCCCTAGAGCGGCTGTACGTTGACGGCCTTGGGGCCCTTGTCGCCGTCCTCGGCGTCGTAGGAGACCTTCGCCCCCTCGGTGAGCGACCGGTAGCCCTCGCCCGTGATGCCGCTGTGATGGACGAACAGGTCCTTGCCGGGCTCGTCAGGGGTGACGAAGCCGAAGCCCTTGTCGTCGCTGAACCATTTCACGGTTCCTGTGGCCATGTGTTCCTCCGATGTATGTGCCGCGTACGCGGAGGATGCTGTTGAGCAAAGACCTACGAGCGCCTGCACCACGTGCCGGCGATGGCCGCCGGCCCAATGAGCCGACCCTAGCAGGGTCGGACGTCTCAGCTCGGCTATTGCGACGGGCTTCGCTTGTCCAGCCGGCCGCGCGCGGCTCGCTTCAGTTCGCGCAGAAAGCTCTTGCGGCTCGCGTTTGAGCGTTGGTTTCCCATCACGCCCTTCTCGTCTGGGCGGGGTGTCTGGTCGGACTGCTCGCGCTTCCGCGTCACTGATCAGCCTCCAGCGCGGGGAGCGGTGCGACCACCGGAGCCCCCGCCGCGCGGACACGTCGCAATCGCCCGCGAACGCCGTCCCAGCCGCGATCGACCCCTGCCCAGCCCGCAAAGCAGAGGCCGCCGACCGTGCCCGTCGCCGTCATCAAGACCCCGGCAGCCGCTGCTGCCGCCACGCCGTTTCTCCCGAGGATCAGGACCGCGGCCGCCGCGCCGAGGCTCGGCCCCACCGGCAGCTGGCTGAGGGTGACGACGGCGATCAGCACGGCGATCGCATCGAGGAAGGAGGCATTGACGCCGACGGCGTGGAGAAGCAGCCAGTTCCGCCCGATCTGGGCGAACACCGCCAGCAGCACCAACGCGACCATCCGGGCCCCGCCGCGCCGGCTGCGAAGCACCGCGAGTCCTTTCCAAAGCGCGTGACCGGTGCGAAGGGCCAACCGCCGCAGCCCCGCGCTGGCGGCGGCCACGGAAGCGACGCCGATCAGCGGCGCCCACCACGGCAGCCCGAGCGGCCCGATCAAGGTGAACGACGCCAGGCCCGCAAGCGTTCCCTCGACCGCGAGAATCGGGAACTCGGCGGCCACAAGCGTGCTCGCGCGCGGACAGCACGTCGCGGACGAGCGCCGCAATGCGGCGATTCGCGCGGCAACGCCGAGCTGTCCGCTCAGCACGCTGCCCACGACCTGCATGCTCGAGGCGCGGTACAGCGCCCGGCGCTCGACCGTTCCGCCCGCGGCCGTGACCGAGAGGTGCCAGGCCTCGCTGCGCGCCACCAGCGCGACCACCTGTCCAAGCACCGCGATGGCGAGCACCCCGGGCGTGGCGCTTGCGGCAGCCGCGGCGAACTCGTGGCCTCGGCCGATGAGCAAGACGATCAGCAGCGCCGCCGCGGCGAGCGAGACGGCCACGGTCGTCGGCGCGCGCCAGTGCCGACTCACCAGTGTGGGCTCGACGCAGACGGGCGGGGCGGTTCGGAACGACCGATCACTGCCTCCTTCACTACGGCCTCCTCAAGAGACACGCGCGCCGGAGGATCAAGGAGACGGCAGAACCCAGAGGCGGACGACTTCGACCGAGTCTACCCCGCCCGCCCGAACCCGTCTGAGCCGCGTTCGGTATGACGCACCTGGGTACTCCTGACGGTGCGGGCGTCCGAGCAGGGTGCCTGTGCCGCCCCCGGACAAGGAGAGACATCGTGAACGTCGAGTTCGTCACCAGCGTGGCCGTCATCGCTCCCGATCCGGCGGAGAGCCGCAAGCTCTACGTCGATGCGCTCGGGCTCCCGCTGACCGCCGGCGAGGACGAGGAGTACCTGCACAGCGAGAAGGTGGACGGGACCAAGCACTTCGGCCTCTGGCCACTCACGGAGGCGGCGCAGGCCTGCTTTGGCAGCCCGGACTGGCCGGCGGAGCGGCCGATCCCGCAGATCAGCATCGAGTTCGAGGTGGAGGACGAGGCGGCCGTGCAGGCGGCGGCCGAGGAGCTCCGCGGCGAGGGATACGAGCTGCTCCACGACGCCAAGACGGAGCCTTGGGGACAGACCGTCGCGCGGCTCCAGTCGACCGAGGGGGCCGTGATCGGCATCTCGTTCGCGCCGTCGCTGCACGGCGGGTAAGCGCGCCACAGCCGCCGCGGCGGCGATATGGAACGCTTCGAGAATGCCGCGGGTTCCCGAGCTGTTCTCAGCGCCGGCCTTGAGCAATTGCAGCGGGAGTGGCCGTATACGTTCGGGGTGAGAGCGGCGAGCTCGCCGCGGCCCGCATCTACGACGACGTCGACCCGCCGCTCTGAGGCGCCGGCGCCCGCCTGTCCCAGCCGTGGAAGAACGAGTGGTCACCCGCGTCCCAGGCCTCGCGCAGCCCTGGCGCGCTGAGATCCCAGTCGGGGCGGATCTGGCTGGTCACCTCACGTAGGTCGCTCCACAGGTCGTAGAACGACGGCCGCCCCCAGAACCAGTAGCCGTTGTAGACCTTGTGGACCACGAGCCCGGGCTTCAGCACGAGCGTGTACGGGATCATCGGGTTGTTGTCGGGGTCCGTGTACTCCTGGATCTCGAGATCCTGCTGGACGATGCGCCCCGGGTCCGAGAGAAACGGCCATTGGGCGCCAACCGAGTTGCGGAACTCCTGCAGCGTGTGATGCTCGTCCGTCGCGATCGTGACCACCCGCGTGTAGGACACCGCGATCTTCGGATAGTGCGCGGCGAGCTCGAGGTGCTGCTGGTGCTCCTTCGGGCAGTAGTGGCCGCGCGCGAGCGTGAGGATCAGGGGATCGTCGCCTTGCAGCTCGCTGAGCTTGCGCGGCACGCTCTCGTGGTCCGGTAGCTCGTAGTCCGGCAACGTGCCGCCGGGTGCGATGTCGGAGCGCATCGTTTGTTGACCCTCCTTGGGCTAGCCGTAAAAGAAGTGGGTGGGCGCGGGGCCCGTTGCGGTCTCCATCGTCTCCCCTCCGTCAGTTCGCCATCGGCGGTCCGGCGCCGACCGGCTTGGGCGCCGCCGCTATCTCCCGGCGCAGCGCATGCAGCGCCGCGACGTAGATCTCCGAGAACGTCGGAAACGGCTGGATCGTGTCGGAGAGGACCTGGAGAGGGATGTGTGCGCGGATCGCCAGGGTGGCCTGCTGCAGCCACTCGCCGGCGTCGGGGCCGAGCGCGTACGCCCCGGTCAGGCGCTCGCCGTCGCTCAGCAGAGTGAGGAAGCCGTTCTCGTCCGCGTACGCGCGTGTATAGGTCGCGGTCTTCGCCACCTCCGCGATCGGGACCATGGCGCTGAAGCGGCCGGCGCCCGCACCCACCGCCGCGGCTTGCGGGTCCGTGTAGACCACCCGCGGAACGGCCTCGTAGTTGGCCTTCCGCGACTCCCCGAGGATGTTCGCGGCCACCACCTCGCCCTGGTACTTGCCCACGTGCGTCAGCGGCCACAGCCCGTTCACGTCACCGATCGCCCACAGCTTCTCCGCCGCGCGCAGGTGGGCGTCGACCGGGACTCCGTGCGAATCCGGCTCGACGCCCACGCTTTCGAGGCCGATGCCGGCCACCCGGGGGCGCCGGCCGGTGGCGACGAGCAGGCGATCGCCCCTCAGCTCCCGCCCGTCGTCGAACTCGAGCACGTAGTCCTCGCCGTCGCGCCGTGCCGCCGTGGCGTTCGCGGACATGGCGAGCTCGACGCCCTCGCGCCGCAAAGCCTCGCCGAGCGCCTCGCCCAGCGGCGCGGGCTCCCGCCCGAGCAGGTGGTCGCCCATGTCGATCACCACGGACTCGCCGCCAAGCCTGCGGACCACCTGCGCCATCTCCACGCCGACCGGCCCGCCACCCAGGATCAGCAGCCTGCGGGGCACGGCCTTCATGGACGTGGCCTCGCGGCTGGTCCAGACCCCCTCGAGCTCCCGCAGGCCGGGGACCGGCGGCACCACCGGATCGGCGCCGTTCGCGAGCACCACATGGTCGGCGGTGTGGCGAACGCCGTCGACCTCCACCACACCCGGGCCGGCAAGCCGGCCGCTGCCGCGCAACAGGTCGATGCCGTTGTCCGCGAGCCAGCTCTCCTGACCCGCGTCGGAGTAGTCCGAGACCATGAAGTCGCGCCAGGCGAACACGGCGTCGACATCCACCTCGGCGCTCGCCGCCGCATTGCGCGCCGCGTGTACCGCCTCGCCCGGCCGCAGCAGCGTCTTCGACGGGATGCACGCCCAGTACGAGCACTCCCCTCCCACCAGCTCGCGCTCGACGATCGCCACGCGCAGGCCACCCTCGGCCAAGGCGCCGGCGCAGTGCTCGCCCGGCGAGCCGCCGCCGAGCACGATCACGTCGTAGTCCGAGTTCATCCCCGCGGCTCCTCTCAGCGACCGGGAAGCCGCGCCTTGATTTCCTGGAAGAGCCAACCGTTGCCGTCCGGATCGCTGAAGGCGGCGAACGAGCCGGGCCTGCAGCTCTCGGTGTACGACATCGACGCGGCCCGCGGGAGCACCACGACCTCGAGCCGCATCTCGCCGGCCTTCACGGGCGGACTTCCGGCCGCGGTTTCGCTGCTCGCGTCGACGCTACTCATGGGGCCTCCATAAGTTGCTGATCGGATGATCCAGTGTGCCAGACGCTCTACGTCAAGGGCGGTAGCGTCTTGGGACATGCCCGTCGACGTTGTGACCGAGATCGAGATCCGCCGCCCGCGTGAGGAGGTGGCCGCGTTCGCCGGCGATCCCACGAACGCGACCGCCTGGTACAAGAACATCAAGTCGGTCGAATGGGAGACGACCCCGCCGGCGGGGGTCGGGTCGCGCGTCCGCTTCTCAGCGCGGTTCCTCGGCCGGACGCTGGCCTATACGTATGAGATCCGCGAGCTCGACTCGGGCCGCCGCCTAATGATGAGCACCGCCGAGGGGCCGTTCCCCATGGAGACGACCTACACGTGGGCCGACGCCGCTTCCGGCGACACCAGAATGACTCTGCGCAACCGCGGCGAACCATCGGGCTTCGCCAAGGTCTCGGCGCCCATCATGGCCCGCGCTATGCGCCGCGCGAACGAGGCCGACCTGCGACGGCTCAAGCAGGTGCTGGAAGCTGGCTGACCTGGTCCGGTCAGTCGGCGCGGCCGAGGCTCCAGCCACCGTCGATCAGGATCTCCTGGCCGGTGATGTAGTCGGACGCCGGCGAAGCGAGGAAGAGCGCGAGCCCCTTGATGTCCTCCGGCCAGCCCACGCGGTGCATCGGGATGTCCTTCGCCATCGCCTCCTGCACCTCCGGTGCGTGCGCGTGGCCGCCGCCGATGTTGGTGATGAAGAAGCCGGGCGCGATCGCGTTGACCGTGATGCCGTAGGCCGCGAGCTCGAGCGCGAGGCCATGCACCAGGTGGCGTGCGCCCGCCTTGGCCGTCGCGTAGGCGTGGCCGATCGCGGGCTCGACGTTGGTGGCCGCCATCGACGTGGTGACGATGATCCGGCCTGACCCGCGCGGACGCATGTGGCGCGCGGCCGCGCGCGCCGTCGCGAACACGCCGTTCAGGTTGATGTCGATCACCCGGTTCCAGCGCTCGTCCTCGTAGCGCTCGAGCGCGCCCTCCTCCACCCGCGGGCGCGAGTCGCCGGCCCAGGCGCCGAGGAAGCCGACGCCGGGGTCGATCCCCGCGTTGGCGAACACGACGTCCAGGCCCCCGTACTCCCCCGCCGCCTCGTCGATCACTTGATCGAGCGTGGCGTGGTAGGTCACGTCCGCCACCGCCGCGCGCACGTCGAACCCGTCCCCGCGCAGCCGCTCCGCCTGCGCCGCCACGCCGTCGGCGTCGCGGTCGATCAGGGTCACCCGTGCGCCGCCGGCCGCCAGGGCCTCGCCGTATGCCAGGCCGAGCCCGCTCGCCCCTCCGGTCACGGCCACGCCGCACCCGGACACATCGAAGCTGGGTCCCTTGCTCACCGAAAACCGCTCCTCTCGTCCACGCTCGCGGCGGGACGCTACCGGCACGCGCGCACCCACGTCCAGATACAGCTTCGTATTCAGATACACTTCTGTATATGAAGTGGATCGGCTGGATCTGCGCCTTCGCCATCGGGATCCCCGTGATCGGGGTCGGCATCCCGCTCGGCTGGATCTGGATCGCTTCCCAGTTCCAGCACGGTTTCCACGCGCTCGGCCTCCTCCCCGTCCTGATCCTCTCGTTCGGGATCCTCTGGACCTACATCGCGGTGAGCGCGGTCGCCAACTGGCTCGCCCCACCACCGCCGCCCGCCTACCGACCCCAGCCGCGGCGGCGTTGGCTCGAACCGATGGCGGCCGATCGCTCGCGCCGCGAGCCCACCACCGGCGTGGAAACCTTCTTTGTCGTCACGACGATGATCGTGAGCGTGTGCGTGGACATCTTCCTGGTGTTCTTCGCGCATCCCGGCGTGCCGACTGGCCCGTGATCCGAAAGACCCGCGAAGAACGCAAAGCCGAGACGCGCCAGGCGCTGCTCGACGCCGCCGCGTCCGTGGTGGTGGAGCGCGGCCTCGCGGGCGCCAGCGTGGAGGCGATCTGCGCCGCGGCGGGCTTCACGCGCGGCGCGTTCTACTCGAACTTCGAGAGCAAGGAGCAGCTGTTCGTCGAGCTGCTGCAGCAGCGCGTGTACGAGCAGTACCGGGGAATGGCCGAGCAGCGCATCGCCGACCCCGGCGCGCGGCCGACGCTGCGCGAGACCGGCGAGGAGCTGGGCCGGATGCAGGCGGACCCGCGTGGGCGATGGCTCCTGCGGCTGATCCTTGAGCTGCTGGCCGAGGCCGGTCGCAACGACCGCGTGCGTGAGCTCGCCGCCACGTTCTGGGCGGGCACCCGCGAGCTCACCGCTCACAGCATCAAGGAGGCCGCGGCGAGCGCGGGCGAGGAGCCCGCCGCCGACCCGCGCATGCTCGCCACCGCACTGATCGCGCTCGACATCGGGCTCGCCCTCCAGCACTACGTCGACCCGAAGGCCGCGCCGCTCAGCGTCTATCCCGAGCTCTACGAGCTGCTGTTCGGCCCGCTCGACCCGGGCCGCGAGACCGGCTGACGCGCCGCGCCGGGCCTTGACTCCCGACGGCCGACCGGAAGAGAATCGCCTCAGATCGAACCGCACAGCCCGGTCAAGCGCCGGGCACCTGGGACTCGCACAGCCCACACGCGTCCGAGCAGCGGCTCGCCACCCGAACAACGGCGCCGGAAAGGGGGACCGGCACCGGAGGAGGTACAGAGGAATGGGCACCATGTTCGACACGGTCGACGATCCGGCCCAGGTCTTCTCGGGCCTGAACGTCCAGGCGGTGGCCGCCTACGGCAACGGCCGCTTCCCCAACTTCACGAAGGCAAAGGCCGAGTTCCCCAACCTGAATGTCCTGGAGATCGACGTGAACGGCCAGGGCATCGGCAACGCCGGCGACTTCGAGGCCGGAGATATGGCCGTCGCACATGCCGGCGGTTGGGCCAAGGGCCGCATCGCGGCCGGCGTGAAGAGGCCAGTGATCTACTTCTCGACCTCGAGCTGGACGGCGATCATGCAGTCGCTCGGGGCCGCCGGGATCACGCGCGCCCAGGTGCGCATCTGGACCGCCCACTACACGGGCAAGGCGCATCTCTGCTCGGCGGCCTGCGGTTTCGGCGTGACCGGCAGCGCCGACGCCACCCAGTGGGCGTCGCCCCAGCAGCCCGGCACCCTCCCGCCCAAGTTCGCCAAGCTCAACATCGATCTGTCGATGACCGCGCTCAACTTCTTCGGGCCGGTCAAGGCGCCACCCTTCCCGGGCCGCAAGCTGCGCCAGCCGCCGGCCTTGGCGGGCGACGACGTGCGCAAGTGGCAGGCCCAGATGGCGAGCCGCGGCTGGCTGATCGTGGTCAACGGCACCTACGACGCGGGGTCGGAGCACATCTGCCGGCAGTTCCAGGAGGAGAAGGGACTGAACGTCACCGGGGTCGTGGGCCCGGCGACCTGGAAGGCCGCCTGGACCACGGCCATCACCTAGTAGCCGACGTGTATGTGGTTGCAGTGCTCGGCCATCGTCGCCGCGCCGTAGAAGGAGTCCGCGCCTGGGATTGACAGGGCCGAGATCTCCATGTCGCGGACGTTCCCCACGCCGCCGCTGATCAGCTGGCGCGGGAGGAGCGCCCCGGCGTTGTGCAGCTGGTGGTCGACCTGGAGCACCAGCGCGCGCGCCGACGCGGATGCGACGGAGTGCCCGTCGATCGTCGAGATGTCGACAGCCATGCCGCCGGCATGGCCGTGCGGCCCGTCGTCGTGATGGTCTGAGCAGATCGCGAACGTGCCGATCGTGTGGCCGAGCCCGATCAGGCGGACGATCACCTTCATCACGCGTGCGTCGATGTGGACGAGACCGCCGTGCTGGCTGTGCACGGCCTGGCCCTGAGCTGTCGCCTGGATGTCGCCGAGGTCGAGCGGGTTGTCCGCGTGGTACTTGCCCTCAGCCTGCAGCTGCAGCAGCTTCTTGGCGGCGGCTGCCGCGTTGCCGGCGGGAAGGGGCGGCGGCTCGTGCGTCCGGATCGTGGCGGTCTGGTACTCCACCGCGTCGTCGTGTGAGAAGTGCGGCGCGATCAGGCCGTGCGTGTCCTTCCCGTACTTCCCGTCGACGAGGATCCCGCCGTTCCGCTGGGCAGTCCTCACGGTGGCCACGAAGGCCGGCCCGGCTTTCGTGCTCATGCTCATGGCGCCGCTGCCCATCACCCCCATGCGCTTGAGGGTGTCCTTGACGGCATGGACATCGGGGCCGATGTCGCCGGGAAGGATGAGCTGCTTGAACGGAATCATCTGTGCCCTCCTTGAGCGTTGTGCGTAGCCTCTGAAAGTCGACCGCTCCGTGTCAACCCGCCACGGTTGACTGCACCGCTGGGCGGGACACATCCGGGCGATCGAGCGCGACTACGCGGCGGCTCGGGCTACAGCGCGGGGTTGCGGCGCCAGCCGCGCCGCGTGCCGACGGCGGCGGAGCGCGCCAGCAGCCGGCTGATGAACCCGCCGGCGATCGCATAGACCACTGCGGCGAGGCCCCAGTTCACGGCGATGGTGGCCTTGCGTCCGCTGAGATGGAACACGCCCGCGAACGGCTGCACCAGCCACTTGGCCGCGTCGTTCACCGCGCTCACGATCCCGTTGGAGGTGTTCGCGCCGAGCACGTGGATGAGGATCCCGGCGACGATGATCACGACGGCCACGGTGGTCGCGGCGCGCACTGCTCTGGCAAGCGTGTACATGAGGCTCCTTCCCTTTGACGCCGAGGGATACCCGGGCCCGGGAAGCTCACTCCGGCCAACCGTGAGATGTCGCTTAGGCGGCTACCAGCTGCCGCGGTGCACGACCTCGTCGAACGGCCGCCGGTCCGGCTTGCGCAGCGGCTTGAGCGGCCGGTCGGCCGGGTAGCCGAGGTCGATCAGGTAGGCGCAGTAGCGGTCGTCGGGGAAGCCGAGCGCGCTGCGCGCCAGCTCCTGGTCCGCCACGGCCGAGTGGCCGCTGCCGACGCCGAGGTCGGCGGCGGCGATCAGGATCGCCATCGTGGCCTGGCCGAGGTCGTACTGCGCGCGGTCGCGCTCGCCCGGGTCGTCGGTGGCCGGCGCGATCAGGGCGATCGTGGCCGCCGACTCCGCAACGTGTCCCCCGCCGCGCCAGACCTTCGACAGCTCCACGAGCTGGTCACGGTCGGTGACGAGCACGAAGTCCCACGGCTGCCAGTTGCGCGAGGACGGCGCGCGGCGCCCGGCCTCGAGGATGCGGTCGAGATCATCGGCCGGAATCGGGCGATCGGCAAACGCGCGCACGTTGCGCCGTGAGGTGATCGCATCCCAGGTCTCCATCCGCGACGCAGCTTAAGCGAGTCGACCGGGCGAAGGTCCGGCGGGAAGACCGCAGCGCCCGGTCGCTGCGACCTCCCCGCCTTACCCGGCACGATAAGCGGCTTCTTAGGCCCGCACAAGCTCCGGTCAGGAGAAGAAGCGCGCCGGGTTGCCAACGAGCATCTCGTCGATCTGCTCCTGGGTGACGCCTGCCTCGAGCAGCGCCGGCAGGACCTGGTTCGAGATCAGGAGGTAGTCGGGCTTCTCGTTCGCGAACGCCGGGTCGCCGACCATGAAGTCGAAGAAGCAGGCGGCGTCGTGGCCGAGGTGCACGCGCCCGGCGTGGCCCTCCGCCACGAGCGCGGCGAGCGTGCGGATGCGGTCGGGCAGCGGGTTGAAGTGCTCGATGCCGAAGCGGTCGCAGCCGAGCCAGGCGCCGCCCTCGAGCAGCGCGTGCAGGTAGTCGAGGTCGTTGCTGTCGCCCGCGTGGGCGATGACGATGCGCGCCGGATCCACCCCGTGCCCCGTGAGCGTGTCGAGGGTCGGCAGGCCCACCTTCTCCGCCGAGTTCGTGTGCACCATGATCGGCGCGCCGGTCTCGTTGCTCGCCAGCGCGATCGCCTCGAGGATGCGCGGCACATCGCCGATGATCCCGTGCCGCTCGACCGCGCACTTGAGGAAGCCCGCCTTCACGCCGGTGTCGTCGATGCCCTCGCGGATCTCCTTGACGAACAGCTCGGCGATCGCCTCCACGCTGCGGTAGCCGAGGAAGTTGGGCAGCTCGAGGAACGCGTAGACGCCGGTGGCCACGACGATGTTCAGGTCCACCGACTCGTTCACGCGCTGGATGCGCGGGATGTAGCGGCCGAGGCCGAGCACCGTCGGGTCGACGATCGTGTGGATGCCGCCCTCGCGGAGGCGCGTGAGCTTGGCGATCGCATCGGCCACGCGTTCGTCCTCGTCCCAGTAGGAGCCGAACGTGTGCCCGAAGTTCTGAAGCGGCTCGGGCTGCATCACGAAGATGTGCTCGTGCATCAGCGTCGGGCCGAGCTCCTGCACGTCCACGGGGCCGCGGACGGTCTCGACGGTGGGCATCGGCTGGCTCCTCTCCTCGCTCACGGCTCGTCCGGGTTCGCGGCTCGCACGGCGTCCGACAGGTACTTCGCGCCGCCGTGCGCGGTCTGCCCGCCGTCCACCACGATCTCCGCGCCGCTGATGAACGACGACTCGTCGGAGATCAGGAACACCACGAGCGGCGCGACCTCGTCCGGCTGGCCCACGCGGCCGAGCGGCGTGACCTCCACGTTCGCCTGGCGGAAGGCCGCCGGCGCGGCCGCGGTCATCGGCGTCTCGATGTAACCGGGCAGGATCGCGTTCACGCGGATCCCCTGCGGGCCGAGCTCCATGCTCGCGCTGCGCGACAGGCCGCGCAGGCCCCACTTGCTGATGCAGTAGCCCACTGCGTGGTAACCCACGAGCCCAGCGATCGAGCTGACGTTGACGATCGAGCCGCCGGCCGTCATCAGGGGCGCGACGGTCTGGATGCCGAGCAGCGGGCCGGCCACGTTCACGTCGACCACGCGGTGCAGGTCGGCGGCCGTGATGTCCGGCAGCCGCGTGCGCATTGCGATGCCGGCGTTGTTCACGAGCCCGTCCACGCGCCCGTGCCGCTCGCCCACCCAGTCGCCGAGCGCGCGCCAGGCGTCCTCCGAGGTCACGTCGAGCGCGCGGCCCTCGATCCCCTCGCCGAGGTCCGGCGCCTTGATGTCGGTGGCGATCACGCTCGCGCCCTCGCTGGCCAGCGCCTGCGCCTCCACCGCGCCCTGGCCGCCGGCCGCGCCGGTGACCACCACGATCTTGCCGGCTACACGTCCCATCTCAGGCATCCTCTCTTCGCACCGGATCGGTGCCGTCCCAGCCCACGGACGCGTGCTGGATCTGCGTGTACAGCCGCTCCTGGCCATCGGTGTGCTCCACCAGCTCGATCATCCCGGGCAGGTCGCGCGTGGCGTCCACGTAGATCACGCGCGAGCCGGACGGCAGCCGGTCGAAGAACGCCTCCGGGTAGCCCAGCGCGGCGTAGCGCTGCACGTCCTCGTCGAAGCTCATGGTCATGATCGCCCAGTGGTGGAAGCCGTAGCTGCGCGGCCCGTCGCCCTCGTGGAACACCGACGGCGAGTCGTCGTGCTGCATGATCAGCTCGAGCATCGCGTGACCGCTGAACGCGCGCGCCACGCTGAACACCGCCTCGGTATGGGCGCCGCGGTAGCGGGCGGCGGGCGGCTGGAACGGCCCGCGCACGAACCACGGCCCGACGCCGAGCCGCTCGGCGAAGTCATTCATCGCGGCGTCGATGTCCGCCACCACGTAGGCGAACTGGCAGACCGCGCCGGCGGGCTGTCCGAAGCCGAGCTCCATCAGCCCTGCGCTCCCGTGGCCAGCTCGCCCTGGCGGCGTGCCCGCTCCACCATCTCGTCGGGATAGATCGCGAAGTGCTCGAGGGTGCCGAGCACGCGCTCGCGGGACACCACGAAGTCGAGCACCGCCGGCACGCCGCGCGCGTTGGCCTCGAGCGCCCGAGCCACCGCGGCCTCGACGGCGTCGCCGTCCTCCACGTGCTCGCCGTAGCAGCCGCAGGCCTGCGCGATCGCGGCGAAGTCCGGCTGCACCTGGAAGTCGGTGGCGATACGCCGATCGCCGAGCACGTGCTCCTGGATGTCG
>DASXCV010000239.1:0-17036 GCA_036491015.1 Thermoleophilaceae bacterium | reverse complement strand
CGGCCCGCTTACGTGAGCTATTGGCCGGACCTCGTGCGGGTGCTGCGACCGGCGGGGCTGCTGCTCGTGGACAACGTGATCTCGCACGCGGACGAGATGGGGGAGTTCCGCGCCCTCGTGGAGGCGGACGAGCGGGTCACGCACGCGCTAGCGCCGACGGGCGCCGGGGCGCTGCTCGTGGTCAAACTCGCTTAGCGGCTTGCTCGGCCTCTTCGAGGGCGGCCTCGGTGTCGGACTCCTTCGCGCGTGCCTTCTCGAGCGCGTCGGTGGCCTTCGCGAGCTTGCGCTGGATGCTCTCGGCCTCGCGCTCGACGGCGCTCAGCTCGCGGCTTCGGTCGGCCACCTGCTTCTGCTGGTCGCGGTGCCGCGAGCGCGCGTCCTTGAGCGCGGCCCGCGCGCTGTCCTTCTCCTTGCGCGCGCGCTCACGCTCCTTCTCCTTCTTGGCGTCGTCGCGCTTCGCCTGGGGCTTCTCCTTCTCAGCGCGACCTGACTTCTTCGGCGCGGACTCGCCGGCGTCGCCGAGCGGGAAGCCGAGGCCCGCCGCCTGGCGCCCGCGCGTGAGCCGGCCGCATGCGAACCCGGCGCGTGCCTCGTCGTCGAGCGCGATCGCGCGCAGCGTCTCCTCGGCGCGTTCGAGCGTGGCGTTGCTGGGGGAGTGGCCGTCGCCGTCGAGCGGCCCGGGCGCCTTCGCAAGCAGGGCACTCATCGCGTCCGCGTGCTCCCTCGTCGCGCCCCCGAGCTCGCCCGGCTTGCCCTTGCCGGCCAGTGCCCGCTCCTGGGCGGTGCGCAGCGCATCGCCGGTGTCGAGCACCTGCTTCGCGTCGCGGCCCTGGCTGCGCGCGAGCTGGTTCACCACCCAGGCGGCGGCGCTCGGCTTCTTGAGCGCCTTCACCCACGCTGCCGCGTCGCGCTCGCCCGAGCCGCGCAGCTCCTTGGCGAGGGCGTCGCGGGCCGGTGTGAACTCGTCGAGGGGCAGCCCGTAGAGGGCGTCGACCCCGTCGTCCGGGACGCCCTTGGGCAGCTGGGTCGGATCGCTCGGCATGGTGGTCAGAAGATATTCGGAGCGGGCGCCGGCACCGGCCAAATCTCATCCTCAATGGGTGATGCCCGGGTTACGTACGGCCGCAAAGCTGAAGTCACGTGCGCACCGCGGCACGCTTTGAGTGATCCCAGGAGGGTTGAGATGAGAGCTCAGGCAACGAGCAGACAGGCGCAATACGACGCGGCCGGTTACACCTACGACCGCTACGGCTTCCACGACGACCGCGGCCTCGGCTGGGTCGAGTTCGCGGGAATCATGCTCCTGATCGTGGGCGTGCTGAACCTGATCGGCGGAATCGCGGCGATCGGGAACTCGCAGTTCTACGCGCACGGCACTCATTACATCGTGGGCAGCCTCAAGACGTGGGGCTGGATCGCCACGATCCTGGGCGCGCTCCAGATGCTCGCGGGCGTCGGCGTGTTCGCGAAAAACCAGCTGGCGCGCTGGACCGGAGTGCTTTTCGCGGCGCTGAACGCGATCGGGCACCTGATGTTCATCTCGTCGTATCCGTTCTTCTCGCTTGCGATCTTCGCGATCGACATCCTCGTGATCTACGGTCTCGTGGCGCACGGGTCGCGGCTGTCCGACAGCGTGACCGACTGATATGTGCCGCTGGATGGCTTGGCACGGGCAGTCCCTCCCGATCGAGGAGCTCCTGTTCAAGACGCAGCACGGGCTGGTCGACCAGAGCCTGCACTCCCGCATGGGCGCTGAGCCGACGAACGGCGACGGCTTCGGCATGGGCTGGTATGCCCAGGAGGAGGAGCCGGCGCTCTATCGCAGCGTCGCGCCCGCCTGGTCCGACCCGAACCTGCGCGAGATCGCGGCCCACACGCACACGCCGCTGTTCATCGCGCACGTGCGGGCGGCGATCGGCTCACCGGTGCAGGAGACGAACTGCCATCCCTTCCGGCACGGTCGCTGGCTGTTCGTGCACAACGGCTACATCGCCGACATCGCGCACATGCGGCGCGACCTGATGCTCGCGCTCGAGCCGTCGCTCTTCCCGAACGTGCATGGCTCGACCGACACCGAGGTGGTGTTCCACCTGGCGCTCACATTCGGGCTCGAGGAGTCGCCGATCGAGGCCCTCGAGCTGACGGTCGGGCTGATCGAGGCGACCGCGCGCAGGCGGGGCATCGCCGGCGCGGTTCAGGGCACCTTCGGGGTGACCGACGGCACGACGCTGTGGGCCGTGCGCTACGCCACCGAGGGCCGGGCGCGGTCGCTGTTCGCGTCAGCCGACGTGGACACGCTGAAGGAGCTGCATCCGGAGAACGAGCGGGTGCAACAGCTGAAACCCGAGGACCGCGTGGTCGTGTCCGAGCCCTTTGCCGACCTGCCGGGCGCGTGGCACGAGATCCGCCAGGGAACCGCGGTGAAGGTGAGTCAAGGCGGGAAGCTGGAGCACCTGCCGTTCCACCCGCGCGAGGTGGCCGGCGGCGATCACCGCTTCAAACGCACCCCCGTACCGCAGGCCTGACCAGCGGGCCATGGAGGCAAGCCGCAGATACTCGCCAGAGCTTCCGCACTGGGCGCGCTGGAACACGGACGCGGCCGCCCGGCCGTGGACGGTGGGGGTGGAGGAGGAGGTGATGTTGCTCGAGCCGCATCACTGGTCCACCACGGCGCGCATCGGCGACGTGCTCGAGGCGCTGCCGTCCGGGATGAGCGCACACGCGTCGGCCGAGACCCATGCCTGCGTGCTCGAGCTGAAGACCGAGCCGCACCCGACGGTTGCGGGCGTGATCGCGGAGCTGGCCTTCCTGCGCCGGCTCCTCGACGACATGCTGCGCGACGAGCTGGACCTGCGCGTGGCCGCGGCGGGCACGCACCCGCTGGCCACCTACTCCGACGTGTCCGCCACCTCGAACGGCCACTATCGCCAGGTCGTGTCCACCATGCGGGCGCTGGCGGAGCGCGAACCCACGATGGCGCTGCACGTCCACGTGGCGGTGCCGGACGGGGCCGCGGCGGTGCGCGCGCTCGACGGCCTGCGCCAGGAGCTGCCGCTGCTGCTCGCGCTGTCCGCCAACTCGCCGTTCTGGCGCGCACGCGACTCGGGCTTCGCCTCGATGCGGACCCCGGTGTTCTCGATGTTCCCGCGCGTGGGCATCCCGCGCTCGTTCGGCGCCTACGCCGAGTACGTGCGCGTGGTCGAGGCGCTCGTGGGGACCGGCGCCGTGCCGGATCCGACCTTCCTCTGGTGGGACGTGCGTGCGCAGCCGCGATTCGGGACGGTGGAGGTCCGGATCATGGACGCGCAGTCGCGCGTGGCGGATGTGGCGGGCATCGCGGCGCTGGTCCAGTGCCTCGTGTACCACCACGCGGAGCGCTGGGACGGGAGCCCCGCCGATTCGGAGGTGCTGGCCGAGAACCGCTTCCTGGCGTCACGCGACGGCATGAACGCCGAGCTGATCGACGAACGAGCCGCCGCGCGGGTGCCGGTCCGGGATTCGCTCGCGGGATTGCTCGACGCGTGCGCGCCACTCGCGGCGGCCCTGCGCTGCACCGACGAGCTGGCCGAGGCCCGCAGGCTCGCGGGCCATCCGGGCAACGAGCGCCAGCGGCGCATCGCCGCGGCCGGCGGGCTCGCGCTCCTGCCACGCACGCTCTGCGACGAGTTCGCGGAGTCGCGCCGGCTGGCCGTGGCCTGACGCGCGCGGCCGCTCAGGGCGTGGTGGTCGTCCCCGGGACCGTGATGGTCTGAGTCTCGGCCGGCACGGTGACGGTTCGCGTGGGGGCGCTGACGGTCACGCTCGTCGAGGACGAAGGCAGCGTGGTGGTCACCTGCTGCTTCTTCGTGACGGTCTTGGTCTTGTCGTCGTTGTTGTTCGAGATGGCGAGCGCGATCCCGGCGCCCACCACCAACGCGACGAGCGCCGCGATGGCTCCCGGCCAGAAGCTCGAGCGCCGCTTGCGCAGGTCATTGCCGCATTGCGGGCAGAAGTCGGCGTCGGCCGCCACCGGCGCCTGGCAGTTCGGGCAGCGGCGACCGGGCGGACCGCTCGGCGGGGGTGGGGGACCGCCCGGCTCGAAGCTCTCGCTCATGGTGCGCAGCCTGGCGGCTCGCGGCACGGGTGCAATCACCCCGACGGGATGATTCAGTAGAAACGGCCGGTGCGCGATACTCGCGCAGATGCCAGTGGCGGTTCACATAACTCCGCAGCGAATGTCTCGAGCCGACTACGAGCGGGCGATCGCCGATCTCGAGGCCTCGGGCGCCGGCGAGCCCGATGGGCGCACCTTCCACGCCGCCTACGGCGACGACGACGTGCACCTGTTCGAGGTCTGGGACTCGCAGGAGCAGTTCGAGGCGCACCGGCCGCAGCTGTTCGAGGTGCTGCAGGGCGTGGGAGTGAGCTCGGCCGACGTACAGATGCACACGGTCCATTCCGAGCACTAGCCCTGATCGCCGACGTCGTCAGCGTATTGCGGTGCCCGGTGTGCGCGCGCGAGCTCGAGCTCGACGAGCGGCGGCTTGTGTGCGGCGATGATCACAGCTTCGACGTGGCCCGTGGGGGCTACGTGAACCTGCTGCCGTCTGGGGCCGAGGCCCGTCACGAGGGTGACACGGCGGACATGGTTGGCGCGCGCGAGCGCTTTCTCGCGG
This sequence comes from Thermoleophilaceae bacterium, assembly GCA_036491015.1. GTDB lineage: Bacteria > Actinomycetota > Thermoleophilia > Solirubrobacterales > Thermoleophilaceae > JAICJR01. Next base: position 12,381 of record DASXCV010000239.1, on the reverse strand, counting down.
CCGGGCACTTCGCGCCGCTCGCGCGGGCGGTTACGGAGCGAGCGGGCGAGTTCGTGGCTCAGTCCGAGGCCGCCTGGGTGGCCGACCTCGGGGCCGCGACGGGCTACTACCTCGGCGAGGTCCTGGAAGCGCTCGAGGGCTGCGCGGGCGTCGCGCTGGATGCGTCCAAGTTCGCGGCGCGGCGGGCGGCACGCGCACATCCGCGGGCGGGCGCCGTGGTGTGCGACATCTGGCAGGCGCTGCCGCTGCGCGACGCGTCGATCCGCGTGGCGCTGAACATCTTCGCTCCGCGCAACGGGCGCGAGTTTCGCCGGGTGCTGGAGGCCTCTGGAGCTCTGCTCGTGGTCACGCCGAGCGCGCATCACCTGCAGGAGCTGGCCGGGCCGGCGGGTCTCCTGAGCGTCGACGAGCGCAAGGAGGAGCGGCTGCTGGCCGAGCTCGAGCCGGAACTCGCGCCCGTCGCCAAGGAGCCGCTCGAGTTCGAGCTGCGCCTGGAGCGCGACGACGCGCGTTCGCTGATACAGATGGGCCCGACCGCGCGGCATCTCGGCCCGGGCGAGCTCGACGCTCGCCTCGACGCCATGTCCTGGCCGCTCACCGCCACTGCCGCGGTGGCGGTGTGGACGTTCCGGCCGGTCGGCTAGAGCCCTTCCTCGACGGCGATCTTGCCCGCGCCGACCGCGTCGGTGAGCGTCTTGTAGTCGCGCTTGTTCTGCTCGGCGTACGCCTGCGCGAACTCGAGAATGGCGAGGTCGAACTGGTCACTGCCGCCAAGGTACGCGGCCAGTGCGATGCGGTCGCCGCTGCGGGCGTGTGCACGCGCCAGTGTCCAGCCGCAGATCTGGCCGTAGGTGGCCAGGCCTTTGGGGACCATCTGCTCGATCTCTGCCGAGCCCTTCCAGTCCTTGAGCTGCCGGACGTAGAAGTCGCGGGGCCGGCCGTCGAGGCCGGCCGGCACGTGGAGCCAGCCGAGGAAGATGTCGCTGGCGGCCTGCATCAGGCGCTGCCCGGTGACCACGCGCTCGCCGTGGTTCGGGAACTCGCTCGGGCCGAGGAACGGCTCCAGCACGGACGCCTCAGCCTCTTTGATCTGCAGGAAGAGGGGATCCTTACCGTCACGGCCGAGCAGCAGCGCGATCCAGGCGCGCGTGCCTACGCTCCCGACTCCCACGACCTTGCGTGCGAAGTCCTGGATCTCGAACTCCTGCAGCAGCACGCGCCGGTCGAACTGCAGGGAGTCGCGGTATTCGCGCACCAGGGCGCGCAGCTCCTCACGGACGGCGTCAGCGCTCTCGTCGCCGGTGAGCTTCGCGAGAGGGACGATCAGCGGGGATTCGTCGACGATCTCGGCCCGTCCGTCGACCATCTGGGTGAGTTTGGAGAACGCCGACATGCTGTCGCGCGTCCGGCTCTTGGCGACGGTCTTCTCTGTCCGCTTGATGGCCTTCTGCTTGAACTGGGGTCCGTATTTCTCGAGCACGGCTTCGACATCGAGATGGGCGTACCAGAGATCGAGGTTGTTCATCGCCGCGAACTCGCGCATCGCCTGTCGGTAGCTGCCTACCGTCTCGAGGACGATCCGATCCTGCTCCTTGGCCGAGAAACCGCTGTCCAGCGCGGCGATCAGCATGCTGGCGACGAGCCGTTTGACGTCCCATTCCCACGGGCCCGGCAGGGTCTCGTCGAAGTCGTTGAGGTCGAATATCAGGCGTCGCTCGGGTGAGGCGAACATGCCGAAGTTCGAGAGGTGGGCGTCGCCGCAGCACTGAACCGTCAGCCCTGAGCGTGGCGTTGACGCCAGATCGCTCGCCATGATCATCGCCGCGCCGCGGTAGAACGTGAACGCCGAGACAAGCATGCGGCCGTACCTGATCGGCACGAGCTCGGGCACGCGAGTGGTCGCCTGGTCCTCGAGCAATTGCACGGGATCGGGCCTCTTGGAACCGGGCTCGAAGCGGGCGTGCTGCGAGCGCGGAACCTCCGCTCGCGCTGCCTTGCCTCGAGCCACGCGCTCGGCGACCGACAGATGCGCAACCGGCGGCGGCTGCTCAGGGATGGTGTCCGTTGGCGGGGCGGCGGACCTTGGGGGAGTTCTCGTTGTGGTGGCCATGAGCCGATTCTCCTGAGAACCAGGCAACCGGTCCTCATCCATTCGGCATGACTTGCCTCAACGCTCGATAACGGAGGTTATGGGAACTTCCTTCGTTTTTGAGCACGCCTGGCCAGCTCACGAAGCGGCCGCGTGACCCTCCAGCTCAGCGATCCCTCGTAGTAGCCACGCACCTCGCCCAGCGCGAGCTCGCGGTCGCGTTCCACCTGGCGAACGTTGTGCTGGAGCGCAATCCACTCGCGCGGATCGTCGCTGGGACGCTCGAGCTCCTCGGCGCTTATCGCGACGTCGCGCTTCTTCAGCAGCACCCAGGTCTGGCCGTGCATTTCGGGAAGTGTCTCGACGATCTCGAACGCGCGCCCCCAATGCGCGCGCACCCACCAGTCGGACATCAGCACCGTCGGGCCGCCGGCGTCCCAGCCCTGGTCGCGGCGCAGGACATTCATCCCTATCCGGTCGTCATCCCACGGCTCGTGCGTGAACACCTCGCCATTCCAGCGGCCCATGTAGGTCGCGACGAGCAAGCCGCCGGGCTTGAGCAGGCTGTGCAGCTCCGCCAGCCACGGCAGCGAGTTGTCGGTGAGATGCGTGAACACCGACAGCGCCCAGATCAGGTCGAACGTGCCGTAGTCGAGCCCCAGCGGAGGTTCCGCCTGGTTCCGGATCGCCTGTAGCGGCGGGCTCAGGTGCTCCAGCAGCCAGCTCACGCTCGACGCGTCGAGGTCGCAGCCCCAGACGTCCGCCTGCTCCGCCTCGCGCAGGAAGTGCCGAAGCGTCCGTCCCGCACCGCAACCGAAGTCGAGGACGCGCTTCCCCTCGAAGGCCCAGCCTGCCGGCAGCAGACCGAGAATCGCGTCGCGCGTCTGCGCGCCGAGCTGCTCGTACGCCTCGAGCGGGTCGTCCCACTGGTCGAGGCAGCAGACCCGGCTCGCAAGCTCATGCGGCGGATACGGCAGCGAGTTGCTGGCTCTCGTTCCCATGGCGGCGCCGGCAGCTCTCAGTAGCTGAACACGGTCGTGCCCGCGTCGCCGAGCCAGTCGAGCATCGGCGTGGCGCCGGCCACCGTCGCGTTCGTCACGAAGCCCCCGGCGTCGAGCTTGCGGGCGTTCACGCAGATCGGGCACACGAGCAGCTGTCCCCCGGCTTCCGCGTATTGCTCGAACAGCCTGGCGAGGGGTGGGCAGCCCTCGCACGCCACCGCCTCGGCATGGCCCGGTTGCGCCAGGCGCACCGCTTCCTTCGTCAGCCACATCGCGACCTCGTTGCCGCGTTCGAGCGCCGCTCCGCCGACCAGGAACGCGACCGTCACACGCTCCGAGTCCTCGAGGCCAGTCGAGAGATTGATGAGCACCTTGTCCGCCATCGCCGGGACCTCCCCCAGTTGCTGTTGGGCTGCTGCTGCGATGACTTTGGCCACACCCGCCGGACGTGGTGTGTGACCTTCGTCAGCCCAAGCGATCCCAGACTGGTGCCCCCTGGGGGCACCCAGGTGGGATTGCTTTCACCCGCTTCGGATGATATGCCCGCCTCCGGCCACCCGATCGTTTGCCTAGCCGCCTCAAATCTGAAACCGCTCTTGACCACTGGCGCGAGGCGCGCGCCGCGCGGGCGACCGAGCTCGAGTCCGACTTGGCCTGGGGAATCGTGCGGCAGCTCTGCGACCGGCTGCTGGCGGATTGTCCGTGGCGGGCGCGACGTGAGGGTCAGCGGCCGGCGACCTGGAGCGGGTCGAGCAGATGCCGCTCCGGCTGCAGCGCGAGGCTTACCGGATCGTCGCGGAACGGCTTCGGCGCCCCTACCGTGAGCACATCGCCGGCCCGCGGCGTGACGTGGCACTCGGGGCAGGCGCTCATGTCGTCGAGCGGCGTGCCGCAGGGCGCGTGCAGGAACGCGCGCGGCTTGCCACGGCGCGCGCGGTAGCGCTTGCCCCAGCTCATCAGCGCGTGCAGCGCCGGCCACAGCTCGCGAGCGTCGGGCGTGAGCTCGTAGAGGTCGCGACTGCCGTGCTCCGGGTCCGGATGGCGAACCATCAGGCCCTCTTCCACGAGGCCGTTGAGGCGGTCCGAGAGCACGGCACGCGGGATGTCCAGGTGTATCGCGAAGTCGCTGAAGCGCCTCACTCCGTAGAACGCGTCGCGAATTATGAGGAGCGTCCAGCGCTCACCCACCAGCTCGAGCGCCCGCGCCAGCGAGCAGTCCTGTCCCTCGTAGTCCTTTCCAAGCATGGTCCGAATCCTAGCGTCTCGTCGGTTCAGTGATCGAACTCACTGTGTGATACGGTGCCGGTCATACAGTTCGTTGATTGAACCGGAGGCGCTTCCCCATGTTGAACAGGAACACCGGCACCCAAGACACCAGCGCCCCGCGCACCCTCGCGGTCGTGGCCGCGGCCACCCTGCTCGTGCTCGCGGTGTTCAGCATGACCGTCGTCACGATCGGCGAGACCGCGCAGGAGTTCGGCTCCAGCACCTCGTGGCAGACCTGGGCGCTCGGCGGCATGAGCCTGGGCCTCGCGTCCGCGCTGCTGTCCGTCGGAGCCCTGGCCGACCGCTTCGGCCGCCGCCGGGTGTTCGTCCTCTCGAGCGCCGCGCTCGCCGCGTCCACGGCGCTCGCCGCAGCCGCTCCGTCCATGTCCGTGCTCGTGATCGCGCGCGTGCTCGAGGGAGTGGCCGGCGCGGGCGTGCTCGCCGCGGGCCTCGGGCTGCTGGGCCACGCCTTCCCCAGCGGGCACGCCCGCACGCACGCCACCGGCATCTGGGGCGCCGCGCTCGGCGCCGGCATCGCGGTCGGCCCGCTCGTCGGTGCAACGCTCGGCCGCGTGGGCGACTGGCGCACCGGCTACTGGGCGCAGGCGGCCGCGATCGCCGTGCTGGCCACCGCCGCGCTGAGCCTGGCGGAGTCGCGCCCGGCCGGCGAGCCCCGCCCCTTCGATCCCGCCGGCGCCGCCGCGATCGCCATCGCGATGACGGCGCTCACCGCCGGCCTCACCTCCGCCAACTCGAGCTGGACCTCCGCCGCCACGCTGGCGCTGCTCCTCGGCGGCGTGGCCGCATTCATGGCCTTCCTGGCGATCGAGACGGGCAAGCGCGAGCCGATGCTCAACCTCGAGCTCTTCCGCCGGCCGCTGTTCGTGGCCTCCACGAGCGGCGCGGCCATCACGGGCCTCGCGACGGTGGGGATCATGAGCCACCTCGCGAGCGTGCTCGTGGTCGGGCTGTCCACGAGCGTGCTCGCCGCCGCCGGGATCCTCGCCGTGTGGTCGGTCACGAGCACGGTCGTCGCGTTCCAGGCGCGCCGCCTGCCCGCGCGCATCGGCGCCAGCGAGCGGTTGATCGCCGGCCTCGTGACGAGCGGCGTCGGCGCCGCCCTGCTGGCCGGCCTCGCCACGAGCTCGTCCTGGGTACACCTCGCCCCGGGCCTCTTCATCGCGGGCGTGGGCAGCGGCCTTGCGAACGCGGCGCTCGGCCGTCTCGCGGTCGAGTCAGTGCCGCACGCGGACGCCGCACTCGGCAGCGGCGCGAACAACACGGCGCGCTACCTCGGCTCGGCGCTCGGCATCGCCCTCGTCGCGATCCTGCTCACCGGAGGCGGCAGCGGCGCGACCGGCATCGTGGGCGGCTGGAACCACGCGGCGCTGGTGGCGGCCTTCCTCAACATCGCCGGCGCCGCGTGGATCGCCTCGTCGCGGGTGTTCAGCGCCCGCGCCACGCACAGTCGCGCCTCCGCGATGAGCGAGGGTTGATCCCTCGGGCCGCGGCTAGTGGCGGAAGGCCTGCAGCTCCTCCGGCTTGCGCGCCGGAAGTGGGCTCGTGAGCTCCTCGAGCGACTCGGTCTGAGCCTCGAGGTCGCGCAGGAACAGCTCGCCCATGTCCTCGGTCATGCCGGCGCGCACGACCACGCGCAGCACCGAGAGGTCCTCGCAGTTCTCCGGGAACGAGTACGCCGGCACGAGCCAGCCGCGCTCACGCAGTCGCAGCGACACGTCGAACACCGTGTAGTTCTCCACCTCGGGCTTGGTGGTGAAGGCGAACACCGGCAGCTCGCTGCCGTCCGTGATCAGCCGGTACGGCCCCATCTTCGCGATGTTCTTGGCGATCATCGTCGCCACGTTGCGAGATGCGCCCTGCACGATCTTGTAGCCCTCGCTGCCGAGGCTCATCAGCATGAAGTACTGGGCGATCACCTCGCTGCCCGGACGCGAGAAGTTGAGGTTGAAGGTGGGCATCTCCCCGCCGAGGTAGTTGACCCGGAAGATGAGGTCCTCGGGCAGCGCTTCCGGGTCGCGCCACACGGCCCAGCCCACGCCGGGGTACACGAGCCCGTACTTGTGGCCCGAGGCGTTGATCGACTGCACGCGCGGGATGCGGAAGTCCCATTCGAGGGTCGGGTCCAGGAACGGCGCGATGAAGCCGCCCGAAGCGGCGTCCACGTGCAGCGGCACGTCGGGCCCGCCCGACGCCGCCAGCTTGTCGAGCGCATCGGCGATCTCCTTCACGGGCTCGTAGCTGCCGTCGAACGTCGAGCCGAGCACCGCCACCACGCCGATCGTGTTCTCGTCGCAGTACTCGGCCACCTGGTCGGCCGTGAGGTGGTAGCGGCCCTCCTCCATCGGCACGAGCCGCGGCTCCACCTCCCAGTAGCGGCAGAACTTCTCCCAGCACACCTGCACGTTGATGCCGGTCACCATGTTGGGCTTGTCGGTGGGTTTGCCGGCCTTCTTCATCCGGTCGCGCCAGCGCCACTTGAGCGCCATGCCGCCGAGCATCGCGGCCTCGCTCGAGCCGGTGGTGGAGGTGCCGGTGGCCGGGCCGGCTCCCGGCGCATGCCAGAGGTGGGCGAGCATGTTCACGCAGCGCTTCTCGATCTCGGCCGTCTGCGGATACTCGTCCTTGTCCACCATGTTCTTGTCCGCGGTCGCCGCCATCAACAGCGCGGCGTCCGGCGGCATCCAGGTGGTGACGAAGGTGGCGAGGTTGAGCTTGGAGTTGCCGTCCAGCAGCAGCTCGTTCGCGATCAGGTCCGCCGCCGAGTCGCCGAAACCGACGTCGGGGAGCTCGTTCCGTGGCAGCCCGCCGAGCAGTTCGTCGCGGACCAGACGGGAGCCGATCACCGGGCGAGTCATCAGTGCGAACCTATCCCGCTCATCCTAGGAGTGCGCGACCCCGCGCACGATCAGGAACGCTCCGAGCGACCCGCTCGCGACAACCGCGATCTGGCGCCCCTTCTCGGTCAGCAGGGTGTCCATCCGCTTCACCGCCGCATCCGTTCGCTGAGGCTGGAACACGAGGAAATAGAGCGCCACCTCCGCGATCAGGAACATGATCAGGTTGAACAGGAGGATCTGGAAGACCACGACGCCGGTGGAGTGGTGGCCGGCCACGATGTCCTTGAGGGCCACGAGATAGGCCGCGCCCGGCACATTCACCGCCAGCCCAGCGGCGAACACGATCGGCACCGACCCGCGTGCGAGCACGCGCTGGCTGAGCGGCTCCTTGTGTTCTTCATGTTCCCGTGGCCGCTTGTGCGCGCGGCGCCGCTCGCGCAGGTGCTGGTCCATGCCCTTGGCGATTGCGACGGCCACGAGCAGCAGCAGCCCGCCCACCACCACGTCCGCCACCCAGCTCGGGCCGGAAGAGCTGCTCGGCACCGCGCCCGTGCCCTGGATCAGCGCCACGATCGCGAGCCCGGCGGCGATGCTCATCAGCATCCCGCCCGCCAGGTAGGTGGCGACCAGCTTGCGGGGCTGTGGTGTGGAAAGCAGGATGAGAACCGCCGCCAGAAGTGTTGGGTAGACCGCTGCCCAGAGCGCGATCAGGACCAGCTCCACCGCGTCCCTCCAGGTTCGACGATGCACATGCTCCCCGCCCGCGGGGTGACCGGGCATCACCCGACCTGGGTGAGAGCGATCGGCGCCTAGGCCGGGTCGGCGCCGCCGCCGCGGCTGGGCCGCCGCCCGACGTTCGCCACGAGCAGCGAGACGATCGTGACCAGGTAGAGCTGGCCGAAGAGCTCCTCCACGACCGTCAACGCACGTCCCAGGGCGGTGACCGGCGTGAGGTCTCCGAGCCCGGTCGTCGTGAGGATCGTGACGCTGAAGTACGCGCGCTGGCTCTGCGTTCCCTTGCCCGCCTGCGCGAAGTACGGCCCGTTGGTGAGCTCGGCGACGGCGCCGACCACGTAGGCGAACACGACGGCGATCAGCAGATAGATGGCGAGCGCTCCCATCACGGCCTGCACGGTCACGCCCTTGGCTCGAAGCAGCCGGACGAGGCCCCGGGCGAGCGCCGGGAGCGCGATCATCGCCATCACGCCGCTGATCACGAACGTCGCCCCCTTCGACACCTCGCCGGAGCCCACGAGGCCGCTGGCGATCCCAAGCGCGAAGATCGTGAGCGCGACGCTGAAGTTACGCGTGCGCTTGGGGGCGCCGGACGTGATGGCCACCGCGAGCAGCATGCAGCCCATGAGCAACACCACGATCATGTTGGTGAGCCGGCCCTCAGGCGCCGCGATCGTGAACAGCAGCACCGTTGCCGTGAGCACCAGCACGGCCGCGTAGCGGAAGCCTGCCTCCGAGGTGTGGAACCAGGGCATGGTCTAGCGGAGCCGTGTCAGGACGCTCACCGTCCGAGAGATTCCGGTTCGCGCGGGTGAGCGGTCCTCACCCCTGCGGGGTGAAAGGCGAATGGCTCAACGGACCCGGATGCGCCGTACGCGCGTGGTGCGGCCGCCGCCCGCCCCGGTGGCCACCACGTTGAGCTGCAGGTGCCGAGCGCGGCGCGGGTAGCGCAGCCCGATCCGCCAGCGCCGCTTGCTGAAGCGGGTGCTGCGATGTGCGACCGGCGTGAGCCTGGACGCGTGCCGGCGCATCAGCGCCAGCTTCAGCGTGCAACCGGTGGGGCAGCGCGCGAGCACGGTGAGTTGCCGGCGGTGCCGGTTCACGAGCGTGCGCAGCCTGAGGGTCGGCCCGCGCACCGTGGCGCCGCGCCCGGCCGACTCGGCGGCCGCCGACGAGGGACACAGGTCCAGCGTGCCACCCGGCGGGGGCCGCGCCGACAGGCCGCGCATGCTGAGCACCGCCTGCGTGTACGCCTGGCCCGACTGCTTCGCCGACCCGTTCTGGTTCCAGATGCCGAACCAGGCCTCCGGGTCGAGCAGGTTCGAGTCCGCGCTCAGCCACGAGTAGACGAGCAGCCGGTCCACGCCGCAGTCCGAGCGCGGCAGATCGGTGGCGAGGGCCGCGACGTTCTCCGCGCGCTGCTGCTCGGAGACGAGCGCCGTGGTCCACCCCGCCTCGGTCACGTCGATCGGCACCGACGACCCGAGCGCAAAGTCCACGGCGGCCCGCACGTGGTCGAGCCGCGCGTACAGGTCGGGGAGCGTGGCCTGGTAGGGATGCAGGCCGACGCCGTCCACGAGCCCGCGCAGGTCGGGTCGGTGCGCGACCATCCGCGCCAGGAAGCCCACTTCGTCCTGCGCCAGCGGGGCGTCCCCGAGCGCGAGCCCGCCTACCACCACGCGGGCCGGCGGGTCCGCGGCGCGAACCGCCTGGCGCGCGAGCAGGTACAGGTCCGCGTAGCGCTCCGGCGCGTCCGCCTGGGAGAGCCAGAACACGGTCGAGTTCTCCTCGTTCCAGATCTCGTAGTCCTCCACCGGCAGCGCCGCCAGCGAGGGGTGCGAGCGCCAGAAGCTTCCGCGGCTTCCGTAGCGCGCCGCCAGCGTGCCCGCAAAGGCGGCGAAGTCGGCGGCGTGCGAACTCGCGGGGCTCGGGTCGCCGGCTCCGGCCGCGGCCCAGGCGGGAGCCACCTCGAGCGCCGGGTACCAGCGCAGGCCCTGCTGCGCGAGCGCCTGGACGATCGCGTCGTACTCGGACCAGCGGTAGGTGTGCACGCCGCGGTTCGGCGGCGAGGGCTCGACGTCCGCCCAGCGCGCGTCGGTGCGGACGAGCTGCAGGCCCCCCACGGCCATCGCCGCGAGCTGCGGCGGCCAGCTCGAGGCCGGCTCGGTGAAGAGCGGCTGCGCGTTCACCCCGAAGTAGTCGTCGGGCGTAACGGCGTGGGCCGTCCCCACGACCAGGCAGTTCGCGGCCAACCCCCCGATCACGATCATCAGGGCGGCGGGCAGCCGTACAGCGAGGTCGCGCAGTGCAGGAAGACGGCCCACACTGCCGTGGTTACGGGTAGCCAGGAATGCCTTCGTCACCCCGATCGGGTGATTTGGGTCTATGCGCCTGTAGGGAGGTGGCTCGGCTCGGAAAGCTCGGCGCTTTCACACCGCCGCCGACGGAGTCGCGGCGCCGTCGATCGCGTGCTCCCGTGCCAGGGCGAGCCGGTGCACCTTGCGGAGCTCGAAGGCGAACACGAGCTCGACCGTGCCTGCCACCACCGCCCAGATGCCGGCGAGCGCGATGATGAGCTGAAGCGTCTCTGCGGGCTTGTCGAGCGCCCAGATGCCGAGGATCACCATGACGATCCCGAGCAGGAGCACGAGCCACCATCCCGAGAAGTCGCGGTTCACGAGCGCGCCCACGATCTCGACCCCGCCGGCGAGCACGAGCCAGCAGCCGAAGAACGTGGCGACCACGGTGAGACCCGGCCCGGGCCATGCGAGCAGAGCCACGCCCACGCCCATCTCGAGCAGGCCAGCGACCACGTTCAGGCCGCGCGGCCCGCCGTCGAGCGGAATCTTCAGCGCGTCGGCCATGCCGCGGACGATGAACACGACGCCCAGGAAGATCGCCAGGCCTGACACGGTCCAGTTCACGCGCAGCACGACGATGCCGACCACGATCGTGAGCAGGCCCGCGAACAGCGGGATCCACCAGCCGGCGGTCATGTCGGCGTCGCGCTCGGCGATCACCGCGCCTTCACCGAGTGGAGTGAGATACATGCCGGTCCTCCTCCCCTACGCCCGGTCGATCATGTTCACCGACAGGGCCCAGATCACGAACCCGTCGAGCACCATCGCGATGATCGACCACGCCGGGTACGCGCCGATCGCGAGGAAGTTCGCGATGAACGACAGCGAGGCGAAGAAGATGCCCAGGACCGTGCCGAACGTGTTGCGCGCGTACAGCATTCCCGACACGAGCAGCTGGATCGCGCCGAGGACGATCGCCACCCAGCCCCAGGTGCTGAGGTTCGACCAGAGCAGCCCACCCTCGTGGAAGTAGCTCTTGTTCGAGAGGGCGGCGATCCCGTAGATGATGTTCAGGATGCCGACCAGGGCCAGCCACACGATCGCGAAGGCCACCCAGCCCTCGCCGCGCGGTTCGGACCGGTCGGGCGGGCGAACGCTCTGTGTACTCATAGGGCCTCCTTTGCGGAAAGTCTCACCAGGCCAGGTTCTGCCGCCCGCGGGTGATCGCTCATCACCCCTGGCGGGTGAAAGCGCCTGCTGCAAGGGATCACCCGACTCAGGTGAGGCCGTTCATCCCCGCGCGAGCGAGGCTGCGACCGCCGTGCTGCTCATCCTGGCCATCGTCCTCCTCCTGGTGCTGCCGTCACCGCTCGACGTGATCTTCTTCTGCGCCGCCCTGGTGCTCGGTGCGATCGAGGTCTCCTACTGGTGGCGCACCGTGCGCGGCCGGCGGGTGGAGACGGGCGCCGAGGCGCTCATCGGCACGCGCGGCAAGGTGCTGGCGCCCTGCCGGCCCGACGGCGAGGTGTGGGTGGACGGCGCGCGCTGGCGCGCCCACTGCGAGGCCGGCGCGGACACCGACGCCGCCGTGACCGTGGTCGGCCGCGACGGGCTCCTGCTGATCGTCGAGCCGCGCTAGGCGACGCGCCTTCACCGGATATCGGTGAGAAGAAGCGCGGCCCGTCGGGACGTGGGCGGGCGGCAGTAACGGGCGGGCCGAGGCCGGCCGATGCCCTCATCGCCCCTGTAAACGCCACGACTGCGCAGCCGTACCAGGGTGCGACGCGAGCCGGGCGCGACCACATGAGGGGATGCGCCCGGCTCGGTTGAGGGACCTGCGTCGCTAAGTAGTGGGCTGGCCGGCCAGGGCCGCGCGAAGGGTGTCCTCGGCCTCGTTGCTGAGGGACGTGCGAAGCACCTCGCCCCCATGCTTGCCGATCTGAGGGAGCACCTTGTCGGGGTTGGCCTGGTGGAAGAGAATGAACAGCGCTGCGTTACCCGGCTGGAGCTTCGTCCCGAGCTCCTTCATGAACTTGTCGTCGATGCCGTAGTCGGCCATCGAGCCCGCGAGCGCGCCGGTGCCGGCGCCGATCGCCATGCCGAGCAGCGGCATCAGGAAGATCAGGCCGATC
>DASXCV010000238.1:0-2271 GCA_036491015.1 Thermoleophilaceae bacterium | reverse complement strand
CCCTATCCCCTATGACCTCTTGCAGCAACCTATGAATCATGATTCACTTCTTGCCAAATGCCCTACCGCACCACCCCCGCCACCCGCGCCCGCCTCGACGCCGTGCGCGAGCGGATCGTCGCCTCCGCCCGCGACCAGGTGGCCGAGGCCGGCTATGCCTCCGCCAGCGTGTCGGCGGTGGCCTCCCGGGCCGGGGTGGCCACCGGGAGCGTGTACCGCCACTTCCCGTCGAAGGCCAACCTCTTCGCCGAGGTGTTCCGCCGCGCGTCGCAGCGCGAGCTCGACGTGGTGGCGGCCGTCACCTCCGACGAGTCGCTCCCGCCGTCCGAGCGCGTGGCAGCCGCCGCCGAGGCGTTCGCGCGCCGCGCGCTCGCGGCCCCGACAATGGCGTATGCGCTGCTCGCCGAGCCGGTGGACCCGGCCGTCGAGGCCGAGCGCCTCACCTTCCGCCGCGGCTACCGCGACGCCTTCGCACGCGTCCTCCACGAGGGCATCGCGAGCGGCGAGTTCCGCGAGCACGACCCGGAGATCGCTGCCGCAGCGATCGTCGGCGCGCTCGGCGAGGCGCTCGTCGGCCCGCTGTCCCCAGCTGCAAACGGGCGCGGCGCCCGCCGCCACCACGAGGCGCTGGTGGCAGGCCTCGTCCAGTTCTGTCTGAATGCCATTGCAACGAGAGAAGGGAAGTCGCATGTCGGTGCTCGATCGCACGCATGAGGTCCTGAACCAGCCGCCCCCGCTCGAGGACTACAACGTCTTCGAGGCCGACCTGCCGCTGCGTGAGGCGCTCGACCGCGAGGGCGGCGACTGGGGCGTCGACCGGCTGCGCGACGTTGGCGCCGTGGCCGGGTCGGCCGAGGCGCGCGAGCACTCGCGGCGAGCCGAGCGCAACGAGCCGCGCCTGCTCACCCACGACCGCTACGGCAACCGCATCGACCAGGTCGAGCTCGACCCGTCCTGGCACTGGATCCTGCGAATCGCGATCGAGCGGGAGATCTCCTCGCTGCCGTGGCGGGACCCGCAACCGGGCGCCCACGTGGTGCGCGGCGCGCTGATGTATGTGTTCGGCCAGGTGAACGCCGGCGTGATGTGCCCGGTGTCGATGACCTACTCGGCGGTGCCCGCGCTGCGCGCCGCGCCCGAGCTGGCCGAGGATTGGGAGCCGCGCCTGACGCTGCCCGACTACGAGCGCGGGGCGCTTTGCGGCATGGCGATGACGGAGAAGCAGGGCGGCTCCGACGTCCGCGCCAACACCACCCGCGCCGAGCCCCAGAGCGACGGCACCTACGAGATCACGGGCCACAAGTGGTTCTGCTCGTACCCGCCGTGCGACGTCTTCCTCACGCTCGCGCAGGCGCCCGCCGGCCTGTCGTGCTTCCTGATCGAGGGCCGCGACCCGGGCTTCCAGATCCAGCGGCTGAAGGACAAGCTCGGCACGCGCTCGCTGCCGTCGTCCGAGGTCGAGTTCCGCGGCGTGCGCGGGCGGATCGTGGGCGAGGAAGGCCGCGGCGTGCCGACGATCATCGAGATGGTCAACCACACGCGGCTCGACTGCCTGATCGGCAGCTCGGCCGGGATGCGCCACGGCGTGGCGCAGGCGGTCCACCACGCGCGGCACCGCTCGGCGTTCGGCAACCTGCTGGTGGACCAGCCGGCGATGCAGAACGTGCTCGCCGACCTCGCGCTCGAGGCGGAGGCCGCCACCGCGGCAGCGATGCGAATCGCGCGCGCCTACGACGAGGAGGACACCGCGTTCAGGCGGCTCGCCACCGCGGTGATGAAGTACTGGGTCTGCAAGCGCGCGGCGCCGCACGCGAACGAGGCGCTCGAATGCTTCGGCGGCAACGGCTTCGTGGAGGAGTCGGGCATGCCGCTGCTCTACCGCGACGCTCCCCTCAACTCGATCTGGGAGGGCTCGGGCAACGTGGCGGCGCTGGACGTCCTGCGCGCGCTGATGCGCGACCCCGAGGGCCTGCCGGCGTTCCTCGGCGAGTGCAAGGAGGCGAACGGCGCCAACGACCTGCTCGACCGCCACATCGCCGACATCGAAGCCGAGCTCGGCGCGTTCGATCCGGACGAGGCGCAGTGGCGCGCCCGCGCGCTGGTGGAGCGGCTGGCGCTAGCGCTGCAGGCGAGCCTGCTGGTCCGCTACGCGCCGCCCGCCGTGTCCGACGCGTTCTGCGCCGGCCGCCTCGGCGGTGGCGGTGGCCGCGCTTACGGCACGCTGCCGAGCGGCGTGGACGCGGCGGCGATCGTGGACCGGGCCCTGGCCGC
>DASXCV010000237.1:0-4834 GCA_036491015.1 Thermoleophilaceae bacterium | reverse complement strand
CCCGAGCGCCAGCGCGTTCCTCACATGCCGCTGCTCGCGGAACCAGTCGAACCACGCCGGGAAGAGCGTGAAGACGTCGACCTTCATCGCTTGTCCTCTGAGTCTTCGAGACCGAGGAAGGCGCGGTCCACCTCGATGCGCCTGCGGTCGAGGTCGATGTTCTTCACGGCGTCCGAGATGAACGGGACGAGCACCGCATCGGGCCCGACCTCGAGCAGATCGCACGACGGCGCGGGGACCACGCGGATCACCTTGCCGATGCCCGTCACCTCGCATCCCACGAGGTCGGCGGCGAGCCACTCGTCGCTTTCGAGCGGGGCGTCGGCGAGTTCCGCCATCAGAGGCTCGCCTACGAGCCGGATGGCGCCGTCGCGGTCGCCCACTCCGCTCAGCCGAATCAGAGGGCGCTGGTCCGTGCCGGCGCGGCGCTCGATGCGCGCCGTCCTGCCCGCAACCGTCACCGTCATTCCTTCCGGGAGGGGGTGCGAGGCGCCCGACACGTAAAAGCTGCCATCGAGTCCGTGGGCCTTACCGACTCGTCCGACGGAGACGCGGCGATCGCTCGTCGTCAATCCACCACGTCGAGCAGCATCCGGCGCCCCTGCTTGGTCGCCGCGGCGCGCAGCACGCACCTCAGGGCGTTCACGGTCCTGCCGCCCCGACCGATGATCTTGCCGACGTCGTCCTCGGCTACCGACAGCTCGATGACGACGCTGCCGTCATCCTCCTCGAAGGACGAGACCGAGACAGCGTCGGGCTCGTCGACCAGGGACCGTGCCAGGTACTCGACGAGCTCGTCCATGGTGATTCGCTAGGTGGAGCTGCTGGTGCCGGCCGCGCCCGTAGGCGACAGACCCTTGGCGCGCATGAGCTTCTTCACGGTGCCCGAGGGCTGCGCGCCACGCGCGAGCCAGTGCTCCAGCCGCTCCTGGTCGAGCACGATCTCCGACGGCTCCACCTGAGCGTTGTAGCGCCCGATCGTCTCGATTATGCGACCGTCGCGCGGAGAGCGCTGATCGGCCACCACGACGCGCCAGATCGGGTTCTTCCGGCCCCCGACGCGCGTCAGCCTTACACGTACTGCCAAGTCTCAGTTCACCTCACTAGATGGACACGGCGGCGCAGAACGTTAGCGGCCCCGTGCGAGTTGCGACAGATTCGGCATCTTTCCCTGCGACATGGAGCGCATCATCTTCTGCATCTGGCCGAACTGCTTGACGAGCTGGTTGACCGCGCTCACGTTCGTTCCCGAGCCCTGAGCGATACGCCGGCGGCGCGATCCGTTGAGGATCGACGGGTTGGCCCGCTCCTCCGCCGTCATCGAGGTGATGATCGCCTGCACGCGGTCGAGCTCGCGGTCGTCGATCTTCAACCCGCCGAGCTGGCCGCTCAATCCCGGGATCATCTTCAGCAGCCCGCTGACCGGACCCATGCGACGGATCTGATGGAGCTGGTCGAGGAAGTCGTCGAACGTGAACTCCTGCTTGCGGATCTTGCGCTCGAGCTCCTCGGCCTTCTTCTCGTCGAACTCGCGCTCGGCCTTCTCGACGAGCGTCATCACGTCGCCCATGCCGAGGATGCGCTGCGCCATGCGGTCGGGATGGAAGCGCTCGAAGGCATCGAGCTTCTCGCCGGTGGAGGCGTAGAGGATCGGCTTGCCGGTGACCGCCTTCACGGACAGCGCCGCGCCGCCGCGGGCGTCTCCGTCGAGCTTCGTAAGCACCACGCCGTCGAAGTTCGCGACGTCCGCGAACTGCTCGGCCACGTTCACTGCGTCCTGGCCGGTCATCGCGTCGACCACGAGCAGCACGTTGTGCGGCTTCGTGCGCTTCTTGATCTCGGCGAGCTCCTTCATCAGCTCCTCGTCGATGTGGAGCCGGCCCGAAGTGTCGACGATCAGCACGTCCTTGCCCTGGGCCTTCGCCTGGCCGAGCGCCCACTCGGCGATGTCCACCGGGTTGCGGCCCGTGCCCTGCTCGTAGACGGTGGCACCCGCCTGCTCGCCGACCTTCACGAGCTGTTCGACCGCGGCGGGCCGGTACACGTCACAGGCCGCCAGGGCGACATCCTTCTTCTGCTGTTCCCGCAGGTGGAGCGCGAGCTTCGCGCAGGCCGTCGTCTTACCCGAGCCCTGGAGGCCGGCCATGAGGATCACGGTGGGCTTCGACGACCCGAACACCAGGTCCCGGCCCGCGCCGCCCATGAGCGCCGTGAGCTCGTCGTCGACGATCTTCACGACCTGCTGGCCGGGGTTCAGCGACTGCAGCACGTCGGCGCCGAGTGCGCGCTCCTTCACTGCGTTCGTGAAGCTCTTCACCACCTGGAAGTTCACGTCCGCCTCGAGCAGCGCGAGGCGGATCGCGCGCATCGCCTTGTTGATGTCGTCCTCGCTCAGCGTCCCGCGCGAGCGGACGTCGGCGAGCGCGGACTGGAGGCGTTCGGAGAGGGTGTCGAACATGCGTTCCGGAGGCTAGCGGGAGGTGGCCGCGTCGAGCGCCTGCTCGACATCGGCGATCACGTCGGCCGGATCCTCGCAGCCGGCGTGCAGGCGGATGAAGCCCTCCGGTACGTCATCGCCGCCCCAGCGCGCACGCCGCTCCGCCGAGCTGTGGACGCCGCCGAAGCTGGTCGCCTGGTTGATCACGCGGCAGGCGCTCAGGAAGCCCTCCGCCTGCTGCTCGCTCGCGAGCGTGAAGCACACGATCGTGCCGTAGCGAGTCATCTGGCGGCTGGCCAGCTCATGCGCTGGGTCGCCGGGGAGGCCCGGATAGCGCAGCCCCTCGAGATCGTCGCGGCCCGCTAGCCGCTCGGCGAGGGCCTGGGCGGTTCCGCAGGCACGCTCGAGGCGGATGTCCAGCGTGGGCAGAGAACGGTGCGCCAGCCACACCTCGAACGGACCCGGGATCGAGCCGGCGTGGATGCGCCAGTGGACGAGCTGCTCGACCTCGGCCGGATCACGCGTCGCCACGTACCCGAGCACGAGATCCGAATGGCCGCTGAGGTACTTGGTGGCGCTCGCCATCACGAAGTCGGCGCCGAGCTCCAGCGGGCGCTGCGCGAGCGGAGTGGCGAACGTGTTGTCGACCGCCACAGGCGCGCCCGTGGCGTGGGCACGCTCGATGAGCAACGCGAGGTCGCACACGTCGAGGCCGGGGTTGGACGGGCTCTCGAGCCAAACGAGCGAGGCGCCTTCGATCGCGTCCGCGAAGCCAGGGTCGGCGGTGGGCACGAGCCGCACCTCCACCCCGCGTTCGGCGAGGTGCGAGCGGGCCAGCGAGCGGACGCCCATGTAGCAATCGGCCGGGGCCACGAGGACATCGCCCGGGCGCAGGCGCGGAAGGAGCACCGCCGTGGCGGCCGCCATGCCCGAGGAGAAGAGAACGACGCTGCCGCCCTCCAGCTCGCCCAGCGCCGACTCGTACGCGGTCCACGTGGGGTTCCCGTAGCGGCCGTAGACGTACTCCGACGAATTCGGTGGCCCGCTGAAGTGGTACGGCGCGGCGAAGGTCGGACCCGGCAGGAACGGCTCGCCCTGCTCGGGCTCGGGCAGGCCCGCGCGAACCACCCGGGTGCCGTCACGGAAGCTCGGGTCGGCCATGCGCCGGACGCTACAGGCTGCGCCGCCGCCAAGCGCGCCCGGGGGCGGTTCGCGCGCAGCTGCCGCCCGCTGAATCGACGTGACGGACGAGACCCTTTCTCAGATCGTTGCGCCACGAAACGATCTCCGGGCGGAGGAGGGCGCTCTAGAGCCGAACTCCGGACACGGATCGTTTCTTTGCGCAACGGTCGCGATAAGGGACACCGGCCGCGGCGCCCGCGCCGCTATGCCCCGATGATCGCCCGCGCGAAGTCGTCTGGGTCGAAGGGGCGCAGGTCCTCGAGCGTCTCGCCGATCCCGATCAGCTTGACGGGCACGCCCAGCTCTTGGGCGATGGCGAGGGCGATGCCGCCCTTCGCTGTGCCGTCGAGCTTCGTGAGGACGATGCCCGACACGTCGACGGCCTCGCGGAAGAGCATCGCCTGACGGAGGCCGTTCTGGCCGGTGGTGGCGTCGATCGTCAGCAGCGTCTCGTGGGGCGCGCCCGGCAGCTGCTTCTGGATCACGCGGCGCACCTTCGTCAGCTCCTCCATCAGGTGCTGCTGGGTGTGGAGGCGGCCGGCGGTGTCGCAGATCACCACGTCGTGGCCGCGGGCGCGCGCGGCCTCGATCGCGTCGAAGGCGACGGCGCCGGGATCCGAGCCGTGCGCCGCGCGCACGATGTCGCAGCCGGCGCGCTCCGCCCACTCGGCGAGCTGCTCGACGGCGGCGGCGCGATAGGTGTCGCCGGCGGCCAGCATCACCGACTTGCCGAGCTCCTTCTGCAGGTGCCAGGCGATCTTCCCGATCGTGGTGGTCTTGCCGGTGCCGTTGACCCCGACCATCAGGATCACGGTGGGGTTCGGGCGGAGGTCGATGGTGAGGTCGCCCGTGCGCGCCACCTCGGCCATGATCTCCGTGAGCCGCCGTTGGAGGTCGTCCCCGCCGGTGAGCTCGCCCGCGCCGGCCTCCGCCTCGAGCCGCTCGACGATCTTCGCGGTGGTGGTGGCGCCGACGTCCGCGTAGATCAGCGTCTCCTCGAGGCGCTCCCACGCCTCCTCGTCCAGGTTCTGGAACACGCTCGCCTGCAACTCGGCCCCGAGCGCCTCACGCGTCTTCGAGAGGTTCTGGCGCAGGCGGCGGAAGAAGCCCTGCCGCTCCTCGGCGGGCTCATCCGCGACCGCGGGCGCATCCTCGCCGGTGATGAAGAGCTCGTGCCAGGTGTGGGCCATGCGGGCGCGGAGGATAGGCGGCGAG
>DASXCV010000236.1:0-2223 GCA_036491015.1 Thermoleophilaceae bacterium | reverse complement strand
GGAGGACACGCGCAACTGGGGCGCGCTCGCGCTGACGCCCGAGGAGAAGGTGGGGGTGGAGGACCCGGTCGAGATGCAGCGACTGGCGGACGCGCTGCCGGCCGAGCGGGCCGCGACCCGCTGGATCGTGTCCGACAACCCCGAGGAGCAGGTGGCAGCGATCCAGCCCTACCTCGACCTCGGCTTCACGCACCTCAACTTCCACTTCCCGGGCGAGGACCAGGAGCGCGCGCTGCGGCTGTATGCCGAGCACGTGCTCCCGCTGCTGCGTGGGCGTTAGCCGGCGACTGCTCTTCGGACTGGGTCACCAGCGAGTCCTGGGAGCGCGCGGCGCCTAGGGCGCTGGCAGCGTCGCGCGGGAGCCGTTCGCGAATGTGGCCGTCGCCGTGGCGGCGTCCTGGTTCCAGCTCACCTTCACGAGCGTCGGGCCGCCCGGTGCGCTCACCCTGAAGCTGCCGCTCACGGCGCCGGTGCTCGAGTTCCACCTGCCGCTTCCCGTCACGGTCGCGTCGCCCACGAAGCGGATCGCCTTGAGCTTGAACACGGTTGGGTCGCCCTTCGTCGTGAACGTGCCGCCGCGCAGCCCCGGCCCGTGGTTCACGCCCGAGTAGAAGTGGCGGATGAGCGCGTCGCCGAGCGCCGCGGCGGCCACGGTGGCGCCGCGCAGCGCTTCCGCTCCCGGATCGTGGCCGTCGAGCAGCGTGGCGGGCTGGGCGTTCGCGAAGAGCGCGGGGTAGGAGCCGGCGGTGTGCACGGTCGGGATGCTCCCGGCGCAGCTCGTGTCGAGCGAGTCGAGCTTGCCCGGTGCATCCACGTACGCGCGGATGATCCGCCGCGCGCAGCGGGTGGCTCCGAGCAGCAGCGTGTCGCCCTCTGAGCTCACGTGCACCGCGTTGCGCAGCGTCACGATCCGCACGTGCTTCGCCAGCGTCGGGCCGAACTTCTCCACGTCGGGCTCGGGGGTGAGCGAGTCGAGATCGCCGCCGAGGATCAGCAGCGGCACGCTCGCGGGCAGCGGCTGCCAGCCGGCCGGCACCGGCGGCGCGCTGTGCACCGGCTTAGGCCAGTCGAGACAGGCCTGGTAGGGCTCGTCGTAGGCGCTCATCGTCAGCCACTCGCTTGGCGTGAAGGGGGCGAACGGGTCGCCGGCCGGCGGCGCCGCGACGGTGGCGGCGTACTCGGCCCGCCGCTTGGCGGGGGACGAGCTCATCGAGAAGAACTGCGGGTAGTCGGTGCAGCTCACCGCGAAGTAGAGGCCGTCGGTGAAGTAGGCGGCGGTGCTCGCGCCGTGGTCGTAGGTGCCGGACTGAACGGCCAGCCGCAGCAGCGGCGTGTCGTCGCCCGCCAGGGCGGCGCGCACCGATGGGTCGAGCTCGCGGTAGATCACGGGATCCGAGGCGGCGTCCTGCACGAGGTCGACGATCGTGCGCGGCGTGACGGTGGCGTGGCCGCGGCTGCCGTCGGAGTCGCGAGCCGAGCCCGTGATGGGAGCCTGGCGGAGCTTGGCGAGCAGCGCGGCCAGCCGGTCGCCGGCGCTGCCTGCGGCGGCCGCCGAGCAGGCTGGGTCGCGCGCGCACACGGCGTCGAGCGCGGTCTTCGCCACCGGTCCGGACGAGGCGTACCAGGGGTCGAGCCCCACCACCGGATAGGCGGAGTCGAGCGTGACCGAGTGGAGCAGCGACGGATGACGCGCCATGAACGACTGCACGAACCAGGTGCCGTACGAGTCGCCGTAGAGGTCCACCCGCCCGAGGCGGAGCTTGCGCAGCACCGCCGCGAGATCGTTCACGGCGTAGGCGGTGGCGAACAGATCGGTGGCGTGGACGCGCGGGTAGCGCTTCTGGATCTGAGCGGCACAGCGGGCCACGCGCGCGGCGAACGCGGGGCCCGAGCTGCGGCCCACGAAGTTCTGCAGCTCGGCGCAGTCGATCAGCGCCGACATGCCTGTGCCGCGGTTGTCCACGAGCAACAGCCCGCGACGGCCGATCAGCGGGCTGAAGATGCCGTGGTACTCGACGAGGCTGCCCGACGACGGGTAGCCGGGCCCGCCCTCCACCGCGACGAGCGCCGGCCCGGTCGCGCGGTTGTGGTGCGGCGGCAGCCACTGGAAGCCGATCCGGATGTGCGGGCCGCGCGGCCTCCCGGGATCGAGCGCGCGCGAGATCGCTCCGCACCAGCCGCCCTGGCTGGGCGGGCAGCGGTGGAGCGCGACCGAGCCGAGCT
>DASXCV010000235.1:0-3787 GCA_036491015.1 Thermoleophilaceae bacterium | reverse complement strand
CAAGCTCGCCGACGGCCTGCGCGAAGCCGCCATCGGGCTCGGCGTGAGGATCTATGAGCACACCGCCGTCACCGGGCTGCGGGACACGGGCGAAACCGTGGAGGTCCGGACGCAACGGGGCGCGATCAAGGCGAGGCGCGTGCTTCTCGCCACCAGCGCCTACAAGCCGCTCCTCGCCCAGATGAAGCGCTACCTCGCCCCCGTCTACGACTACGCCCTGATCACCGAGCCACTGACCGAAGCCCAGATGAGCGACCTCGGCTGGCACAACCGCCAGGGCACCGGCGACAGCGCCAACCAGTTCCACTACTACCGCCTGACCACCGACAACAGGATCCTCTGGGGCGGCTACGACGCGGTCTACCGCTTCGGCGGTCCCGTGAAGCCATCCCTCGACGACCACGACAAATCCTTCGCCATGCTGAGCCAGCACTTCTTCACGAACTTTCCCCAGCTCGAAGGCGTCAGGTTCACCCATCGCTGGGGCGGCGCGATCGACACGTGCAGCCGCTTCAGCGTCTTCTTCGGGACGGAGCACGACGGCAAGACCGCATACGCGATCGGCTACACCGGCCTCGGCGTGGCCTCCACCCGCTTCGGCGCGCAAACAGCGCTGGACATCCTCGACGGCAAGCAGAGCAGCCTCCGGTACGTCACCACCAAGCCCGTCCCCTTCCCGCCGGAACCGCTCAAGTACGCGGTGATCGAGCTGACGAGAAACCGCCTCGCGGCCGCGGACAGGAACGAGGGCAGGCGCGGCCTCTGGCTGAAAACGCTCGACCGGTTGGGCCTCGGCTTCGACAGCTAGGCCCCTTTATGTGGCATCTTAAAAGTGCACATGGCAGGGACCCCGGCGTACCTCCAGCAGCTCGTCGACCGCTTCGACCCGGAGCCCTTCGACGCTCCGAATGACCGCGCGCGCGTACGCCTGCGCGTAAAGAACGGCGCCGAGTACGACGTGACCATCCGCGGCTCGGAGGCGCGCCTCAAGCCGGCGAACGAGGACGCGCATCCGGACGCCACGCTCACCGCCGGCGAGAACACCTGGAAGCAGATCGGCGCCGACATCCGCGGCGGCATGACCGCCTACGGCAGAGGCCAGCTCGAGATCAGGCACAACCTCCACATCGGCGTCGGCCTGCTCGCCGCCACCTCCGGCATGACCGACCCCGGACGGCTCGAGTTCCACCGCGCGAAGACGAAGAAGGGCACGACGATCTCCTACCTCGAGGCCGGCACCGGGCCGCAGACCGTGATCTGTATCCACGGCCTCGGCGGCACCAAGGGCTCGTTCCTGCCCACGGTCGCCGCCCTGGCCGACGAGTACCGCGTCATCGCCCTGGACCTCCCCGGCTTCGGCGATTCCGACAAGCCCATCGCCGCCCCGTACGACGCCGCCTACTTCGCGCAAGCCACAGCGGCATTCATGGACGCGCTCGACATCGACAAAGCGCACGTCGTGGGCAACAGCATGGGCGGGCGCGTGGCCCTCGAGCTCGGCTTCGACTACCCGGACCGAGCTGACAAGCTCGCCCTCCTCGCCCCCAGCCTCGCCTGGCTAAGAGAACGAAAGTGGGCAGGCGCGCTCCGCTTCGTGCGTCCCGAGCTCGGCCTGCTGCAAGTGGCGCCCCGGCCGATCGTGGAGGCGGTCGTCCAGCGCATGATCCCCGGCGCGCGCGACGGCTGGACCGCCATCGGCGTGGACGAATTCATGCGCGCCTACCTCCAGCCACGCGGCCGCGCCGCCTTCTACGCCGCCGCGCGCAACATCTATTTGGAGGAGCCGCACGGGGAGAAGGGCTTCTGGACCCGCCTGGCCGCCCTCGAACCAGACTCGCTCTTCGTGTGGGGCAAGCGCGACAACGTGGTGCCGATCCGCTTCGCCCGCCATGTGGAGGAAGTGCTGCCGGGGGCGAAGCACGTGGAGATCGACTGCGGTCACGTGCCGCAGGTCGAGCGCGCCGACGACACCCATCGGGCGGTCCGCGGGTTCTTCGCCGCGCGCGAACGCGCCGCCGCTACTGCTTGACGGCCTTCTGAACCGCGGCCTCGAGCTCGGCCTTCGAGAAGGCCCCCTCGAAGCGCGTTGAGATCCGGCCGGACTTGTCGAGCACGAACGCCCACGGCTCGGTCTGCAGGTGGAACGCCTGGAGCTGCGGCCGGTAGCCCTTGTTGGCGTTGTTGTCGTTGTAGATCTCCATGTGGATGAAGGCAACGCCCTTGGCAAGCGGATCGGTGTGCTTCACGTCCTCGGCGATGTCGGTGACCGGGCCGCACACCCGGCTCTGACAGAGCAGCGGCGTGGCGAACACGAGCACCACCGGCTTCTTCCCCACGACATCGCGGAAGTTCACGTCGTGCATGTCGTCATGGGGCGAGCGGGTGTCGATCGAGGCGATGTTGCCGTTCACGGACTGGACGGTGGGCGTGGAGATCATCGGCGGCTTCTGACCGACGGCCGGGATCGTGTCGTGCGAGTTGACCTTCAGTCCGATGCCCGTAGGCACCAGCTTGCCGTTTAGGTCCACCGCGCCGAGCACGTTGTACTTGCCGGCCTTCGGGAACTTCACCGTGGTCGCGTAGACGGCCTTGGCGGCGTCGGGATCGTTCTTCACCGTCTCGCTGAGGTAGGGAGGCTGCACCTGGAGCGACTCCTCGTGCGCGACGTACGGCCCGAGCACCTTGCCCCCGCCCTGCGCCTGCATGTAGATCGCCACCGGCGCCCCGGTGATCTGCGACTGCGCCCTCGTGAAGAGGCCGAAGCCGAGGCGATTCACGCCCGGCTGGAAGTCCTGCTCGGTGAGCGCGAGGATCGGCGCGTTCTGCGGAATGGCGCGCGCGAGTTGCGTGAAGTCGGCCGGGCTCGCCTTCGGGAACTTGATGTTGGCCGGGGTCTTGGCGGCAGGCTGCGTCTGCGAGGCGCTCCCCGAACTGCTCGACGTGTCCGACGAACTGCTGCCGCACGCGGCAACGGCGAGCGCCGCGAGCAGTGCGAGCCCGCACAGGGGTCGGCCGAAGGGCATCGCAAGAGAGTAGTAGCGCCCGATAAGGTGCCCGCGGCCCAGCCCGCGAAGAGGAGGACTTCGATGGAAGGTCGTGCTGCGCTCGTCACCGGCGGCTCAAGTGGAATCGGTCTCGCGATCGCGCAGGCGCTCGGCGAGGACGGCTACGGAATCACGCTGTCGGCGCGCCGGCCCGACAAGCTCGAGGAGGCGGCTAAGCAGCTCTCCGACGCCGGCATCGACGTTCAGGCGGTGCCCGCCAACATGGCCAAGGAGGAGGAGATCCAGGCCCTCGCCAAGGCGCACGCGGACAAGTTCGGCCGCATGGACGTGCTCATCAACAACGCGGGCGTGGGCATCGGCTCGACCATCGAGCAGGCGGACACCAAGCGGCTCGACATGCAGTTCGACGTGAACCTGCGCGGCGTGTACCTGATGCTGCGCGAGTCGATCCCGATGCTGAAGCAGGCGGGCGGCGAGCACGGCAAGGCGCTGGTGGTGAACACCGCGTCGATCGCGGGCAAGTACGGGCAGCCGTGGCTGTCGGCCTACTCGGCGACGAAGCACGCGGTGGTGGGCCTGTCACAGGCGGCGCACGGCGAGCTGAGCCAGGAGGGCGTTCAGGTGACGGCCTTCTGCCCCGCGCTCGTGGACACGAACATGACCGACTGGGCGCGCGAGTCGGTGAAGCAGGAGGACATGATCCGGCCCGAGGACATCGGCGAGGCGGTGCGCTTCCTGCTCCGCACGTCGCGGAACTGCTTCGTGCCCGAGGTGATGTTCGT
>DASXCV010000234.1:0-7388 GCA_036491015.1 Thermoleophilaceae bacterium | reverse complement strand
CACGGCGTCAGGAGTAGACTCCTCGGCGTCAACAGGGGGGCTCGCGGGAAGGCGGGCTGAGATAGCGCATGTGACGGCAGTCGCCCGGCGCTGACCCTTCGAACCTGTGGGGTAATGCCCGCGGAGGGAGCAATGCAGACGCGTACGGAGGCTCCCGACCAGGAGCCTCTCTCTGTAGGAAAGACGGCGGTGGCGGCAAGCGGAGTCGGCCGCATCTACCGCTCGAGACGCAAGACCGTGGCGGCCCTCGAGGGCGTCGATCTCGACGTGCGCGCGGGCGAAGTGGTGGCGGTGGTCGGGCCGTCCGGCTGCGGCAAGTCGACCCTGCTCGAGCTGTTCGCGGGACTGCAGGCGCCGGACGCCGGGCAGGTCGAGGGTGGCGGGCTCGAGGCCTGCGCCTTCATGCCGCAGCGCGACCTGCTCCTCCCCTGGCGCGACGGGCTCGGCAACGCCGCGCTGGCGCTCGAGTGCAAGAAGGTCCCGCGGCGCGAGGCGCGCCGGCAGGCCGCGCCGCTGTTCGAGCGCTTTGGCCTGGCGGAGTTCGAGCGCTCGTACCCGCGCGAGCTGTCGGGCGGCATGCGCCAGCGGGTCGCCTTCCTGCGCACCCTGCTCGCGGGGCGGCCGGTGCTGCTGCTCGACGAGCCGTTCGCCGCGCTCGACTCGATCACGCGCGCGCAGATGCAGGAGTGGCTCGCGGGCGCGCTGGCGAGCGAGCCGCGCACGGTCGTGCTCGTGACCCACGACGTCGAGGAGGCGCTCTTCCTGGCCGACCGCGTGGCGGTGATGTCGCCGCGTCCCGGCCGCATCCTCACCGAGCTCACCGTGCCGTTAGAGCGCCCGCGGCAGAGGCGCGAGACGGTCACCTCCCCCGGCTTCGCCGAGCTGAAGGAGCGCGCGCTGGAGGCGCTCGGCCAGTGACCGCCGCCAAGCGCTACCTGCCGGCCGCCGCGCTGCTGCTCGCCTTCGTGCTGATCTGGCAGGGCGTGGCCTCGCTGCCCGGCGTGGACAACCTCACGCTCGCCTCGCCGGTGGAGACCTGGCACTCGCTGAAGGTCGACCACGCGCTGCTCATCTCGAACATGTGGGTGACGCTCGAGGAGGTGGCGCTCGGCCTGGCGATCGCTGTGGTGCTGGGCGTGGGGAGCGCCGTGGTGATGCACCTGTTCCGCCCGCTGCGCGACGCCGCCTACCCGCTGCTCGTGGCCTCGCAGGCGATTCCCGTGGTGGTGCTCGCGCCGCTGTTCGTGCTCGCGTTCGACTACGGCATCGGGCCGAAGCTCGCGATCGTCGCGCTGATCTGCTTCTTCCCGCTCACCGTGAACGTGCTCGACGGCCTGCGCTCGGTCGACCCCGAGCTGCTCAAGCTGATGCGCACGCTCGGCTCCTCGCGGCTCGGCACGCTCGTCCGCGTGGAGCTGCCGTCCGCGTTGCCGTTCTTCTTCAGCGGGCTCCGGGTAGCCGCAACCGTGTCCGTGATCGGCGCGGTGTTCGGCGAGTGGGCCGGCGCCGACCGCGGGCTCGGGCGGCTCGTGCTGCTCGCCAACAACCAGCTTCAGACGCCGCGCGTGTACGCGGGCATCGTGATCCTGACCCTCCTGGCCGTGGGGATGTTCGTGCTCGTGACGGTCGCGGAGCGCGTGGCCGTGCCCTGGAACCGAGGAGAAGACAGCCGATGACAAGACGACTCTCGTTTGCCCTCACAGCCGCCGCGCTGCTCGCCTGCCTGATCGTGCTGGTGGGCTGTGGCGCGAAGACGGAGCGCACGGAGCCGAACGGGCTGACGTCCTTCGAGCTGATGCTCGACTACTTCCCCAACGCGGACCACGCCGCGATCTACGCGGCGAAGGCCAAGGGCTACTTCAAGCAGGCCGGGCTCGACGTGAAGATCCGCACCCCCAGCGATCCGTCGGTGCCGATCAAGCAGGTGGCCGCCGGCCGCGTGGACCTCGCGATCTCCTACGAGCCGGAGCTGCTGCGGGCGCGCGACGACGGGCTGAACGTGATCTCGGTGGGGGCGCTCGTGCACGAGCCGCTCACGTCGATCATCTCGCTGAACGACCCGCCGATCACGAAGGCCTCCCAGCTCGCGGGCAAGAAGGTGGGCACGGCGGGGATCGACTACCAGTCGGCTTACCTGAAGACGATCCTCGCGAACGCGCACGTGGACCCGTCGTCGGTGACCGAGCGCAACGTGGGCTTCAACCTCGTGCCGGCACTCGTGTCGCACAAGGTGAACGCGATCCTCGGGGGCTACTGGAACTACGAGGCCGTGCAGCTGCGGCTGGCGAAGAAGCATCCGCACGTGCTGCGGCTCCAGCAGCTCGGCGTGCCGAACTACGACGAGCTGGTGCTCGTGGCGAATGCCGACGGGCTCGACAACAAGCAGACGAGCGACTCGATCCGCCGCTTCATCGGCGCGCTCTCGCGCGGCGTCAGGTTCCTCCAGCACGACCAGACGGCGGCCGTCGACGCGCTGCTCAAGGCCAACCCGGGCCTCGATCCCGCGCTCCAGCGCGCTTCGGCGAAGGTCACGCTGCCCGCATTCGTGCCGCAGGCGGGGCAGCCGTTCGGCTGGCAGGACCCGGCTCAGTGGGGCGCGTTCGCCACCTGGATGCACCAGAACGGGATCCTCAAGCGCGCCAATGCGACGGGCGCGTTCACGAACCAGTTGCTCCCGGGCGAAGGTCTTTAGGGAAGAAACTGACGAAACGGTGCGTCTAGGCGGTTAGATGGGGAAGATGATGCGTCACCCGTTCCGTTCGCTGGCGGCCGCTGTGCTGCTCGCGGCGCTGGCCGCGTTCGCGGTTCCGGCGGTGGCGGCCACGCACAAGAAGCCGAAGACCCGCGTGCTGAAGGTCGGCGACTTCTTCTTCGTCAAGGACTCGAACCACACTCCGACCGTCCACGTGGCCCCGGGGACCGTCATGAAGTGGCACTTCGTGGGATCCGTGGACCACAACGTGACTGTCTATGGCGACAGCCCGGGGAAGTTCCACTCGCACGACAAGTCCACCGGCTTCTACACGCACCGCGTGTTCAAGCAGGGCACCTACATGATCATGTGCACGATCCACGGCTTCAAGATGCGCCTGATCGTGGGCAAGCCGAGCCCGAAGCCCACCCCGTCGCCGACACCCACTCCGACGCCGTCGCCGACGCCCGCCCCCTCGCCGTACCCGTACTAGCCGGTCTGCGCGGTCGCCCAGCCGCCGGCACGCAGGCCGGACTCGATGGCGCCGTCGATGAAGCCGGCCCAGCCGTTCGCGAGGTCCGAGCCCGCGAGGATCACATTGCCCTCGGGCCTCCGCATCGCGGCGTGGTGGTGCTCGTACCAGCCGGGGCGATGGATGGCCCAGGTGCCGCGGGAGAACTCGTCGGCCAGCCAGTTGTGCGCGGTGGCGTCGAGTAGCTCGTAGCCCGGCAGCGTCTCGTCGAGGCTCGCCTGCATCCGGGCGCGGTCCGCGGGGTCGCAGTTCTCCGCGTCGGGCCCGAAGCCGATCATGAGCTGGGTGCCGTCACCGATCAGCACCTCGCTGTCCAGATAGCCGAACGGGTGCCCGGCCCGGATCGAGTTCTGGATGATGTCCTCGCCGCGGGCGCGGATCATCACCTTGATCCCGCGGCTGGCCTGGCCGAGCTCGATGGCCTGCTGCTTGTCGGCCGGGAGGCCCGGGGTGAAGTCGATCGCGCCGAGCGCGTTCAATGGCACGGCGACGATCGCCGCGCGCGCGCCGAACAGCTCCCCGTCGCGGGTCTCGACCTCGACCTGTCCGTTCTGGCTGTTCACCGCCGCGACGGGAGTGGCGAGCCGGCGCTCGTAACCCGCGCCGTCGGCGATCGCCGCGAGCAGCGCGCCTGTGCCGTCGTCGATCGTTACGCGGCCGCCGGTGTGCTGGGTCAGCTCGAGGCTGTAGCCGGCGAGCGCGTGCCAGCGGAGGATCGAGAGCGCCCCGGCGTCGGCCAGCGGCGCGTGCGTGACCGACTCGAGCTCAGCGGCGAGCACGTCGTGCTCCTCGTCGTCGAGGTCGAGCTCGGCCAGCCGCTCGGCCACGCTCATGCGGTCGAAGCGCACGAGCTCCGGCAGCGCGCTGAGCGGCGCGTGCGGTTGGGGCAGGACCTCGCGGACGCCCTCGACGAAGCTGTCCCAGCCGCGTTGCGCGATCGCGTCGCGCTCCGCGATGGTGCCGCTGCGGCGCTCGTCGCCGACGTGCCACAGCGCGCGGCCCGCGTCGTCCGACACGGTCACGGCGAGTCCGGCGCGGGTGAGCTCCGAGAAGGTGTGCGGCTGGTGCCAGTGCACCCAGGCGCCGCCGTACTCGATCGGAAGGTCGTTCCAGCGGCTGCTCCAGGTGCGGCCTCCGAGCCGGTCGCGGCCCTCGAGCAGCAGGGTGCGTCGACCGCGCAGAGCGCACTCCCGGGCGGCTGTGACGCCGGCGAAACCGCCGCCGACGATGATGACGTCATAGCGCTCTGACATGCAGGGTTCCGCTCCGTAGAGCCTGGACAACTGTACCAGACGCCTGCACCAGTTCCGTGCCGGCGGATCGACCGGGAAGGTCCTGTACGGTACGTTCGTGCAAGGCGCAATCGCATGAGAACCCCGGTGAACAGCAAGCGCCAGAACCCGCGCCGCCAGGACATCCTCGAGGCGACGCTGCGGGTGATCGGCGAGGGCGGCGTGAACAGCGTGACCCACCGCGCCGTGGCCGAGGAGGCGGGCGTGTCGCTGGCCTCCACCACCTACTACTTCGACTCGAAGAGCGCGCTCATCGAAGAGGCGCTCGACCTGATGATCGCGCGCTCCACGGAGTGTGTGCGCGAGCACACGGCGGCGCCGCCGAAGATCTCGACCGAGGAGCTGATCGACCGGATCGTCGCCTTCGCGGACGCGCAGATCAGCGATCCGCAGGCCTTCCTCACCGCCCAGTACGAGCTGATGCTCGAGGCCGGCCGCGAGGAGTACCTGCGCCCGCTCGCCCGCCGCTGGACGATCGCCTACATGGACGGCTTCAGCCAGGTGGTCGAGAGCGCGGGTCTGCCGCGCCCGAAGGAGGCGGCCGAGATCTTCATGAAGTTCGTCGAGGGCGCGCTGCTCGACTACGCGATGACGCCGACCGGCGACTTCATCGAGGCATATTTCCGCCCGCTCCTCACGGACCTCGTGACGGTATGGGCGAAGGGGACGCCGGGCTGAAAGCAGTCGTGGTCGGCGCCGGCCTGGCCGGCCTGGCTGCAGCTGACCGGCTGAGGCACGCCGGTGCCGACGTGCATGTGTTCGAGGCGCGCGACCGCGTGGGCGGCCGGGTGTGGTCGGTGCCGTTCGGCGGCGTGACGGTGGAGCGCGGGGCCGAGTTCATCCTGCCGGGCAACTCCGAGGTCCGCGCGCTCGCCTCGCGGCTCGGCCTCAGCCTCGTCCGCAAGGGGATGTTCTACGGCGCGCGTGAGCCACGCGGCGTCGACGGCGTGACGAGCGGAGAGGTGACCGCGGCCGTGGAGCGCATCGGCGCGGCAGGCACGCCGTCCGGCACGCTGGCCGCCGTGCTCGACGCGAGCGACGAGCCGAGCGCTGTGGTCGAAGCGATCCGCGCGCGCGTGGAGGTGAGCTGCGCGCACCCGGCCACCGACCTCGACGCCGCGGAGCTGAGCGGCGGGGCGGCGGAGTTCGGCGAATTCGACACCTACACGGTCGACGGCGGCAACGACCGCCTCGCGTGGGGACTCGCCGGGTGTCTCGGGCCGGCGGTTCACCTGTCCTGCCCGGTCGAGGCGGTCGCCTGGTCGGACACGCAGGTGGAGGTGCGCGTCGGGGGCGTGACGGTGGCCGCGGACGCCGCCGTGATCGCCGTGCCGGCGAGCGTGACCGACGCGATCGCGTTCGACCCGCCGCTCCCCACCGCGAAGGCGGCGGCGCTTCGCGGCACGCGCTACGGGCAGGCGGCCAAGCTGTTCGTGGGCCTGCGCGAGCCCGCCGAGCCGAGCGCCACGCTGTCGGTGCCCGAACGCTTCTGGTGCTACACGCAGCTCGGCCTGGACGGGCGGCCGCTGCCGGTGGTGGGTTGCTTCGCGGCCACGCTGCCGGCGCTCGAGCGGCTCGAGGTCGAGCGCGGACCTGAGCGCTGGATCGGCGCGCTCGCGCGGCTGCGCCCGGACCTCGAGCTCGCGCCCGGCAGCGCCCTCGTGGCCCGCTGGCACGACGATCCGTGGGCACGCGGGGCGTATACCGCGCGCTCGGTGGAGGCCCCCATGGACGACGCGGAGCTCGCGCGGCCGGTGGGCGCGCTCGGCTTCGCCGGCGAGCACACGGCGGGCGCGTGGCACGGGTTGATGGAGGGCGCGCTGCGCAGCGGGGTGCGGGCCGCGGAGGAGCTCTTGGGGGTGACGGTGTGAGCCACGACGTGGTGGTGGTCGGCGCGGGCCTCGCCGGACTGTCCTGCGCGCGCGACCTCGCGAACGCGGGCACGGACGTGGTCGTGCTCGAGGCCCGTGAGCGCCCCGGCGGGCGAGTGGACCAGCTCACCGCGCCGGACGGTCGCGTGATCCAGCTCGGCGGTGAGGTGATCGCCGAGTTCCACACGAGCTACCTCGGGCTCGTCCAGGAGCTCGGGCTGACCGTGACCTCGGCGTTCCCGAGCTTCCCCGGCGAGCTCACGTGGGGACTGTTCGACGGCACGCACGTGGGCGACATCGCGCCGTGGCTCTCGAGCAGCGAGCTTGCCGCCTGGCGTGCGGCCGAGCAGCAGTTCTGTGCCCTCGCGCGCACGGTCGACCCGGACGACCCGTGGTCGCACCCCGACGCCGAGCGCCTCGACCGCGTGAGCATCGGCGAGTTCCTGCACGACCACTCCGTGCCGGCCGAGGGCATCCGCATGAGCGAGGTGATGCACCTGGGCCTGGCCGCCGACTCGGTGTGGCGCACGTCGCTGCTCAGCGAGCTGCGCAAGGCCGCCGTGGCGGGCGCCACCGGCTTCTACGACGAGGACGTGTGGGAGACCCACGGCGTGGCCGAGGGATCGGCCACCGTGGCCAGGCGGATGGCCGAGGAGCTGTCCGGCCGCATCCGCTACGAGACACCGGTCGCGGCGATCTCTGTGGCGAGCCCGACGTGCACGGTCACCCTGGCCGGCGGGGAGACGATCGAGTGCTCGGCCGTGGTCAGCGCCGTGCCGGCCGGCCCGCTGCGCGACATCGCGATCAGCGGGGTGTCGGACGCGCGCCTCGCGTCGCTCCATTCGCTGCGCCATTCGGTGGCGATCAAGCTCGTGCTCGCCTGGGAGGACTCGTGGTGGCTCGAGCTCGGCCGCGACGGCTTCGTGCGCAGCGAGCGCGAGCTCGGCTCCTCGTGGCCGCAGCTCGAGCCCGGCGTGCTGAGCGTGCTGATCCCGCCGGAC
>DASXCV010000233.1:0-20932 GCA_036491015.1 Thermoleophilaceae bacterium | reverse complement strand
CGTGAGGCTCTCCACGCCCCCGATTCTTGCTGATCGGCGAGGTCTCCGCTACCCTCCTACGGCCCGATTGACTGACCAGTCAATCTAATTTTGTGCCAGCCCGTCAGGAGGGGCCAACGAATGGTCGAATTCACGCTCACGAACGAGCAGAAGGCGCTGCGCGAGATGGCGCACGACTTCGCCGAGAAGGAGATCCGTCCTGTCGCGTGGGAGTTCGACAAGGACGGCGCCTGGCCGCAGGCGATCATCGACAAGGCCCACGAGGTGGGCCTGATGAACACCCACGCGCCCGAGGAGTACGGCGGTCCCGGCCTCACCTACCTCGATGGCTGCATCATCGAGGAGGAGCTGTCGTGGGGCTGTTCCGGCATCACGACGTCACTGGGCGCCAACGGCCTCGCCGCCGCGCCGGTCGTCCTCGGCGGCTCGGAGGAGGTCAAGCGCGAGTACTTCGGCGAGCTCGTCGAGTCGCCCAAGCTCGCCTCGTTCTGCCTGACCGAGCCGAACGCCGGCTCCGACGTGTCGGGCATGCGCACGCGCGCGGTCCGCAAGGGCGACAAGTTCGTCCTCAACGGCTCGAAGTGCTTCATCACCAACGGCAGCTACGCCAACTGGTACACCGTCTACGCCAAGACCGACAAGGAAGCCGGGCACCGCGGCATCTCGGCCTTCCTCGTCCGCAAGGACGACACGGTCATCGTGGACAAGAAGGAAGACAAGATGGGCCAGCGGGCCTCGAACACCGCGACCATCACCTTCAACGACACCGAGGTCGACGCCAAGTACCTGCTCGGTGAGGAGAACCACGGCTTCAAGCTCGCGATGATGACCCTCGACCGCACGCGCCCCGGCGTGGCGGCGATGGCCACCGGCATCGCGCGCGCCGCCTTCGAGTTCGCCACGGAGTACTCCAAGGAGCGCGTCCAGTTCGGCGTGCCGATCGCCATGCACCAGGCGATCCAGTTCATGATCGCCGACATGGCCACCAAGGTGCACCTGTCGCGCCTGGCCACGTGGAACAGCGCCGTGCTGCTCGACCAGGGCAAGCGCAACACGCTGGAGTCCTCGCACGCCAAGCGCTTCGCCGCGGACACCGCGATGGAGGTCACCACGGACGCCGTGCAGGTCTACGGCGGCTACGGCTTCATCAAGGACTACCCGGTCGAGAAGCTGATGCGCGACGCGAAGATCATGCAGCTCTACGAGGGCACGTCGCAGATTCAGCGGCTAGTGATCGCGCGTGAGGTGCTGATGCCGCGGCGGATCGAGGAGCCTGCAACGGCTACTGCGTAGCCGTCGGGTCATAGGGCATAGGTCATAGGGGGCCGGCGCTGAGCGCCGGCCCTCTTTCTTTTTATGCTTCAGCCATGGAAGTTGCTTCTGAGACGACTATTGCTCGGCCGCGGAGTCAGGTGTTCGCGCATATCGCTCAGGCGGAGCGCCTCCCGGAGTACGTGGAGGACTTCAACTGGGTGAAGAAGGATTCCGAGGGCGAGCCGGCGGTCGGCACCCAGTACAGCTACGAGCTGAAGCGCGGAGGGACGAAGGGCACGTTCGAGTGGACCGAATTCCAGCCTGACTCGAAGCTCGCATGGCACGGACCGCCCGCAAAGGCCGGCCCGGGCTCGATGGAGCCGGCAGGCTGGTGGGAGCTCACCGAGGAGGGCGAGGCCACGCGGGTCAAGCTCGTGATGGCGCCGAAGCCGGGCGGGCTTTTCAAGCTGATGTCGCCGTTCATGGCGCGCGGCATGAGCAAGGGCAATGAGAAGGCGCTCGCCCTGCTGAAGCAGCAGATCGAAGCTGCATAGGGCCGACCACGGCCTCCTGACCGTTCCCTACTGTCTGGGCGTGGATTTCAACGAGTTCCTGCGCACCGTCGGCTCGTCCGTGGTGTCGGTCACCCGCTGGATCGGGCGGAAGATGCAGGCGCAGATGGTCCACGCCGTTGGAGGCACGGCCCGCGCGCGTGTGATCTTCCTGTTCGGCGCGGTGCTCGCGCTCGCGAGCGCGGACGCCGCGACGATCGGCGCCGTGGCGGGCCAGCTGCAGCCGGACCTCCACATCGACAACACCGAGGTCGGCCTGCTCAACTCGGTCACGCTGCTCGCGGGCGCCATCGCGGTGCTGCCGGTGGGCTACTTCGTGGACCGCTTCAACCGCATCCAGATGCTCTCGTTCAGCATCTTCATGTGGAGCGCCGCGATGCTCTGGAGCGGCATCGCGGACTCGTACGGCCACCTGCTGCTCGCGCGCGTGGCGCTGGGAGTGGTCACCGCGACCGCCGGCCCCGCGATCGCCTCGTTGACGGGCGACTACTTCCCCGCGCGCGAGCGCGGGCGCGTGTACGGCTACATCCTCGGCGGCGAGGTGGCGGGCACGGCGTTCGGCTTCATCATCAGCGGCTCGATCGCGGCGGCGCTGTCCTGGCGCTGGGCGTTCTTCGCCATCGCCATCCCGGGCTTCTTCCTGGCGCGGACGATGCTGCGCACCGTGCCGGAGCCGAGCCGCGGCGGTGGGTCGCGCCTCGAGCGCGGCGCGCTCCACCTCTTCGAGGAGCACGGCAAGCCGGCGGACGCGGACCTCGAGGACCCGGACGTGCTCCGCGATGACGAGCTGGCGCATCGCAAGGTCCAGGAACGCGGCATCGAGCCGGATCCAGAGCTAGTCCTTCAGGAGAACCCCGCCACCATGCCGCTCCAGCGGGCGGTCCGCTACGTGCTGCGGATCCCCACCAACGTCACGCTGATCGTCGGCTCCGCGCTCGGCTACTTCTTCCTGGCCGGGCTGTCGACCTTCGCGGTCGTGTTCGTGCGTGGCCACTACCACGTGAGCCAGGCCACGGCCACGCTCGTGCTCGGAATGCTCGTGATCGGCTCGCTGCTGGGCGTGCTCGTCGCGGGGCGCCTGACGGACTGGATGCTGCGGCGCGGCTTCCTGACCGCGCGCATGTGGGTGCCGGGCGTGTGTTACATCGGCGCCGCGGTGCTGCTGGTGCCCGGCCTGCTGAGCCACTCGCTGTCGCCGGGCATCTGGTTCGACATCGGCGGCGCGGCGCTGATCTCGGCCGCCAACCCGCCGCTCGACGCCGGGCGCCTCGACATCATCGTCAGCGGGCTGTGGGGACGGGCCGAGAGCGTGCGCACCCTGCTCCGCACCATCGCTCAGGCGCTGGCGCCGCTCCTGTTCGGCGCCGTGGCGGACCTGGTGGCCGGCATCAAGCCGGACCAGGCGCCGATCGGCACGAAGACCGGCGGCGTATCCCACGCCACCGCGCGCGGCCTCGAAGTGAGCTTCCTGCTGATGCTGATCCCGCTCGCGGTGGGCGGCGTGATCCTCCTGCGCGGCAGGCATGCGTATCCCCGCGATGTGGCCACGGCAGCGGCTTCCGAGGCGCGCGTTCGCGGCGAGGCGAAGAAGCTCGCAGACGCCCAGAAGAGCTGACCGGTCGGCATCTTCACAAAACGGTTTTACACTTCCCCGGGTGTCAACCGCCGTTCCTGAACGCGAAGGCGTAGCGGTCCACGAGCTGGCACCCGCCCCGGCATCCGTGCCCGAGGCGCGCAGGCTCGCGGCCGACTTCGCCGGATCGCTTATGTCGGATGAGCAGACCTCCCGGCTCGAGCTGGCGATCACGGAGGTGGTGGCGAACGCTGTGCGCCACTCCGGCTCGACCGAGCAGATTCGCGTGATGCTCACCGGCAAGGCGGAGTTCCTCTGCGTGCGCGTGACCGACGGCGGCGCGGGCCTGGTGCCCCGCCCCGGAGCGATGTCGACCGAGGCGGGCGCCGGCTACGGCCTCTTCCTCGTGGAGCAGCTCACACGCCGCTGGGGCGTGACCCGCGAGGACGGCAAGACGCGCGTGTGGTTCGAGATCGACTACGTCGAACCGGTCGCAAAGCCGTAGCGGCTTTGTAACCAAGCTGTCGCTCAGGCGTCTTGAGCGGTAACACGAGGGCGGGCACGATGGGCTCATGCCCCAGGTGTCTTCGAAAACGCACGGAAACCGTGCATCTGGGAAGACACCTGACGTTCGGATGGCCGATCTCGCCGCCGAGCAGCACCGGGTGGTGGAGGCGAAGCAACTCCACCGGCTGGGCCTGACGCGCGGTGCCATCGAGCGACGTGTGGCGAGAGGTCGCCTGCACGTCATCCACCGAGGTGTATATGCCGTCGGGAGCCGCAACATCGGCCGGGACGGCTTCCTCATTGCCGCCGTTTTCGCGTGTGGAGAAGGCGCGCTTCTCAGTCACGAGACCGCCGCGGACCACCGGAGTCTCACTCGCAGCTCGAGCCGGGCCATCCACGTGACGGTGCCAGGCCGAAACAAGCCGAACGTCAGGGGTGTGACCGTCCACCTCACCCGCCGGCTGACCGACGCCGATCGCGCCGTCCACCGCGGCGTGCCGGTGACGAGTGTGCCGCGGACGCTGATCGATCTCGCCGCGGTCGTCCGGCGGGCCGAGCTGATCCGGGCGCTCGAGCAGGCGCAGCGCCTGCGGCTCTTCGACATGCGCGCGATCGAGGAACTGCTCCGAAGGAGCAATGGGCGGCGGGGCGCGAGAGCACTTCGTGCGGCGCTCAAGGAGCTGTTCGAGGAGCCGCCGGACACGCGATCGCCGCTCGAGGAGCGGTTCCGCGCCTTCTGCCAGAACCGCGGCATCTCGTTGCCGGCTTTCAACGTGACGATCGCCGGTTACTGCGTGGACGCCGCCTGGCTCAGGCACAAGGTGGTGGTCGAACTCGACAGCAAGCGCCACCACCTGGGCATCGACGCATTCGAGGGAGACAGAAAGCGGGACACCAAGCTGCAGATCGCGGGCTTCCGGATCGCGCGCGTAACCGAGCGACGCCTGACAGGCGAACCCGCCGAGCTCGAGGCCGACATCCGTTCGTTACTGCAATAGAAAAGAGGGCCGCCACGTCGGCGGCCCTCCTCTCATGGCCCCTGGCTCGGATCTATGCCCGGGCCGGCTCCGCGCTGGGCCGCGAAGCCCTCCGCGAGGGCAGCCAGCGCAGGCCTCGCGGGAGGTACCAGTTCCAGTCGCCGAGCAGCTTCATCGTTGCCGGGAGGAGCACTGCCCGGACGATGGTGGCGTCGATCAGGATCGCCGCCGCCAGCCCGACACCGAGCTGCTTGAACTCGAGCGCTCCCAGCGAGGCGAAGATGGCGAACACCGCCACCATCACGAACGCCGCGCTCGTGACCACGCCGGCCGTGGACTTGATGCCGTGCGCGACGGCGTCCTCGGTCTTCATCCCGCCATCGAATGCCTCGCGGATCCGGCTGATGATGAACACGTGGTAGTCCATCGACAGCCCGAACAGGATCACGAACAGGAACAGCGGTAGCCATGACGTGATCCCGCCGGTGGACTTGAAGCCGAGCAGGCCCTCCGCCCAGGTGTGCTGGAACACGAGCTCCAGGACGCCATAGGCGGCTCCGACCGACAGCAGGTTGAGCACGATCGCCTTGAGCGGGATCACGATCGACCTGAACGTGACGAGCAGGAGCAGGAACGCCATCGTGAGCACGAAGGCGAACACGAGCGGGGCGTGGGACTTCATCGAGTCGTTGAAGTCCTTCGAGCCCGCGGTCTCGCCCGTCACGTCCACGTGCGCGCCGGGGACGGCGCCGACGGTGCGCGGCACCAGGTCGGTGCGCAGCGTCTCGAGCGCGTGCACCGACACGTCGTCGGTGCCCTGGCCGACGAGCGGCATCGACACCACGGCCACGGTGTGGGCGCGGTTCACGTCGACCGTCATCGGCTGCTTGATCTGCCCGCTCGCGAGGCCCTCGCGCTTGAGCGAGGCGATCGCGCGGTGCACCTGCGGCGTGTCGACGTTGCGGCCGGACACGACCACCTGGGCCGGCGTGGGGCCGCCGGGGAACGCGGTCTGCACCCGGTCGAGCGTGCGCACGATCGGCAGGTTGTGCGGCAGGCCCTGTAGGCCCGGCACGGCGGTGTGCAGGCTGAACGCCGGCACCGCCAGCGCGAGCAGCAGCCCGCCGGACAGCACCATCGAGACGACCGGCCGGCGGAGCACGCGATCCATGATCCAGCCGGACACGCGCGGGTTCTCCCCGCGGTCACGGCGCCGCCCGATGAACGGCACGCGGCCGAGCATCACCTTGTCGCCGAGGCGCGACAGCAGCGCCGGGAGCACGGTCACCGAGCCGAGCACGGACACGGCGACGACCATGATCGTGCCGGTGGCCATCGACCCGAAGGTCTTGTCGCCGGCCAGATACATGCCCGCCATGGCCGCGATCACCGTCAGTCCGGACACGATCACCGAGTGACCGGAGGTCGCCGCGGCGGACTCGAGCGCCTGCTCGGGGCTCGCGCCCTTCGCCCGTTCCTCCCGCTCGCGGCGGAGATAGAACAGCGAGTAGTCCACGCCCACGGCCATGCCCACGAGCAGGACGACCTCGGACACGGCGTCGTCGACCGGCGCGATGTGGCTCGGCAGGGCGACGAGGCCAAGCGTGGCCGCGACGCCGGTGATGGCGAGCAGCACCGGGATGCCCGCAGCCACGAGCGCACCGAAGGCGAAGATCAGAATCGCCAGCGTGATCGGGAGCGAGAGCGTCCGCGCGCGGTTGAAGTCGTTGCTGAAGCTGTCGTTGAGTGCCTTGTCGGCGGTCGCGTCGCCGGCTTCCTGGATCAGCAACGAGGGATGCGCTTTCTGGGCCGCCGCAGTGACCGCGAGCAGTCCGTCGGCCTTGTCGTCCGCCTTGTCGGCGTCGCCCTTGATGTCGAAGGTCACGAGGGCGGAGTGCCCGTCCTTCGACACCTGCCCGGCGTTGCCGGGCGCCAGCGGCGAGCGCACGTCCTTCACCACGCCGTCGTGCGAGAAGCGCGTGGTCACGTCGTTCACGGCGGCGCGGAACGCCGGGTCGTGAAGCGTGACCTTGCGGCTCTGGATGAGCACCTGCTCGCTGTCCGGCCGCTTGAACTCGCGGTCGAGAAGTCTGTCGGCGCGGCCGGAGCTGCCGGTGCCGCTCTGGGCGTCCGTCAGCTTCTTGGTACCGATCGCGCTGCCGAGGGCGACGGAGACGACCACGAAGACGATCCATCCGATTACGGCGGTCTTCCAGTGGCGAGCGCTCCAGCGGCCCATCCTGGCTGCGATGTTGGGCTGCTTCATCTGGCCTTCCTTTGATCTGCGGGTCCGTACTGCATGGGTTGAAGAATCGGGGCCGCGAGACCACTCGCCAACGGGGATCTCTGGCGTATGGGGGTGGGGATATCCCCCCGGTCGTTGGTAAGGAGATGCGAGGATCAAGGCGTGGCCAGACCTCGCAAGGAACGCGCGGACGCGACCCAGGAGGCCGTCCGCAGAACGAGCCGGATCGCCGACGCGCGCGAGACAGCGCGCACCGTGGGCGACAGCGCACCGCGCGCAAGCGGCACCTCGGATCCGTTCAGCGGGGGTCTGCGCAGGCGCGAGATCCTGCCGCTGCTGGTCCTCCACTACATCAGCGAGGGGCCTTCGTACGGCAACCAGCTGATGGAGCGCATCTCCAGCGTCACAGCGGGTGTGCTGTCGGTGAACCCGAACACGATGTACCCGCTGCTGCGCCAGCTCGAGTCGCGGGGGCTGATCGAGGGCCAGTGGGAGCACCCCGAGCGCCGCAGCCGCCGCTACTACTCGATCACCGGCGAGGGCCGCGAGGAGTACGAGCGCCTGCACGAAGAGGTGCGTCCGTTCCTCGACTCGATCGCCCGCTCGATCGAGGAGATCGTGCGCGAGGTGTACGGGGAGTGACCACGGTGCGCGCAACGCGCAGGGTGGTGCTCCCGCCGGCCGAGGCGTACGCGCTGTGGACCGACGTCGGCCGCTGGCCCACGTTCATCGAGGGCTTCGCCCACGCGGTGGAGAAGGACGACGGCTGGCCGGGCGACGGCGCCAGGCTCGTCTGGCAGTCGCTCCCCGACGGGCGCGGGCGCGTGAACGAGAAGGTCCAGCGCTCGGGCGAGTTCTTCGTCGCCACCCGCATCGTGGAGGACGCCATGCACGGCGTGCAGGAGGCGAGCTTCCACCCGGGCGAGGAGGGCGGAAGCGTCGCGCAGCTCGAACTCGCCTACGAGCTCAACCCCACCACGGTCTGGCGCACGGGTCCGCTCGGCAAGGTGGTGAACGTGCTCTTCATCCGCCGCGCGATGATCGATTCGCTCGGGCGCACCCTGCGCCGCTTCGCCACGGAGGCGGCCGATCAACATGCGCTGTAGCCTGCGCGTTCCCTCGTAGCTGCGGAGGTCAGATGTACGTATTCAAAGCCGCCGTCGTGGGCGCCGGCACCATGGGAGGCGAGATCGCCCAGACGATCGCCTCGGCCGGCATCCCGGTGGTACTGAAGGATGTTGAGCAGAAGTTCGTGGACCAGGGCCTCGCCAAGGCCCAGCAGGTCACGCAGGCCCAGCTCGGCGGCCTCGTGCAGAAGGAGAAGATCACGCAGGAGGACGCCGACCGCCAGCTCGGCGAGATCAGCGGCCGCATCACCGGCGCGACCGAGTACGAAGGCTTCGGCGACGTGGACTTCGTGATCGAGGCGGTGCCCGAGCGGATGGAGATCAAGCAGGCGGTGTTCGGCGAGCTCGACGCCGTCACGCCGGGCCACGCGATCCTCGCCTCCAACACCTCGTCGCTGTCCGTGAGCGAGATGGGCGACGCCACCACGCGGCCCGACAAGGTCGTCGGCTTCCACTACTTCTACCCGGCGTCGATGATGCGCCTGATCGAGGTGATCGAGGGCGACGAGACCTCCGAGGAGACGATCACGACCGCACTCAACTTCGCCCAGCAGATCCGCAAGCAGCCGATCCGCTGCGGCGAGGTGCCGGGCTTCGTGGTGAACCGCATCCTCAACTCCGCCGTTTCCGAAATCTGGCGCGTGCAGGAAGAGGAGGGGCTCGACATCAAGGAGATCGACAAGCTGGTGCAGGAGTCGCGGGCCGCCCCGATGGGCCCCTTCTACCTCACCGACCTGCTCGGGCTCGACACCGTCCTGCACGTGGCCGAGCACCTGCACGAGTCATACGGCGAGCGCTTCTTCGTGCACAAGCAGATGAAGGAGCTCGTCGCCGCCGGCGACCTCGGGCAGAAGACCGGGAAGGGGTTCTATGAGCACGGTTGAGTCCGAGTCCGGGGCGGCCGCCGTCACCGCCACGCTCGTCGAGCGCTACTCGCTGAAGGCGCTCGTGGAGTCCTGCCTCGTGCTCGAGGAGGGCGTGGCCGGCATCAAGGACATCGACATCGGCATGATGGCCGGCGCCGGCATCCTGCCGGGGCCGTTCGCGCGCGCCGACGAGGCGGGGCTCGACACGATGCTCGACGCGCTCGAGCGCGCCGCCACCGAGTGGGGCGACTGGTTCGAGCCGCCGCTGATCCTGCGCCGCCTGGTCGCACAGGGCCGGCTCGGGAAGAAGACCGGCCAGGGCTTCTTCCCCTACCCGCAGCCCGACGAAGGCGACCAGCGCGAGACCGTCCTGCTCGAGACGCGCGAGAACGGCGACATCGCCATCGCCTGGCTCAACCGGCCGCCGGCCAACCCGCTCTCGCCTCAGCTCCTCGGCGAGCTCGGCCAGGTGTGGAAGGAGGTCGACGGCAAGGCGCGCGCGCTCGTGATCGCCTCGTCCAATCCGTTCACGTTCTCCGCCGGGGCCGACATCAAGGAGTTCACCCAGATGAAGCCCGACAAGGAAGGGCGCGCGATGCTCGAAGCGGCGCACGGGCTGATGGAGTCGATGGGACGCTCGCGCACGGTCACGATCGCGTCCGTGAACTCGCTCGCGTTCGGCGGCGGCTGCGAGCTGGCGATGGCGTGCGACTTCCGCATCGCCGCCGAGTCGGCCACCTTCGGCCAGCCCGAGATCAACCTCGGGATCATCCCCGGCTTCGGCGGCACCCAGCGGCTGCCGCGGCTCGTGGGCGAGGGCAAGGCGCTCGAGATGAACCTCACCGGCACGCCGATCGGCGCCTGGGAGGCGCGCGAGTCCGGCCTCGTGAACCAGGTTGTGCCGGACCACGAGCTCTTCGACACCTCGCTCGCCTGGGCGCGCAAGCTCGCCCAGCAGGCGCCGCTCGCGGTCGAGAAGATCAAGCGGGTGTCGGCGCACGGCAGGCTGTCGAAGGGGCTCGAGCAGGAGGCCAAGGCGTTCGGAGCGGTTTTCGGATCGGAGGACGCCAAGGAGGGGATCGGCGCCTTCCTCGGCAAGCGAACGCCGAAGTTCCGGGGCAAGTGACACAGGCCACCGCAAACGCCGCGCGCGTGGCCGAGCTGCTGCTCGAGGCCGACTCGGCGGTGGTGCTCACGGGCGCAGGCGTGTCCGTGCCGTCGGGGATTCCGGACTTCCGCACGCCCGGCAAGGGCCTGTGGGAGAAGGTCGACCCGATGAAGGTCGCGCACATCGACGTCTTCCGGCGCGATCCCGACCGCTTCTGGCACTTCTACGGCGACCGCTTCGCGACGCTCGACGACAAGATGCCGAACGCCGCCCACCGCGCTATCGCCGAGCTCGAGGCACGCGGCCTGATCCGCGGGGTGATCACGCAGAACATCGACCGCCTGCACCGCAAGGCCGGCACCGAGAACGTGGTGGAGGTGCACGGCTCGATCGAGTGGAGCGTGTGCCCGGACTGCGGCGCCAAGGTGGGGATCGAGCAGGTGATCGAGAAGCTGCGCGCCGGTGTCGGAACACCGGAGTGCGAGGCGTGCATCACGCCGCTCAAGCCCGACGTGGTGCTCTTCGGCGAGCTGCTGCCCGAGGAGGCGATGTCCGAGGCGTTCGCCTTCGCGAGCGAGGCCGACCTGATGGTCGCGATCGGCTCGTCGCTCGAGGTCTACCCGGTGGCGTCGCTGCCCGGGGTGACGCTCGAGAACGGCGGCCGTCTCGCGCTCGTCACCCAGGGGCGCACGCCGTACGACTCGGACGCAGATGTGAAGCTCACGGGCGACGTCGTGGACGAGCTCGACGCCGTGCTCGACGCGCTCGACTAGTAGTCACCTAGGCGCGCGCCGACTTCATCAGCTCGTAGAGGTCGGCCACCGGGCCGAGGTGGGCGAGCTTGTCCGGGTTCACAACAGAGCGCAGCGACACCACCTGGCCGTCCGCGATCTGGATCGACATCACGCTTGCGATGCTGCCGTCCGCCGCCCGCGCGAGCGCCCCGGGGCCGCCGTTGACCTCCGCCGGCTCGAGGGAGATTCCCCAGCGCCGCCCCTGCCTGACCAGGGTGAGCAGGAAGCGCGCAACCTTCTCGGGGCCGTAGAGCGGTTTCGCGATCGCCGGGCCCTTGCCGCCGCCGTCGCCGTACATCACCACGTCGTCGGCGAGCAGCTTCATCAGCCCGTCGGTGTCGCCCTCTTCGGCGGCGGCGAAGAAGCGCCCCGCCAGCTCGTCGCGCGCCTTCTTGTCCGCCTCGAAGCGCGGCCGCTGCTCGTCCACATGCCGGCGCGCGCGCACGGCGAGCTGGCGCGTGTTGGCCTCCGTCTTGCCGATCGTCTCGGCGATCTCGTCGTACGGATAGTCGAACACCTCGCGCAGCAGGAACACCGCGCGCTCGGTGGGCGACAGGCTCTCGAGCAGCACGAGGAACGCCATCGACAGCGAGTCCGCCGTCTCGGCGTGCTGGGCCACGTCGGGCGACTGCTCGGTGAGCAGCGGCTCCGGCAGC
The DNA here is from genome assembly GCA_036491015.1 of Thermoleophilaceae bacterium. Taxonomy (GTDB): domain Bacteria; phylum Actinomycetota; class Thermoleophilia; order Solirubrobacterales; family Thermoleophilaceae; genus JAICJR01. The sequence continues at coordinate 9,253 of DASXCV010000233.1, read as the reverse complement.
CACGTGCCCGTGTACGTCTCGCGCCGCACGCGCGCCGAGCGCAGCTGGTCGATGCTCAGCCGCGTGGTGACCGTGGCGAGGTACGCCTTCGGGTTGTCGATCCTCTCCTCCTTGCCGGCCTGATGGAAGCGCAGGAACGCCTCCTGCACGACGTCCTCCGCCTCGCTCGCGCTGCCCAGCATGCGGTAGGCGATCGAGAACAGAAGCGGCCTCAGCTCTTCGTACACCTCTGCCATCGGTCCCTAAGACGGTAAAGGGCGGCGCTTTGTGACAGCCGCGCGCCTGTCACATGCCGCAGGGCCGTTTCGTCCTAGGGGTGAAAGCGAACTAGGAGCCCCGAGATGAAGGTCTTTCTGGCAGGAGCAACGGGAGCGGTGGGGCGGCGGCTCGTGCCGCTGCTCGTGGAGAACGGACACGAGGTGCTCGGCACCACCACGTCGTCGAAGAAGCTGGCCGCGCTGCAGGAGCAGGGCGCCGAGGGCGTGGTGGTCGATGTGCTCGACCGCGACGCTGTGATGACCGCGGTCCTGCGCGCCGAGCCGGACGTGGTCATTCACCAGGCCACCGCGCTGGGGGAGCTCGGCAGCTTCCGCAACCTCGACAAGGCGTTCGCGCTCACCAACCGGCTACGCACCGAGGGCACCGACAATCTGCTCGAGGCCGCCCGCGCGGCCGGCGCGCAGCGCTTCGTCGCGCAGAGCTTCACCGGCTGGCCCAACGAGAAGAAGGGCCAGATGGTGAAGACGGAGGAGGATCCGCTGGACGCCGATCCGCTGCCGGCGGCGCGCCAGACGATCGCCGCGATCAAGCACGTCGAACGGGTCGTGACGCAGGCCCAGGACATCGAGGGCGTGGTGCTCCGCTACGGCGGCTTCTACGGCCCCGGCACCTCACTCGACAAGAACGGCGCGCACGCGGACGCGGTCCGCAAGCGCCGTTTCCCGATCGTCGGCGACGGCACCGGCGTGTGGTCGTTCATCGAGATCGAGGACGCCGCCGCTGCCACGGCCATCGCGGTGGAGCGCGGCGCGCCTGGCATCTACAACATCGTGGACGACGACCCTGCGCCGGTCTGCGAGTGGCTGCCCGTGCTGGCCGAGGGATTGGGCGCACCGGCGCCGCGGCACGCGCCCGTGTGGCTCGGCACCCTTCTCGCCGGCAAGATCGCGGTGTCGATGATGACCGAGATGCGCGGCTCGTCGAACGCGAAGGCCAAGCGGGAGCTCGGCTGGCAGCCGAGGTACTCGAGCTGGCGCGACGGCTTCGTCGCGCTCGGGTTGCGCACGACTACATCTGTGACCGCAGGCGGCGTTTCCTGAGCGCGGCCTCCATCGCCTTCACCGCCTCCTCGACGGCGGCCTGGAGCTCGGGCTCCGGCTCGCCTTCGAGCGCGGCGTTGGCGGCGTCGCCCACGGCGGCGCGGTCGGCCTCGACCGGTTCGTCAAGCTCCGCCAGCACGGCCTCGAGCGCGATCCGCGCCTGCAGCGCGGCCTCGCGCGGGCGGCCGGCGTCGAGGTCGGAGCGCGCCCGCAGCACGAGCTCCTCGCACGCGAGCTGCTGCTCGCGGCCGCCCACGATCGCCGCCAGCCGCTCGGCGGGGGCGAGGTCCTCCCGCTTGCGGGACCCGCGCGGCTTGCGCGGCAGCTCGTACGCGGCCTCGTAGCGGCCCTCCACCACCTGGTCGCCGTCGCCGAAGCCCACGCGCACCACCAGCGCGTGCTCGGCCGACACGTCCCGGCCCCACGGATCCGCCGCGGCCGCCCGGTGGGCGCGCAGGAAGCGGTTGAGCGCCGCCGCGCCGCTCGCGGCCTCCGCCTCGAGCGAGCCCTTCTCCCCGCGCAGCTCGCTGAGCCATGCCTCGGCCGCCTCGCGCGTGTCGAACGGCGCGGCGCGCACCACGCTCAGCCGCGAGGTGGGCACGCCCTCGACCTCACCCTCCTCCCGACGTCGAGGCACGCGCCCGCGGATCACGCCGCGCTGCGGAGCTCCCTGCGTGCGCAGCACGATCACGTGCTCGGGCTCGTCAGCCGAGTCGCGACGGCTCACGTAGCGCCCGTCCGGCGGCCCCAGCAGGAAGCCGAACTCGAACTGGACGAACGCGAAGTCGGACGTGGAGCGCTAGTCGTCGCCCGACGCGGCGTTCTTGTCGGGCTTGACCGGGATCGAGTACTTCGACGGGTTGGTCGGAACCACGGGGTTGTCGATCTGCCGCAGTCGGTTGATGAGGTTGTCCCACTGGCCCGGCTTGAGGACCGTGAGCGCCTCGCGGCCGGCCTTGGCGTTGTTGCCGAAGAGCGGACGGAAGCCGACATGGATGTGGTTCCAGTGATCCGGCAGCGCCATCGTGTTCGCTCCGAGCGACAGCAGCGAGATGATCTGGTGGGGCATCATCGTGCCCTGCAGCTGCATCAGGCGTCTGACCGTTATCTCGGCGATGCCGCCCGGCTGCTGATGCCCGGTGATCGGGATGTTGTTGATGTCCGCGATGTCCACCGCGTTGCCGGAGGAGTGCTCGGACACGTTGCCGGAGGCCGTGAGATAGCTGTGGCCGCACTTGAGCGCGCTCACCGTCGGGTTGAGCCCGGAGTCGGCGAGGTACTCGAGCGTGGCGAGCACGCGGCGGTCGATCTGGCCGGTGCGGATGTCCTCGCGCCCGCACGGGTAGATGCTCACGCGGGAGTCGGCGAGCACGCGCTCCTGGAGCTGGTCCTTCGGCAGCAGCATGACCTGGCCGATCGAGAGATCGTCGCCGCCGTTCTTCGAGTAGAGGGCGTTCTTGCCGGACGCGCGGTACACCGCGGTGGCCTCGAGCAGCTTCCAGCCGTCGAGGATCGGCTTGGGATCGATCAGCGGCGCGCCCTTGCCGGTCGGGCGGATCTGGAAGAACACGTGCGGCGCCTGGCTCGGGTCGGTCTGGCCGATGCGGCCGAGGATCGTCCCGCCCACCACGTGCGAGCCGCGGTGGAGGCGGCGGAGCTTGGAGTTCTTCGTGTTCAGCCCGAGCGCGTGGGAGAAGTAGTTCTGGAAGGTGGCGAAGCCGTCGGCGGTGGCCTGGGAGTTGAAGATCTGGTCGAGGCCGCCGGAGGTCTTCGCGTTCGGCCGGCTCGGGTGGGCGAACAGGCGCTCCTTGGTCACGCCGGCGGCGGGCGCCGGGGTGGGCTTGGAGGCCGGCAGCACGTTCTTCGCGCCGGTCACCTTCTTGACCGCGCCTGAGGCGCCCGTCGCGCTCGAGCTCGAGCCGGCGCTCGTTGAGGAGCTGGGCTTCGCGAGGCCGGCGGTGGCGGGTGCGGTCGGCTTCGGCAGCTTGCTGGCCGTGTCGGGCAGCGTCGGCGGGGTGGTGCTCGGCGCCGCGGTCGGCGGGGTGGTGCCGTTCGCGGAGAGGTTGGAGATGGCCGTCTTGCTCGGCTTGAGGTTGTTCTTCGGCACCGGATACACGTGCGCGAGGGAGCCGAGGTGCGAGTACGTGTACTGGTTGCCGTACACGTCCTGCAGGGTCACGAAGTTGCCGAGCGTCTTCGAGGTGCCCATGTTCCTGATCACGCCGTCCTGGACGGCGATCACCGGCGCGCCCTTGCGGGCGAAGATGTTGATGCCCTTGCGCTTGGCGCTCGACTCGACGAGCTGCGCCGCGTTCTGACCCGCGTTGACCTTCTTCTTCGACTCGGCGATCGCGATGTCGTCCGCGTAACGCGCGTGCGCGTACACGGGGAAGCGGCTCTCGGTGAGCCCGCTGAGCGAGCTGATCACGTCCGGCGGCACGCCTGCGATCAGACGCGCGCGGAGCATCACGGAGTCGACGTACCAGCCCGCGTGGTTATACGCGAACACCGCGCGCTGGATGTTCTGGTCGCCGCCGGCGGCCTTGAGGTAGCGCGCCGCGGCGAAGATCGCGTCGACCGGGTTGAACGGGTCCTTGCGGCCGTCATGGTTGCCGTCGACGCCCCAGGTCTTCCAGGTGGAGGGCAGGAACTGCATCCAGCCGACCGCGCCGGCCGAGGAGACGTTGAGGTTGCGCCCGTAGTCGGTCTCGATCTCGTTGATCGCCGCGAGGACCTCCCAGCGGATGCCGTACTGGATCCCGGCGGCCTGGTAGATCGGGAGGAGGAACGGCGGGACGTGGAACTGGCTGATGACGAAGTTGGGGACCGCGGTGACCTCGAGCGACGGCGGCAGCGCGTCGGTGAAGGTCGGGTTGGTGGGGGCCGGGGTGCCGTTCGGCTGGTAGAGCGGGGGCTGCGTGGTCGTGCCCTTCTTGTGCTTCTTGTGGTGCTTCTTGTGAGGGCTCAGGTGGACGTTGAGGGTTGGTGTCTTCGACTTGTTGGAGCTCGGCGGCGGGGTCTCGCCGGGGCTCGTGGAGGCCGGCGTCGTCGGCGTCGGCTGCGTGCCGGTGGGCGAGGGCTGGGTGGTCGGACCGCCGGGGTTCGTGCCCGGGAGGGTGGGCACCGTGGGGACGGTCGGGTCCGTGGGAACGGTGGGCAGCGGGACCGATGGGACGGTGACCGTCGGCGTCGTGAGCGTCGTGCCGGGCACGGTCACGGAAGGAATGGTCACGCCGTCGGTTCCGGTCCCGTCGGTGGTGGTATCAGCGGACGCGGGAAGAGCAACCGCGGTTGCGGCTGCAGCGACCAGCGTCGCGGCAAGCACGATGTAGAGGAGGCGCTTCCTCATCCTTGCTCTCTGTCTCCTCCCAAGCCCCGTCGGAGCATCCCCACAAGCCCCATTACGGAGCCGCTGAAACCAGCGCGCAAGCTACCAGATGCGCCTGGCGCCGACTGAAAGCTAACCGGTGTGATCCTGCGCTGCAACTGGGAACCGTCCCTAGCTCCTAAGCCACTGAGGGTCGTGGCCTACCGAAGGGCATTAACAAACTCCCTATCGGCCAAAACCAGGCGATGCTTCAGTGCCTGCAACATCCCCCCGCCACGAAAGTGGACAGCTAATACCCGCCTTGTCGCATATTCAACACACTATAACTGTCGACTCGAGGGTTAGAGTTACAGGTTATGGGAGCCGGCGGCGGGTGCGGGGGCCCCGACTGCCGGAGCCCGGGACCCGACACCCAAGACCCTGTTACCCTCCCCGGCGTGAGCGAGGAACCGCAGGGGTTTCGCGACAAGATCTCGCGGCAGAGCGAGGAAGCACTTGGCAAGGTTGCCGAGGAGCTGCTCGCGAACCCGATGGTCACCGGCGCGCTGCAGCGCGCCTTCGATGCGCGCGAGAAGGCATCGCAGGCCCAGGAGGCCGCGATGGGCGCCCTCGGCATCCCGTCGGCGGCCGACATCGAGCGCGTCACGCGCAGGCTGCGCTCGCTCTCGCAGCGGCTCGAGTCGATCGAGGACCTCCTCGACCGGGTCGAGGAGCGAATCGGGTCGCTCGACTCGCGCCTCGACGGCGCGGGCGGAGGCGACCAGATTCAGCGCAAGCTCGACGAGATCGCCCGTGACCTCGTGGCGCTGCGCGAGGCGGTCACACCCACCGCGGACCCCGTGCCGCGGGCGCAAGAGCGCCTGACGGTCACCGAGCCGTAGGCCCGACCGCGGCGAGCGCCTCGTAGCCCACCTCGCCGAGGCGCACCCCCAGTTCCGTTAGCTGCTCCTGGCCGATGCGCTCCCGTTCGGAGCTCACGATGTCCGTCACGCCGAGCACGCAGCCCGCGCTCACCCCGTTCACCTTCGCGCACTGGAAGAGGGTGGCCGCCTCCATCTCGACGACCGTCGCGCCCCGTTCGACCCAGCCGGCCACGGTGCCGTCGCGGTCGTCGTAGAAGAGGTCGGTGGAGACGGCCGTCACCGCCCGCCCGCCGCAGGCTGCGCGCAGCGCATCGGTGAGGCCGCTGTCTGGCGTCACCTCACCGTCCGCGCCGAGCGCGATGCTCGTGCCGTCGGCGGGTAGCGCGCGCTCGACCGCCACGACGTCGCCGATGTCGAGCGCGCTGCGGCCGATCGCCCCGCACGTGCCGATGCGGATGAACGTGCGCGCGCCGAGCACGATCAGCTCCGCGATCACGATCGCCGCGCTCGGCCCGCCCATGCCCGTGGCCTGGATCGTCAGCGGCTCGCCGTCGCGCGCCTTGCCCGTGTAGCCCCAGAGCCCGCGGTGGTGGTTGAACATCTTCGGCTGCTCGAGCAGCACCTGGGCGACGGCCAGCGCGCGGTGCGGATCGCCTGGCAGCAGCACCCGCTCGGCGAGATCCGCGGCGGGCTTGAGGTGGATCGGCGTGTGGCCAGGCACACGGCGGACGATATGCCAGACTCAGGGGCCGGATGGCCAGGCGCCCAAGCCAGCAGGTGCCGGACGCGGTGCGGGACGCCGTGGAGCGCACGCTCCAGGCGACGGTCGGGTCGGCACAGATCACGCGCGAGCGCGCGCAGGAGGCCGTGGACGAGATCGTCCGCGGCGCCGGCGCGAGCGCGGAGTCCCTGCGCGAGCGGATCGCGGAGGCGTTCGAGGAGCGCCGCCCGGCGACCCACGACGACCTCAAGGAGATCCGCACCGAGCTGCGGGCGATCGCAAGGCGGCTCGACGCGATCGAGAAGCGCCTGCCGGCGGCCAAGAAGAGCAGCGGCTCGCGCCGCACCGGTTCCTCGCGCGCGCGTAAGACAAAGAGCTGACGTGTCCCCGCGACGAGTACTGATCACGGGAGTGGGGAGCTTCCTCGGTACCGAGATCGCGCGCCGCCTCGAGACCGACCCCGACATCGACTACCTGGCCGGTCTCGACGAGCGCCCACCGCGGGCGCGGCTCGAGCGGATGGACTTCATCGAGGCGGACATCCGCAACCCGGTGATCTCGAAGCTGATCCCGCAGGCCGAGGTGGACACGATCGTCCACAACAAGATCATCCGCCGCCCCGGGCCGGGGATGTCCGGGCGCTCGGCGCACGACATCAACGTGATCGGCTCGCTCCAGCTGCTCGCGGCGTGCGAGAAGACGGACACGCTCCGGGCCATCGTCGTGCGCGGCTCCGCCGGCGTCTACGGCTCGGAGCCGGCCGCGCCGCAGTTCTTCACGGAGGAGATGGCGCGCCGCTATCCGCTGCGCACGCGTTTCCAGCGCGACGTCGCCGAGATCGAGAACTACTTCGACACCTACGCCCGCCGCCACCCCCAGGTGGTGTGCACGATGCTGCGCTACCAGCCGTCGGTGGGTCCGTCGCTCGACTCGCAGATCACGCGCTATCTGTCGCAGCCGCTCGTGCCGACCTATCTCGGCTTCGACCCGCGCCTGCAGTTCGTGCACGAGAGCGACGCGATCGATGCGCTCGTGGCCTCGATCAAGAACCCGGTGCGCGGGCCGGTGAACGTCGCCGGCCCCGGCACGATCGGCCTCACCCGGCTGGCGCGGCTGGCGGGCAAGCCCACGCTGCCGCTCCTGCCCGGGTTGTTCCCCACCGTCAGCGACCAGTGGGGGCGGCTCGGCGGGGAGTCGCTCTCGCCCGACTTCCAGCGGCTGCTCCGCTACGGCCGCGGCGTCGACGTGACGCGCCTCGTGGAGGAGGTCGGCTACATGCCGCGCTACTCGACGGTCGAGGCGGTCGAGGACTACGTGCGCACCCAGCGCGGCAGGCGCCTGATACCCGTGTTCAGGGAGGCGGTGGCCAGATGAGCACGCACATCCACACCGAGCCGGGCACCAACGGCGGTGGCAGCGCGAGGCAGGGCCCGCCGCCGCACGAGGGGGGCGATCCGCGCCGCGCCCACACGGGCAGCTTCCCCGGCGCGTTCCCGGTCGGCCCCGCGATCGGCTTCCTGCGGCGCCTCCGCTCCGGCCTCGAGTCGGGCAGCGACCTGCCGGTCGTGCTCGGCGAGGCGAGCGCTGCCCTGCCGCGCGAGCTGCGCGACGCGCTCGACCGCCTGGTCAAGCGCCAGGCCGGCGACTACCAGGAGGACGAGTGGGGCTTCGACGAGGAGTACGCGGACGCGCTCCTCCCGTTCTTCGAGTTCCTCTACGACCACTGGTGGCGAGTCGAGACGGTCGGCGCCCGCAACGTGCCGTCGCACGGGCGGGCGATGCTCGTGGCCAACCACGCGGGCGTGATCCCCTGGGACGCGACGATGCTCTCGGTGGGGCTCCTGCGCGAGCACCCGCTCCCGCGCTATGCGCGCTTCCTCGTGCTCGACTGGGCGTTCCAGCTCCCGTTCGTCTCGGTGGCGATGCGCAAGGTCGGCGGCGTGGTGGCCTCGCCCTACAACGCGCTGCGGCTGCTCGAGCAGGACGAGCTCGTGGCCGTGTTCCCGGAGGGCGCGAAGGGAGCCGGCAAGCCGTTCAAGGAGCGCTACCGGCTCGAGCGCTTCGGCCGCGGTGGCTTCGTGGAGATCGCGCTGCGCACGGGCGCGCCGATCGTGCCGGTGGCCGTGGTCGGCAGCGAGGAGATCTACCCGAAGGTGGGCGATGCGTCCGGCATCGCGCGGCTGATCGGCGCGCCGTACTTCCCGCTCACGCCGACGTTCCCGCTGCTCGGGCCGCTGGGACTGGTCCCGCTGCCGTCGAAGTGGCGGATCGCGTTCGGCGAGCCGATCGACACCGCCCGCTTCGGCCCGGACGCCGCCGAGGACCGCTCGTTCGTGTTCGAGCTCTCCGAGCAGGTGCGGGAGTCGATCCAGACCAAGGTGTACGAGAACCTCGTCGAGCGGGGCTCGGCTTTTCTCTGAGCGCGGTTTGTGGCGGGCGGGTGGTATCGACGCTCCCCGTCTGGGCCGCCGGCTTCGCCGTCGGGAGTTCCCAGCCGGGGACCATCGACACCACCCGCTCAGCAGCCAGCTTTCTCCAGCTAACCCGCGAATCGGCATCATCGATGAGGAGCGCTGTGCTACAGCGGCGCTGGGGCGAGGGCTTGGGATGTCCGCTCTGGGAACTCCCGACGGCGAAGCCGGCGGCCCAGAGTGGACTCCCAAGCCCTCGCAAGCCGCACCCCGCGTGTCGTAAGCGATTCCGGGTACGGTTGCCGCATGAGTTTCAAGAGTTCTGGGGAGTTCCGGGAGGTCATGGACAAGGTGTTCACGATCATGAGCACGGACTCGCAGATGGGTCCGGCGCTGAGGGATGCCGAGACGCCTCAGCGATTCGAGTTCCCCGACGTCGACATGGTGGTGAACATCACCTATGCCGAAGATGGGGGCGACCAGAACCTGCGCTGGGAGTGGTCCGACGACGTGGCCTGGGAGCCCGAGGTGGGCATGGTCATGGACTCCGACATCGCCAACCGCTACTTCCAGGGCAAGGAGAACGTGGCGATGGCGATCGCCCGGCGGCG
>DASXCV010000232.1:0-24484 GCA_036491015.1 Thermoleophilaceae bacterium | reverse complement strand
ACCGCCGCGATCAGCATCAGCCCGGTGGTGAGGCCCTGCGTCACGCGCCCGGCCACGAACCAGCCGGCGCTGGGAGCCCAGGCGGCGAGCACCGACCCGGCAAGGAACAGCGACGCAAACAGGACGAGCAACCGCCTGCCTCGCAGGCGCATCGTGAGCTGCACCGCCAGCACGGTGCCGAACGAGTAGGCGGCGTTCGCCATGCCGTTGGTGAGCTGAAGGGCACTGGAGCTGAGCCCTGTGTCCTTCTGCACCAGTTGCTCGAGCGGCGCGACTGCACTGGTGAGCACGAGGTACGGCACCAGCGCGCAGATCACGAGCACCACGGCGGCGGGATAGCTCTCGGAAAGGGGTCCGCGAAAGCGCATCTGCGCCAGCTACCCCGACTTTGCCGTCGCTACGCGCCCGATCTGCGGCCCACCAGGTTGGATCTCGTTGCGGCGTCGCCGTATCGGGTAAGGAGGGTCTCGTGCCAGAGGTTGTGGTCATCACGGGTGCCTCAGCGGGAGTGGGCCGAGCGATCGCGCGGCGCTTTGCGGCAGACGGTGCGCACGTCGGCCTGATCGCACGCGGCGAGGCCGGGCTCGAGGCTGCCGCGGCGGACGTGGAGCGGCTCGGTGGGCGCGCTCTCTCGCTGCCGTGCGACGTGTCCGATGCCGCGGCCGTGGACGCGGCCGCCGAGCGCGTGGAGGCCGAGTTCGGCCCGATCGACATCTGGATCAACAATGCGATGACCGCGGTGCTCGGCGAGGTGAAGGACACGAGCGCCGAGGAGTTCCGGCGGGTGATGGAGGTGACCTACCTCGGCTCGGTGCACGGCGCCAAGGCGGCCCTGCGGCGGATGGAGCCGCGCGGGCGCGGCTCGATCATCCAGGTGGGGTCGGCCCTCGGCAGGCAGGGCATTCCGCTGCAGGCCACCTACTGCGCCGCCAAGCACGCGGTGCAGGGCTTCTTCGAGTCGCTCCGTACGGAGCTGCGCCACCGCGGCTCGCCCGTGCATCTCGGGATCGTGCAGCTGCCGGGGATGAACACCACGCAGTTCTCCTGGGTGCGCCTGCACGTGCCCAACGAGCCGCAGCCCGTTCCGCCGATCTACCAGCCGGAGGTGGCGGCCGATGCCGTGCACTGGGCAGCGCACCACAAGCGTCGGGAGCTCTGGGTGGGGCTGCCCACCGTCTACACGATCCTCGGCAACCGCATCGCCCCCTGGCTGGCCGAGGCCTACCTGGCGAAGACGGGCTTCAAGGGACAGCAGACCGACAAGCGCGCGGCAGCCGACCGCCGCGACTACCTGGAGGAGACCCTCGACGCCGAGCGCGACCACGGGAGCCACGGCTCGTTCGGCGACCAGTCACACGGGCGCAGTCCCCAGACGTGGCTCGCCCAGCGCCGCGGCGCGACGGGCGCGCTGGCGGGCGCCGCCGCGCTGACCGCCTCGGCGCTGCTGCTTCGCCACCTTCGATGAGTCGCGACGACGAGCGCGTATACGCGCTGCGCAACTACGCGCTGCTCGCGGACGGCGAGCGCGGGGCGCTGATCGACCCCGAGGGCAACGTGGCCTGGATGTGCGCGCCGCGCTGGCACGACCCCGCGTTGTTCAGCGTGCTGATCGGCGGTCGCGGGGTGTACTCGGTCAAGCCCACCGGGCGCTTCGTGTGGGGCGGCTACTACGAGCCCGCGTCGCTCATCTGGCGCAGCCGCTGGATCACCGACCGCGCGATCGTCGAGTGCCGTGAGGCGCTTGCTCTGCCGTCGGACGAGGATCGCATCGTGATGCTGCGGCGGATCGAGCTGCACGAGGGCGACGCCCGCGTGCGGGTGCGCCTCGACCCGTACGCGGAGTTCGGCAGGAAGCCCCTCGCCGATCTGCGCCGCGACGAGCAGGGCGGCTGGCACGGACGCGCCGGCGAGCTGCCGGTCCACTGGTGGGGCGGAGAGAGCGCCGAGCCGGACCACGACCGCGGCCTCGAGTTCGAACTGGATCTCGGCGAGGGAGACAGGCACGACCTCGTGCTCGTGGTGGGCGCTCCACCGGATGAGCTCGACCCCGAGCGGCTCTGGCGCCAGACCGAGGCCGGGTGGAAGGAGCGCGTGCCCGAGCTCGGCCACACGCTGGCGCCGCGCGACTCCGCGCTCGCTGTGGCGGTGATGAGCGGCCTGACGCCGCCCAGCGGCGGCACCGTGGCCGCGGCCACGATGGCGCTGCCCGAGCGCGCCCGTGCCGGCAACAGCTACGACTACCGCTACTCCTGGATCCGCGACGCCTGTTACGCCGGCCAGGCCGCGGCGGCGGCCGGGGTGTTCCCTCTGCTGGATGCCACGCTGCGCTTCTCGCGCGAGCGCCTGCTCGAGCACGGGCGCGACCTCAAGCCCGCGTACACCGCCCAGGGCGAGGCCGTGCCGGAGGAGTCGAAGCTCGAGCTGCCGGGCTATCCGGGCGGCACGGATGTGATCGGCAACCAGGTGACGCACCAGTTCCAGCTCGACGCGTTCGGCGAGATCATGCTGCTGATCGCCGCGGCGGCGAGGCACGATCGCGTGGAGGCCGACGACTGGCGCGCCGCCGAGCTCGCGGTGCAGGTGGTGCGCGAGCGCTGGGACGAGCCGGACGCCGGTATCTGGGAGCTCGACCCCGAGGTGTGGACCCACAGCCGCCTGTGCGTGATCGCGGGGCTGCGAGCGCTGGCAGATTGCGCACCGGTCGGCGTCGGCGACGCCGACGGCTGGCGCGCCCTCGCGGATGAGCTGCTCGAGCGCACCTCCCGGAGCGCGCTCCACCCGAGCGGCCGCTGGCAGCGCTCCCCGGACGACGAGCGCGTGGATGCGGCGCTGCTCGTGCCCGGGCTGCGCGGCGCGGTTCCGGCCGACGACCCGCGCACCAGAGCCACGCTCCGTGCGGTGCTCGACGAGCTGTCCGAGGAGCACTTCGTGTACCGCTTCCGCCACGACGAGCGGCCGCTCGGCGAGGCGGAGGGAGCGTTCCTCCTATGCGGGTTCTGGGCCGCGTTGGCGTGCCTCCAGCAGGGTGAGCACCATGACGCGGTGCGGTTCTTCGAGCGCACGCGCTCGGCTTGCGGCTCGCCCGGGCTGCTCTCCGAGGAGTACGACGTGGGCCAGCGCCAGCTGCGCGGCAACCTGCCGCAGGCGTTCGTGCACGCGCTGCTGCTCGAGTCCGCCGCCGTGCTGGCGGAGAGCGAGGGCCGGTGAGCGCCGCGGACTTCATCCCGGAACGCCAGACGCTCGCGAGCCTCCGCGAGGCGGCCGCCGGCTGCCGGGGCTGCCACCTCTACCGCGACGCCACCCAGACGGTGTTCGGCGAGGGACTGAAGCGCTCGCGCGTGGTGATGGTGGGCGAGCAGCCCGGGGACCGCGAGGATCGCGACGGCGCTCCGTTCGTGGGGCCCGCCGGGATGCTCCTCGATCGCGGGCTTGCCGACGCCGGCATCGACCGCCGCGACCTCTACGTGACGAACGTGGTGAAGCACTTCAAGTTCGTGCAGCGCGGCAAGCGGCGCATCCACCAGACGCCCGTGATGGAGGAGATCACGGCCTGCCGCCCGTGGCTCGAGGCCGAGCTTGCCCAGGTCAAGCCCGAGCTGCTCGTGTGCCTCGGCGCGGTGGCGGCCAAGGCGCTCTTCGGCAGCTCCTTTCGCGTCACGCGCAGCCGAGGGCAGCTCGTCGAGTCGGAGCTCGCTCCGCTGGCCACCGCGACCGTCCATCCGTCCTCGATCCTTCGTTCGCGCACCGACGAGGAGCGTGAGCGCGCATACCAGGGGTTCGTAGCGGATCTGCGCAGCGTCGCGAAGCGGCTCTCTTAGGCGGAGAGTGCCGCCCTCGCACCGCGTCGTGTGTCCACCGCACCCGACGCGAGCCGCTCGCCCAGCCGCGAGGCCAGCGCCATGATCGTCAGGGCCGGATTGGCCGATCCCTGCGTGGGCATCACGCTGCCGTCGGCCACGAAGAGGTTCGGCAGCTCCCATGCCTGGTGGTCCGAGTTGACCACGCTCGTCTCGGGATTGGTGCCCATCCGGCAGCCGCCCACCAGGTGCGCGTAGCGATCGATCGTCAGCGTGTCCTGCGCTTCCGCGCTCTCCCAGATCTCCTCGATCACTTTCTTGGAGTAGGCGATGTTGGCGCGGTCGTTGTCCGACTGCGTGTAGTCGAAGCGCGGCACCGGCAGCCCGAACTGGTCGAGCTCGCCGGTGAGCGTCACGCGGTTCTCGGGATGGGGGAGCAGCTCGTTCAGCACGCCGAGCACGGTCCAGTGCACGTAGTCGCGCATGTACTCGCGCAGCGCGTGGCCCCAGTGGCCGTCGGCCAGCACGTGCTCGGACCAGCCGATCGGCATGGGAGAGACGGTCTGGATGCTGAAGCCGCGGGCGAAGCCGCGCGACCCGTCGGTCTCGTAGAAGTGCTCGGACGACACCTCGGGCGGCGGCCCCTTGTACATGTGCATCGGCTCCGGAAACCGGGCGGCGGTCTGCGACGCGCCCTGCACCATCACGTAGCGCCCCACCTGGTCGTGACCGTTCGCGAGCCCATCGGGAAAGCGGGCGCTGGTGGAGTTGAGGAGCAGCCGCGGCGTCTCGATCGAGTAGCCGGCCACGGCAACGGCGGCGGCGCGCTGGAAGTGCTCGCGCCCGTCGTGCAGATAGGTGACGCCCGTCGCCCGCCCGGCCGCTTCGTCCACCTCCACACGCACGGCCATCGAGTCCGGCCGGATCTCCACGCCGTGCTCGATGGCATCGGGCACGTGGGTCACCAGCGGGCTGCCCTTCGCGTTCACCTTGCAGGCTTCGAGGCAGAAGCCCCGGTAGATGCAGTGCGGCCGGTTGCCGAACGCGCCGTTGGTGATCGCCACGGGCCCCACGCGCATCTCGATGCCGCAGGCGCGAGCGCCCTTCCAGGCCACCTCGGCGGCGCCGCTGATCGGGTGCGGCCCCATCGGGTAGCCGTGCGGATCGCCCCAGGGCCAGTTCTGGCCGGCCACCGGCAGCTCGGCCTCGCAGCGCTCATAGTGCTGCTTCAGGTCCGAGTACGAGATCGGCCAGTCGGCGCCCACGCCGTCGCGGCTGCGCGTCTCGAAGTCCGACGGATGGAAGCGCGGCGCATAGCCGGCGTAGTGCACCATCGAGCCGCCCACCCCGTGGCCCGAGTTGTTCTTGCCCATCTCCACGGGATCCTCGCCGCCGATGATGCGCTTGTCGGTCCAGAACAGCTTGTGCGAGCCGGCCTCGTCGGACACCCAGTCGCGGTCGGGGTCCCAGAACGGCCCGCGCTCGAGCACAACCACGCGCCAGCCGGCCCGCGCCAGCCGCTGCGCCAGCACCGCGCCCCCAGCGCCGCAGCCGACGATGAGCATGTCCACCTCGTCCTGCTCGCCGTAGCGGGCCATGCGGCTGACGTTCGGCACGCCCCGCCGATGGGGATCGAGCAGGAACGCCGAGTCGTTGTCCGGCGGGCGGAGCGAGCCCTTGAGAAGTTCGCGTGCCCTCACTCGAGCCCGCGCTCCTGGGTGTCGGTGACCGGGTCGAGGTCGAAGGCGGGCTGCGGTTCCCAACCCTCGGTCTTGCCGATCCCGAGCGCCGCGTACCCGCGCGGGTAGGCGGGGCCGCCGAAGCCGATCTCGTTCCACGCCCACGGGTGCGAGTAGAACGCCGCGAGCATCGCGCGGGTGACGACCTTCCAGGCCGTTGCGACGTCGAGCTCATCCCACGCGCCGCCGGAGAGCTCGCCCTTCGACATCCGCGCGACGATCTCGCGCCGTGCCTCGGGCTGCGCGTCCGCAAAGCCGGCCTCGTCGAGTCCGCGCGCCACGATCCGCCAGACCTCGCGGTCATCCGGCATGTCCGCGTATTGGAAGCCGTCGAGCTGCCCGGCATGCAGCTTGGCGTCCACCATGCTCAGCACCGGGATGCGCGGCTCGCGGTCCTGGGCGGTCACCACGTCGCAGAACGCCTTCAGCGTGTGCCGCTCGCGCTCGTCGAAGAACTGAAACGACGGCGGTTCATTTACGCGCGCGAGAACGACCTTGCGCGTGACCTCGTCCCAGTGATCCGACTGCGCCAGGACATCCCAGTCCGGGTAGCGGCCGTGCATCTGGGGCGTCGTTCCGCGCCGTTGGCGCGGCAGGTCGTCCGGGTCGGCGGGCTCACCGCCGCTTCGGCGGTTGGGCAGATGACCCGGATCTCCACCGCGGAAATGCTCAGCCACGGGGGCGGCTCACTTCTCTCTGCGGGCCAGTGCCGCCACCAACCCCATACCGCCGACCAGCGCCAGCGAGCCCGGCGCGAGCAGTGGCGGTCCCATGACGAGGTTGTAGGTGGGCTCCGAGAAGCCGCCGGGCTTGCGCGCGACGCCGCGCAGGTGGGTGATCACCCCGATCGCGCCGTCGAGCGCGTAGAGCGCGGACACCGCGGGCAGGCTCGTGCGCGCGTGCTTCTCGCTGAACACGCCGGCCACGCCCGCGGCGGTGAGCGGCGGGGTGAGCGCGATCGGCGTCCACATCCACTTGTCGCCGAACGAGCCCTTGTAGTGCTCGAGGTAGATCTCGAAGCCGAGTCCGACGGCGCTCAGCGCGGTGAGCGCGGACAGCGTCTTCTGGAAGCGGCCGGTGAGCAGGTTGCGCCGGGCGCGGGCAAGGGTCTTGTTCACAGGGCGTACTCCTCCGCGACGTCGCGCCGCAGCTCGAGGCCGAGCCCCGGCCGCGAGGAATCGGGAACCAAGGCTCCGGCGTCGGGCTCGAGCACGCCGTCGAACAGAAGCGACTCGATCCGCACGTGGTCGTGGAAGTACTCGAGGTGGGCGAGCGTCTCCATCGCGCAGCAGGCGTGCGCCGAGATCGCCGGCGCGCAGTGGGCGGAGAAGGGGATCGAGTGCGCCTTGCAGATCGCGTCCACCCGCAGGAGACCGGTGATCCCGCCGCAGCGGGTCACATCCGCCTGCTGGATGTCCACGCACGGCGCCATGCGCGCGAAGTAGGGGAGGTCCCAGCCGTACTCGCCCGCGGCCACACTCATGCCGGCGGGCGCGCGGTCGCGCAGCAGGCGCAGGCCGTCGAGGTCGTCGGAGCTCACCGGCTCCTCCACGTAGGTCACGCCGAACTCCTCAGCCAGGCGCTCCATCCAGCCGAGCGCCTGCTTGCGCTGCCAGGCGCCGTTGGCGTCCACCATCAGCTCGACGTTCGGACCGACTGCTCCGCGGGCCACGCGCACGCGCTCGACGTCGGCGTCCGGGTCGCGCCCCACCTTCATCTTCACGCGCGGGATGCCCTCGGCCGCCCAGCCGCCGAGCTGCTCCGCGAGCCGCTCGTTCGGGTAGGACGTGAAGCCGCCGCTCCCATACACGCGCACGCGCGCGTGAAAGCGCCCGAGCAGGTCCGCGAGCGCGACGCCGAGCAGCTTGGCCTTGAGGTCCCAGAGCGCGATGTCCACCGCGGACACCGCCATGGCGCTGAGCGCCTGCTGGCCGAGATTGCGCACCTGCCGCTGCATCGCCGCCCACGCGGCCTGCGGCGACAGCGCGTCGACCCCCATGACCGCACCGGCCAGCTTGCCCTCGATCAGCTTCGCGGCGGCGGCGTCCGAGTAGGTGAAGCCGAGCCCGCGCTCGCCACCGGCCACAACCTCAACGAGCACGAGCGTGGTGGAGTCCCACTCGAGGGTGCCGTCGGACTCGGGTGCGTCCGTCGGGATTTCGTAGGCGGAGACCGAGACGCGCTCGATCGCGGCCTCCACCGCCACAGCGGAGGCGCGCATCTAGCGGTTCACGAACTCGGCCAGCTTGCCCCTGAGCGACTGGCGGATGATGCGCCCGCGGTTCGGGTCGCCCTTGAGCATCGCGGCAGCCATCTCCTTGGCCTGGTCGAAGCGGATGTGCGGCGGCAGCGGCGGCACCTCCGGATCGGTGACCGCCTCGATCAGCACAGGACCCTCGGCGGCGAGCGCCTCGTCCCACGCGCCCGGCACCTGGTCCGGCGAATCGACCTTGATCCCGCGCATTCCGAGCAGCTCCGCGTAGCGGGCGTACGGGAAGTCGGGGATCATCTGCGATGCCTCGAGCTTCTGGTCGCCGGACAGCACGCGCTGCTCCCAGGTGACCTGGTTGAGGTCGTGGTTGTTCAACACGAGCACCACGAGCTGCTTGTTCTCGAAGCGGTCCTGGTACTTGGCGATGTCGATAAGCGCGTTGATGCCGAGCATCTGCATCGCGCCGTCGCCGAGGCAGGCGATCACCGGGCGATCCGGATAGGCGAACTTGGCCGCGAGCGCGTACGGCACGCCGGGGCACATCGTGGCGAGCGTGCCCGATAGCGCCGCCTTCATCCCGTTGCGGATGCGCAGGTGGCGCGCCCACCAGTTGGTGGCCGAGCCCGAGTCCGCGGTGATGATGCAGTTGTCCGGCAGCCGCGGCGAGAGCTCGTGGAAGAGCAGCTCGGGGTTGAGCGGCTCCGCCGGCTGGTTGGCGCGGTCCTCGAGGATCTCCCACCAGCGCTCCACCTCGTGCTCGATCTCCTCGCGCCAGGAGCGGTCCTCCTTGCGGACGAGGTGGGGGGCGAGCGCGTGCAGCGTCTCGCCGGCGTCGCCCACGAGCGGCACGTCGAGCGGGTAGCGCATGCCCACGAGGCGGCCGTCGATGTCGATCTGCACGGCGCGCGCCTGGCCCTCCTCCGGCAGCCACTCCGAGTACGGGAAGCTCGTGCCCACCATCAGCAGCGCATCGCAGTTCTGCATCATGTGGTCGCTCGGCTTGGTGCCGAGCAGGCCGATCGAGCCCGTCACGTACGGGAGGTCGTCCGGCAGCGCCGCCTTGCCGTTGAGCGCCTTGGCCACACCGCAGCCGAGCAGGTCGGCCACCTGCATCACCTCAGTCTCGGCGCCGATCGCGCCGGCGCCGATCAGCATCGCCACCTTGTCGGCGCCGTTCAGCACTTCTGCCGCCGCCTTGAGGTCGGCCTCGCGCGGCACCACGCGCGGTTGCTCGTAGCCCACGGAGGAGAACACCGAGCCGTGCGCGCGCGGCGGCTCCTCGTACGGCGACTCCTGCACGTCCTCGGGAACGATCACGCAGGTGACCGAGCGGGACGCCTTCGCCACGCGCATGGCACGGTCGATCAGGTGGCGCGCCTGCGCCGGTGCCATGCAGTACTGCACGTACTCGGACGCGACGTCCTTGAAGAGGGTCTGGAGGTCGACCTCCTGCTGGTAGTTGGCGCCCAGCGACGTGCGCGTCTGCTGGCCCACGATCGCGACGACCGGCTGGTGGTCGAGCTTCGCGTCGTAGAGGCCGTTCAGCAGGTGGATCGCGCCCGGGCCGGAGGTGGCCATGCACACGCCCACCTCGCCGGTGAACTTGGCGTGCGCGGACGCGGCGAACGCGGCGATCTCCTCGTGCCGCGTCTGGATGAACTCTGGCGCGTCAGCGTCATGAAAGGCGCCGAGGAGGCCATTGATGCCGTCGCCCGGGTATCCGTAGATCCGCTCCACGCCCCACTCGCGTAGGCGTTCCAGGATGAACTCCGAGACCTTCTGGCTCATGCTCGTTCCTTTCCGTGGCGTGCGAAACCCGGGCCGTCGGAAGCCCGCTAGCCAGCTACCCGGGTAGCCGCGCGCCATTCATGAGAATTCGCTGCTCGCCCAGTCGCCCGAGAGCAGCCGGAGCCGGTCGAGAGCCCTCCGTTGGAGACGCGACACGTGCATCTGGGAGATCCCGAGCCGGTCTGCCACCTCGCGCTGGGTCAGCTCCTCCGCGAAGCGCCAGTAGAGGATCGCGCGCTCGCGCCTCGGCAGCGCCTTGAACGCCGTGCCGACCACGGTCGAGTCCACCACCAGGTCGAAGCCGGCGTCCTCCTCGCCAACGGTGTCGGCGAAGGTGCCGTCATCGTCCTCGCCGCGCTGGCGCGGGGCGTCGAGCGACGCCGTGTCGAACGCGCCGGCGGCCTCCATTCCCTCGAGCACCTCCTCGACAGGCAGACCGACCTCGGCAGCGACCTCCTTGGGGGTGGGCGAGGTGCCGTTCTGGCCTGCGAGGCGCGTGACCGCGGCGTTGATCGTGAGCACGCGCTCCTGCATCCCACGCGGGACGTGCAGCGCCCAGCTGGTGTCGCGGAAGTGGCGCTTGAGCTCGCCGAGGATGGTCGGAACGGCGTAGCTCGAGAACGCATCCCCGCGGTCCGGGTCGAAGCGGTCGATCGCCTTCACGAGTGCCAGGCTCGCGACCTGGATCAGATCGTCGAGCGGCTCCGCTCCGCGGTCATAGCGGCGGGCGATCTTCTTGGCGAGCGGCAGGAAGCGGGCCACCAGCTCGTCGCGCGCGGCGGTGTCGCCGAAGCGCTGGTAGCGCTTGAATAGAAGGGCCTCGCGGCTTCGCTCCGAGCGCTTGGACGGCGGCCGGGAGCGGAGCGGCGGTAGGGCGAGTGCGACGTCTGCGCAGTACTCGACCCGCCGGGGAAGCGTTTCCGAGACCGGTTGCATCGGCATCCTCCAGTTCCTGAGCCAAACGAAGGAAGATCCGGCGACCGGCCAGCGTTGGTGACGCGGTTCCGTTTCTGGAGGCCGAACCTATGCTGATGGGCGGCCGCATCGCTACGACGCCTATCCGCAAGCGGTCTTCTGGGCCTCGGAATGCGGTATGTCCGAGATCGCGCGAGGCAAACACCGCGGCGCCGCACCTAGTGTGAGCGGCGCGCCTTTCGGGTAGCTCGGGGCCCAGTGTCAGCGCGATTCGCGAGGTGGGGATATCTGTGGGTATCCCTCGCCGCGTTGTGGCTTTGGCTGGACGACACGCTCGCCGTCCCCGAGCTGATCGTTGGGGCGGTCGCCTCGCTGCTCGCCGCGACCGTTGCCGCGTTCGTGCTCGAGGCCGCCGCGCCGCCGGTGCGCGTGCGCCTGCGCTGGCTTCGTCACGCCTGGCGGCTTCCTGCCCACGCCGTCGCGGACCTCGGCCGCCTGGCGCGCGTGCTCGTGCTGTCGCTCGTCGGCCGCCGCGGCACCGGCGGAGGCTTTCGGGCCTTTCACTTCGAGCCCGGCTCCGGGAACGATCCGGAGGACGTGGGACGGCGAGCGCTCGCCAAGCTCGCCGGCTCGTTCAGCCCGAACACCGTGGTCGTCGGGATCGACGCGGAGCGCAAGCTCATCCTCGTCCACCAGCTCGAGCCCGACGACTCGCCGCTGAGCGCCGATCCGCTGGAGCTGGGATGAACGAGTGGCTGCTCGCCGTGATCGTGCTGCTGGCCGGGCTGGTGCCCTGCGGCTGCGTGGCCGTCTGGCGCTCCCCGCCCGACGGCATCGTGGCGCTCGAGCTGGCGGGCGTGATCGACGCGACCATCCTGATCCTGCTCTCGCAGGGCTTCCAGCGCCAGCCGTTCGTGGATCTTGCGGTGGTGGCCGCGCTGCTGTCGTTCATCGGCGCGATCGTGTTCGTCCGCTTCGTGGAGCGCTGGCTGTGAGCGCGCGCGACCTGATCGAGTACGTGCTGCTCGCCCTGGGCGTGGGCATCGAGCTGCTGTGCGCGCTCGGCGTGCTCGTGATGCGCAACGTCTACGACCGCCTGCACTACGTTGGCGCGGCATCGTTCGGCGCGCTGTTCGTGGCGCTCGCCATCCTGGTGCGCGACTCGTTCTCGCTGATTGCCGACAAGGCGCTGCTCGTGGCCGTGCTGATGCTGGCGAGCGGCCCGGCCATGGCGCACGCCACCGCCCGCGCGGTGCGCGTGCGCGAGCACGGCCACTGGTCCGTGCAGGAGTCGGAGCGCATAGAGGCGGATGGGCGATGACGGCGGCGGTGCAGGTCGCGGTGCTGCTGCTCGTGGCCGCGGCGGGCACCGCGGTCGTGCTCACCCGCGACACGCTCAAGCAGGCGATCGTGCTCAGCTTCTATGGGCTGCTGCTCGGGATCCTCTTCTTCGCCTATCAGGCGCCGGACGTGGGGCTCTCACAGATCACGGTCGGCTCGGTGGGCGTGCCGCTGATGCTGCTCCTCACGCTGGCGAAGGTGCGCCGGCGGGAGGCGGACAGGGAGAAGGGCGAGTGAGCAGGCGCGCCCGGCTCTGGCTGCTCGCCCCGGCGCTCGCCGGGTTCCTGGGCCTGCTCGTCTGGGGAATGACCGGGCTGCCCGGCTCCGGCGATCACCAGGGCGCGGTGGCAGCCACGATCGCGCGCACGGCCGTGCCCGAGCGGCACGCCACGAACGTGGTCACCACGGTCACGCTCGACTACCGCGGCTTCGACACGCTCGGCGAGGAGATGATCCTGTTCAGCGCGGCGCTCGGGCTCGTGGTGTTGCTGCGTGAGCAGCGCGGCGAGCGCAAGGAGGAGGTCGACGACGACCGGGCCGCGGGCCGCAAGGCGCCGGGCACGAGCGAGGGGCTGCGGATCTTCTCGCTCGCGCTCGTGGGGCCGACCGTCCTGCTCGGCCTCTACATCGTTGCCCACGGCGCGCTGACGCCCGGCGGCGGGTTCCAGGGCGGGGTGATCCTGGCCACGTCGCTGCTGCTCGTGTACCTGTCGGGCAAGTACCTGGCGCTGCGCGAGCTCACGCCGATCCCGGCCCTCGAGGCCGGTGAGGCTCTCGGGGCGGTCGCGTTCGCGCTGATCGGGCTCGGCGGCCTGATCGCCTCGGGCGTCTACCTCCACAACTTCATCCCGCTCGGCACGCCCAAGACCATCCTCTCGGGCGGCACGATCCCGTTCCTCTACCTGGCCATCGGGCTGGAGGTGGCGGGCGCGTTCATGCTCACGTTCCTCGAATTCCTCGATCAGACGCTGCTCGTGCGCAGCAGGAGTGGGGGATGAGCGGGTTTCTCCCCTATGCGGTGGCCGCCTGGCTGTTCGCTGCAGGTATCTACGGGATGGCCACCAGTCGCGATCTCATCCACCTCGTGGTGTGCCTGACGGTCGCGCAATCCGCCACCTACGTGCTGCTGCTCGGCGTCGGGTACCTGCACGGCGCCGCCGCGCCCATCTTCGCCGACATCGGGCCGAACACCCGGGTGGTCGACCCGGTCGTGCAGGCGCTCACGCTCACCGACGTCGTGGTCGAGGCCGTGGTGGTGTCGCTCCTGCTCGCGCTGGCGATGCAGGCGCACAAGCGCTTCGGCACGCTCGACCCCGACGACCTGCGCGCGATGAGCTCGTGAACACGCTGGTGCCGCTCACGGTGGCGGTGCCGCTGATCGCGGCCACCGTGCTGGCGGCCAGCGCCCCGTTTGCGAGCCGCCGCTTTGCCGACGGCGTGTCGCTCGCCGCGGCCGGCAGCGTGTGCGCGATGTCGGGGCTGCTCCTCGCGCACGGTGGCGACCTCGTCTACTGGTTCGGCGGTTGGCACCCGCGCCACGGGCTCGCGCTCGGCATCGCCTTCACCGTCGCGCCGCTGGGCGCCGGACTCGCCACCTTCGCGAGCGCGATGGTGGTGATCGCGCTTCTGTTCTCGCAGCGCTCGCTGGCGGAGATCAACAACGTCTTCCATGCGCTGCTGCTCGTGTTCCTTGCCGCGATGGTGGGCTTCTCGCTGAGCGGCGACATCTTCAACATGTTCGTCTTCTTCGAGCTGATGTCCGTGGCGGCATATGCGCTCACGGGCTACCGGATCGACCAGCGGGCGCCGCTCGAGGGCACCCTCAACTTCGCCATCACCAACTCGATCGGCGCGCTGCTCGTGCTCACCGGGATCAGCCTCCTGTACGGCCGCACCGGCGCACTCAACCTCGCGCAGATCGGTCAGGCGCTCGGCACCCGACCGGCAGATGCGCTGGTGGTGATCTCGCTCACGCTGCTCGTGGCCGGGTTCTTCGTGAAGGCGGCGGTCGTGCCGTTCCACTTCTGGCTGCCGGACGCCTACTCCGTGGCGCCCACGCCGGTGTGCGTCGTGCTGTCGGCGGTGATGAGCGAACTCGGCCTGTACGCCGTGGCGCGCATCTGGTGGGCCTGCTTCGCGGGCGTGCTGGGCGGCGACCGTGGCGCCGTCGAGGCGATCCTGGTCGGCGCGGGCACGGTGACGGCGCTGGGTCCCGCGGTGCTGTGCTTCGCGCAGACGCACCTCAAGCGCATGCTCGCGTATGCCACGGTCAGCTACATCGGCCTGTTCCTGATCGGCTTCGCCCTGCTCACGCCGGACGGGCTCGCCGGCACCGCCATCTACCTGGTGGCCGACGGCTGCGTGAAGGCGGCGCTCTTCGTGGGGGTGGGAATACTCCAGCACCGGCTCTGGAGCGCCGACGAGCTGCGCCTGCGAGGCAAGGGCCGTGCCATGCCGTACACGGCGGCTCTGTTCGTGGTCGGCGCGCTCGCGCTGGCTTCCCTGCCGCCGTTCGGCACGTTCCTTGGCAAGTCGATGATCGAGGACGCGGCGGTGAAGGCGGGGTACGGCTGGGTGATCGCCGTGTTCATACTCGCGTCAGCGCTGACGGGCGGCGCGGTGCTGCGCGCCGCGGGACGCGTGTTCCTCGGGCTGGGAGGCGCCGGCGAGCCGGAGCCCTCGTTCGAGATCGACCGGGAGGAGAGCGACGAGCCGGAGACCGACGACCCGCGCGACCGCACGCCCGCCATGCTGTTCGTGCCGGCCGCGGTGCTGCTGGCGGCGTCACTCGCGCTGGGGCTCGTGCCGGGGCTCGACCATGCGGCGCAGCGCGCGGCGGCCGCATTCGTCGACAGCGCCGGCTACGCCGCCACGGTGTTGCACGGCGCGGCGTCCCACACTCCGCAGGTAGCCGGGCCACCGCCGCCCACGGCACTCGACTATCTGTATGCCCTGCTCTCGGTGCTCGGGGCGTTCACGCTCGCGGCGGTCGCCCTGCTGCGCCCGGTCCGCGTGTTCGCGCCCGCCGTCATGCGGCTGCGCATGCTGCACAGCGGGCGGGTCGGCGACTACGTCGCCTGGTTGACGCTCGGGGTCGTGGCGTTCGGCGGCCTGTTCGCGGTCACGCTGCTGTGAGGAGCTAGGCGAGCAGGCGGTCGAGCCTGATCGGCAGCTCGCGCACTCGCTTGCCGGTCGCGTGGTAAACGGCATTCGCGACGGCGGCCGCTGTGCCCACGATCCCGATCTCGCCGATCCCCTTAGAGCCCATGGGGTTGAGGTGCGGATCGTCCTCGTCGAGCCAGTGCGCCTCGATCTCACGCACGTCGGCGCAGGCGGGCACGTGGTACTGGGCGAGATCGCGGTTGAGGTAGTCGCCGAACTCGAGGTCCATGACGCTCTCCTCGTGCAGAGCCATGCCGATGCCCATGGTCATCCCACCGATGAACTGGGAGCGCGCGGTCTTCGGGTTGATCACGCGGCCCACCGCGAACACCCCGAGCATGCGAGTGACCCTCACCTCGCCGCTGTCGGCGTCCACCCGCGCCTCGGCGAACTGAGCGCCGAAGCCGTGCCTAGCCAGGTCCTCGTCCGCCTTGATCTCCTCAGCCGTGTCCGCCTCGGCCTCCACAGGCAGGGCAGCGTCCGCCTCGGCGAGCTTGACCCGCAGCGCCTCGCACGCCCGCACCACCGCCGTGCCCCACGAGGCCGTGCCCATCGACCCGCCGGCGAGAAAGGCCTTCGGGAACGCGCTGTCGCCGATCTCCATGCGTACGTGCTGCGGGCTCGTCTCGAGCGCGTCGGCCGCGATCTGGGTGAGCACTGTGCGGGCGCCGGTGCCGATGTCGGCCGCGCCGATCGTCACCGTAAAGCCCCCGTCAGCCTCGGCGCGGGCGCGCGCCTGCGACGGCTGGCGGCGCGCTGGATACGTGGACGAGGCAACGCCGCTGCCCACGAGCCAGCGCCCCTCGCGCCGGATCGCCGGGGTGGGGTCACGGTCCTCCCAGCCGAAGCGCTCGGCTCCCTCACGCAGGCAGCCGACGAGATTCCGCGAGCTGAAGCGCTTGCCGCTCTCGGGCTCGACGTCCGGCTCGTTGCGGATGCGGAGCTCCACCGGGTCGACGCCGCACGCCACGGCGAGCTCGTCCATCGCGGACTCGAGCGCATACATCCCGGGGCACTCGCCCGGAGCGCGCATCCAGGAAGGCGTGGGCACGTCGAGCCGGACGAGGCGGTGACCGGTGCGGCGATTGGGCGCCGCGTACATGGTGCGCGTGACCACCGCGGTCTGCTCGCCGAACTCGCGCACCTTCGACGTCTGCTCGACCACCTCATGGGAGATGGCGCTGAGGCTGCCGCCGGCGTCCGCCCCGAGCCGCAGCCGCTGGATCGTGGGCGTTCGGTAGCCCACCGTCGCGAACATCTGCTGGCGGGTGACGGCGACCTTCACGGGCCGTCCCACGTGTTGCGCGGCCATGGCCGCGAGGATGATCTGCGGCCGCGGCGTGCCCTTCGAGCCGAAGCCGCCGCCCACGTGTGGGGAGATCACCCTCACGCGCTCGGGCGGGAGGCCGAACACCTTCGCGACCGTGTCGCGCGCGTTCGGGGCACCTTGGGTGGACTCGTAGAGCGTCAGGTCTCCCTGCTCCCACACGGCCACGGTGGCGTGCGGCTCCATCGGGTTGTTGTGGAACGCGGGCGTCGAATACACCGCGTCGACCGTCACCTCGGCGGCGGCGAGTGCGCCCTCGACGTCTCCCTGCGCGGACTCGGCGGGGAACGCCGGATTGACCTTCTCGGGGGTGTACAGCTCGGGATGGTCGGCGCGCAGCTCGACGTCGTGTGGCTCCGGCGCGTACTCGATGCGCAGCAGCCGCTGGCCCTCGCGGGCGGCCTCGGGGGAGTCGGCCACGACGGCCGCGACGAGCTGGCCCCGGTATGAGACGCGGTTCGACTGGAACAGCGCGAGCTCGCCGTCGGCGACCTGCTCGAGCTTCGGCGCGTTGGCATGAGAGATCACGGCGATCGTGCCCGGCTGCGCGAGCGTCTCGGCGGCATCTATCGAGCGGATCTCGCCGTGCGCTATCGACGCCTGCACCGGCTCCGCGTAGGCCACGTTGTCCGGCGAGTGCTCGTATGCGTAACGGGCCTGGCCCGTGACCTTCTCGCGTCCCTCGATGCGATCGAGCGGCACGCCGACAGCGGCGGTGAGCGCCTCGGTGGTCACGACCGGTCGCAGAGCTCCATCAGCGTGCGGACGATCACGGCCCGCGCGAGCGGAACCTTGAACGCGTTGTCGCGCAGCGGCTTGGCCTGCGCCAACTCGGCGTCCGCGGCCGCGCCGAAGCTCTCCTCGGTGGCCGGCCGGCCGCGCAGCGAGTCCTCTGCCGCGCTCGCCCGCCACGGCACGTGGGCCACGCCGCCGAGCGCGAGGCGGCACTCGCTCACGACTCCGTCTGACACTTCGATGGCCGCCGCCACCGAGATCACCGCGAAGGCGAACGAGGCCCGATCGCGCACCTTCCGGTAGGCCGAGGTCGCCGCGAGCGCAAGAGGCGGCAGCTCCACCGCGGTGATCAGCTCGCCGGGCTCGAGCACCGTGTCCCGCTGCGGCTCGTCACCCGGGAGGCGGTGCAGCTCCCCAAGAGGAATCGTGCGTGGACCGTCCGTGCCGACGATCTCGACAACGGCGTCCAGGGCGACCATGGCCACTGCCATGTCTGACGGATGGGTGGCCACGCAGGAGGGGGAGTGGCCGATGACGGCGAGGTTGCGATGATCGCCTTCGATGGCAGGGCAGCCCGAGCCGGGCTCGCGCTTGTTGCATGGCTTGGACACGTCCTGGAAGTACGAGCAGCGGGTGCGCTGGAGCAGGTTGCCGCCGACGGTGGCGAGGTTTCGAAGCTGCCCGGAGGCGCCGGCGAGGAGCGCCGAGGCAAGGACGGGGTAGCGCTCGCGAACGGCCGGGTGAGCGGCCAGCTCGCTGTTCTTCACGGCGGCACCCACGCGCAGCCCGCCGTCCGCTCGCTCCTCGACATGTGCCGGCGAGAGATGGGAGACGTCGATCAGCGTGGACGGCGTCTCGACTCCGAGCTTCATCAGGTCCACGAGGTTGGTGCCGCCGCCCAGGTACGCGGCCCCGGCGCCTCGCTCGCGCAGCGCGGCCACCGCGCCGGTGGGGGTGTCCGGCCGCTCGTACTCGAACGGCCTCATCGAGCGGCGTCGGCGATCGCGGGGACGATGTTCGCGTACGCGCCGCAGCGGCAGATGTTGCCGCTCATCCGCTCCCGGATCTCTTCGTCCGACAACTCGGCGTGCTCTGCCGCGAGATCGGAAGACACGACACTCGGCCATCCGGCGTCGTGCTCGGCGAGCATTCCGGCCGCCGAACAGATCTGCCCTGGCGTGCAGTAGCCGCACTGGAACGCGTCGTGCTCGATGAAGGCGGCCTGCAGCGGATGCAGCTCGCCGTTCCGCGAGAGCCCCTCGATCGTCGTGATCTCGGCTCCCTGGTGGGCGACGGCGAGGACGAGGCAGCTGTTCACGCGGCGACCGTCCAGCAGCACTGTGCATGCTCCGCACTGACCGTGGTCGCAGCCCTTCTTCGCGCCCACCAGGTCGAGGTGCTCGCGGAGCAGATCGAGCAGGGTGGTGCGCACGTCCACTTCCAGCCGGTGCTCCTCGCCGTTTACGGTGAGGACGATCTCGGTGAGAAGCTCGCGGGCCACGAGGCTCGGCTACCCCGCGCCGCCGTCCTTTACACGCCAGGCCCGGCCTGACGGCGCGCGCTCGTCGTCTTGGAGTTTCAGCCGGACCTGATCGGGCAGCCGAACGCCATGAGTTCCGGTTCTCGCAGAGCAGGACCGCTGACACGCCCGTGAGCAGCCGCCATGACGTGATCATCCTCGGCGCCGGGACGGCGGGCGAGCATTGTGCCGGAAGGCTCGCCGAGGGCGGGCTGAACGTCGCGATCGTGGAACGCGAGCTGGTGGCGGGCGAGTGCTCGTACTGGGCCTGCATGCCGTCGAAGACGCTGCTGCGTCCGGGCGAGGCGCTCGCCCAGGCGCGCGAGGCGCCTGGCGCGGCTGAGGCCGTTGTCGACCCGCTCGACATCGGCTCGGCGCTCGCCTGGCGCGATTTCATGATCAACGACTACGACGACACGAGCCAGGCGCAATGGCTCGACGACGTCGGCGTCGACCTGATCCGCGGCGTGGGCCGCCTAGCCGGCAGGGGCAAGGTCGAAGTAGACGGCGAGTCGTACGAGGCAGACCACATCGTCCTCGCCACGGGCTCGGCCGCCCAGTTCCCGCCCATACCCGGCCTCGACGAACTCGACGGCGTGTGGACCAATCGGGAGGTGACCGGGGCAAAGGAGATACCGGACAGGCTGCTCGTCGTCGGAGGCGGTCCGGTCGGCGTGGAGATGGCGCAGGCCATGGCGCGCCTGGGCGCGGCGGTGGCACTCGTGGAGGGCGAGGACCACCTGCTTCCGAGCGAGCCGAAGGCGCTTGGCGAAGGCCTCGGCGAGGCGCTCGAGGCCGATGGCATCGACTGTCGCCTCGGCCAGCACGTGAGCGCGGCGCGCCGCCACGGCGAGGGCTACGCGCTCGAGTTCCCAGACGGCAGCGAGCTGCGCGGCGACAAGCTGCTCGTGGCCACCGGGCGCTCGCCGCGCGTGCGGGACATCGGCCTCGAGACGGTTGGCATCGCGCCCGACGAGCAGGGCATCGAGGTGGACGAGCGCCTGAGCGCGGGGGAGGGTCTCTGGGCGATCGGCGACTGCACCGGCATCTGGCCGTTCACGCACGTGGGCAAGTACCAGGGTCGCGTGGTGGCGGCGAACATCCTCGGCCGTCCCGCAAGCGCGTCCTACGACGCGGTGCCGCGCGTGGTGTTCACCGATCCTCAGGCCGCGAGCGTGGGGGAGCCGTCGGGCAAGTTCGTCGCCACCGCCGAGCTAGCGTCGGTAGCTCGTACGTCCACCTATACACGTGCCTACGACCAGAAACCCGGCTTCCTGACGCTCGTGTCGGACGGCGAACGGCTGACCGGCGCGCACGCGCTGGGACCAGAGGCGGGGGAGTGGCTCGGACAAGCCACGCTCGCGATCCGGGCGAGGCTGCCACTGGACACCCTGCTCGACACGATCCAGCCGTTCCCCACCTTCTCCGAGGCGTACCTGGACGCGCTGATGGAACTGACGGCGAAGATCGCCGGCCGCGACCCCGTGGCGACCTGACGTCACCCGCTGCGCCGATTCCTCACCAGCGATACCAGCGTGCGCCCTCCGCCCCGCGCATGAGGAAGCCGATCGCCCACAGCACCAGCGCGACGATCAACACGATCCAAAGCAGATGCACCGCGAATCCGAGCCCGCCCAATAGAGCCAGGATCAACAGCAAAACCAGTAGAGCGACCATCCGTGACCTTTCGTAGATCTGCCAAGGATGCTCGCGCCGGCCGCGGCTCAAACCGCACGCAACCAGTTGGCGCGGAATGCCGTTTGGGGGCTCGCACTCGGGGCATCCTTGGATGACCGGCCGCCCCAGACCCTGGTGACCGAAGCAAACGCTGTGGGCGATACCACAGCCGGTCTAAGGAGTCGCGTTGCCCTACGTCAGGTGTCCCCGGTGCCAGGCTGACTGCCTGGTCATCAGCTTCTCGAGTCGAGTGCGGCGGCACAGCTGTCCGCTCTGTGGGGCGGCCCTGCAGCCCGATCACAAGACGCTGCTGGGCGGCCCGGACATGGCCTCCGTTCGCGAAGCCAGTGCCCGTCTGAAGAGCCGCGCTTCGGGCGCGGTCTCACGGTCGGTGAAGGACTAGACCGCGTTCGGGTGACACCGGGTACCAAGTCCGGCGAGGGATCCGAGTGAGTTCAGCCGGGAAAAGCGCCGCAGACATTGCAGGCACAGGCCGCCGTGAGACCCGGACGATCGAGCGCTCCCGTCCGTTCCAATGGGCGGTGCGGGCGGGATTCGTAGCGCGCGGCTTCACGTACGGAGTGATCGGCGCCGTCGCGCTCGCGATGGCGCTGGGCGCCGGAACGGACGGCACGAAGCCCAACCAGCAGGGTGCGCTCGCGCTGATCGGGAGGACGCCGGTCGGCCGGGCGGCACTGGTGGTGGTCTGCGTGGGACTCCTCGCCTATGCGCTGTGGAAGTTCACGCAAGCTGCCCTCGGCCGCGGGCCCCAGGGAGGCGGCGACCCGGAGTGGACTCATCGGATCGGGAACCTCGCCGGTGGCGTCGTGTATATCGGGTTCTTCGTCGTGGCGGTGGGCGTTGTGAGCGGCACTGGCGGCAGCTCGGCCGGTGAGCAGAAACGGGCCGCCGCGGGCGTCTTGGGCTGGCCCGGCGGACAGGTGATCGTCGCGGCAGCGGGCGTCGGGATCGCCGCCCTCAGCCTGTACCAGCTTTACGCCGCGCTCTCGGGCGCGTTCGCGCGTGACGCACAGACCCAGTACATGAATCGGCGGGAACGGCGTCTGTTCATGACGCTGGGTCGCGCTGGGCTGGCCGCCCGCGCGCTCGTGTTCGCGCTGGTCGGCTACTTCCTGGTACGCACCGCGATCGCCTTCAACCCGAACGCCGCGGTCGGCGTCGACGGGGCGCTCGGCCGGCTGCATCACCAGCCGTTCGGGCCCTGGCTCCTTGGGCTCGCCGCCGCCGGGCTTCTCACCTTTGCCGCCTTCTCCCTGCTGGAAGCGCGCTACCGCCGGCTCTAGCACGCCCGCTCAGCCACTCCCGCGCCATCTTTTGAGCGCCCGAGGCTCGTTCCCCGGAGCGCGGGTAACCCATGCAAGCGAAGCGTCAACAGTGAGCCTTCGGAGAGGAGAAGAGCCATGCCCAGCCGCGACGAAGTTCAGACCGCGCTCTCCCGCTTCCTGCTGGAGAAGATCCGCGCGGACAAGCATCCGAGCACGACCCAGATGAACATGCTCGAGCAGAACATTCCGCCGGAGTTGACTCGTGAATATCTGAACGTGCTGCTCGAAAAAGTGATCACGGACAAGACGCCGAGCGTCCCGATGCTCCAGCGGATTCAGCGGATCGCGGCGACGCTGTAACTCGCCGACCAGTTTTGCGCCAGCACTCGTTACGGGCACGTTTTTGCTGCTGATCGCCGGGTATCGCCGGATCCAGCAGCATCGAGGCGGGGGCCCCGAGACAACCAGGAGAGGCGTTTTCATATGGCCAAGGACCTAGGCGACACGATCGGCACGGCACTCGGCAACGTTGCGCGCGAAGCCGTACAGACCGTGTCATCGAATGGACGACGCCGGTCCGGCAGCCCGCTCTCGGGCCCCGCGGGATTGGCCGCCGGAGCGGGACTCGTAGCGCTTGCCCCACTGGCGACGAAGGGCGCCGGCAAGCTCGTGCGCGGTCTCAGCCCGAACGGGGCGAGCCCGGTCAAGAAAGCCGGCGAGAAGCTTGGCGGGACGGCAAAGGAAGCCGTCGGCGACGCGATCGACAAAGCCGGCGGAGCCGGCGGCATCGCCAAGGAGGGCGCGAAGAGCCTCCTGCCCGGAGGCGGAGACGGAGACGGAGGCGGCGGCAAGTCGAAGGGCAAGCCGGGCGTCGGCAAAGGCCGTCGCATGCCGATCCAGCAGGACATCGACATCGGCGCGCCGCTGAAGACCGTCTACAACCAGTGGACCCAGTTCGAGGAATGGCCGGAGTTCATGCACCGGCTCGAGAACGTGTCCCAGGAGGACGAGACGAACGTGTCCTTCAAGACCAAGATCTGGGGCTTCTCGCGTGAGTTCAAGGCGGAGATCGTCGAGCAGAGGCCAGACGAGCGGATCAAGTGGGAGGTCGTCGACGGCGTCACACACACCGGTGTCGTGACCTTCCACGAGCTCGGACCGCGGCTCACGCGAGTCGAGCTCAACATCGACGTACAGCCCGGGTCGCTGATCGAGAAGGCCGCTCGGGGCATGCGCCACGTCAAGCGCGCCGTGCGCGCCGACCTCGCCCGCTTCAAGGCGTACGTGCTGATGTCCGAGGAGGAGACCGGCGCATGGCGCGGCCAGATCGAGGACGGCGACGTGAAACGCAAAACGTCGCGGTCGTCCGGCGGCGGCAGCAAGGGCCGGTCATCCGGGAGCCGCTCGAAGCAGGCGAGCCGCTCGCAGGCATCGTCCCAGCGCTCGTCCTCGAGCGCGCGCAGCGGTTCGTCCTCGAGCCGCAGCCGCAGCTCGTCCAACGGCCGCAGCTCCTCGAAAGGCGGAGGGCGCTCGCGCTCGTCTGCCGGTCGCAAGAAGAGCGGCGCGCGTTCCTGAGAAGGGACGGAGAGCGCAAATGACCGGGATGGTCAAGCGGGTGCTGGCGGAACGCGCCGGGGGTAACCGGCCTAGCGCGCCGCGGGCGATAGTGGTGGCGGCCGCCGCGGGCGTGGCCGCTGCCGGCATCACCTATCGGGTGCTCCGTGGCTAAGCGCGGCCGGATCGATCTCGGCAGGGTCGCCACGACCGCGCTCGAGACCGCGCTGAACGGAGAGCAGCCCGCGCAGCACCGCCGCTTCACGGGGGTGAAGGCGCTGGCGGCCGGCGCCGCGCTCGCCGCGGCGGCTCGGGTGGCCGTGCGCAAGGCGCCGAGCCTGCCGGGCCTCCCCGATGTGTCGGGCCTCACGGATCGGATTCGTGAGCGGCTGGCCGAGGAGGGTTGGATCGAGCACGAAGACTTCGCCGACGACGACGAGGACCCGATGGACGACGACGCCGAGGCGGAGGCCGACCCCGACGACGACTTCGATGAGGACGAGAGCGACGACGGTGACGAGGAAGAGAGCGAAGACGACGAGCCGCCGCCGGACGACAGCGGCGACCAGACGGAAATCGAGGACGACTCGGACGACGACGACTCCGATGACGAGGAGGACGAAGGTTCGCCCGGTCTCGAGGTCCGCGCGAACGGCGCCGGTCAGTCCCCGGATTTGATGGAGATCTTGAACGAGCCCCCCGAGCCGCCACGCCGGAAGGGCCCGGAGAAGTCCAGCGGCTCCAAGACCAAGGCCGGCAGAAGCTAGGCAGCGGGAGGTTGCAGTGGCAACGAGAAACCAAAGCAAGCAAGGAGCCTCGAAGCAGGACGAGGCGGACCGCTATCGGCAGGCCGCGGAGGATGCCCTTCAACAGCTCGACTGGACGATCGGCTACCTGCATGGCATCCACAAGACGGACATCTCGAAGGCGCTCGCGAAGAATCGGTCGTACATCCGCCGGAACCTGATGGGCGAGGCGGAGGAGCCGCTGCCGGACCAAAAGACCGACGAGACCTGAACCACAGCTTCCAGCGAGGAGGGGAGTAATGGCGATAGCCACAACACCACGGGGATACATAGAACGACCCCGTCCGAGCGGTCTGGCGGACGTCATCGACGTGATCCTGGACAAGGGCCTCGTCATAGACGCATACGTGCGTGTCGCGCTGATCGGCATCGAGATCCTGACGATCGACGCGCGCATCGTGATCGCGAGCGTCGACACGTACCTGCGCTTCGCGGAGGCGGTCAACCGCATGGACATCGCCCACGACGACACCTCGCAGGGGCTACCTGAGCTGATGCAGGATTTGACCTCAGGGGGCGCCGAGTCCAAGACCAAGGGCGCACTCGAGGGCGTCAAGGAGTCGTTGTTCGGCGATGGCGACGGGGAGGACGACGACGGCGACGGCAATGGCGACGGGAACAAGTCC
>DASXCV010000231.1:0-61949 GCA_036491015.1 Thermoleophilaceae bacterium | reverse complement strand
GGGTGAACGCGAGGTCGGCGGCGCGCAGCTCGGTAAGGCGGCCCTCCACTCGAAGACGGTGGAGCGAGAGTCTCGGATCGGCCCGGCTGGCGATCACGACGTGGAGCTTCTCCGGCGGGTATCGGAGCAGTGCGTCGACGTCCTCGGCCACAGCCGGCGCGCGCAGCTCGTGGAAGTCGTCGAGCACGAGCACGAGCGGGCCCGGCAGGGCGTCCACGGCGTTCGAGAACGCCGCCACGAACTCGGGCTGCTCCGGCGACGACTCAGCGGCGAGCGTTCCCAGCCCGGCCTCGCCGGCGGCCTGGATCGATTCGAGCAGGGCTTGCCAGAAGCGGCCCGGCCGGCCGTCGTCGCGTTGCAGCGACAACCAGGCCGTCGTCCCGGGCCGCTTCCGTTCCGAGAGCCAACTCGCGAGCAAGAGGGTCTTGCCCGCGCCGGGGGGCCCCGTCACAAGGGTCAGCGGCCCCCTGACGCCTTGATCGAGCACGTCGAACAGGCGATCTCGCTGCACGGACCGTGAAGCCGGCAGCGCTGGCGCAATGCGCCCAAGCGCAACGGCAGGGGCCGGCGGGGGCGGCCGGCTCTCCACCTGCGCGCCAGTGTGGGGCGACCTAACGATCGCCCCTCCAGGGGGCCGCGAGGTCCATCACGACGAGTATCAAGCCGCAGTTTGCGAGGAACAAGGGTGCTCGCATGTGAGTCGGCGGTCCGCGAAAAACGTCCAGCCCGGGCGTGCCTGCCCCCGCATCCACAGTGGTGCGCACACCACCATCGGCTCCCAAGGGGCTGGCGCTCGGCGCTCAACCCGCTACGGTTACCCAAGGCGCCCCTCTGGGAGCGTCAGGGGGCGTCGGCAAGGAGAGTCGTGGTGCATCGCCCCGCAGAAGCCCCACAGCATCTACCGCGTGCCTCCTACCCCATGCGGGTGGTGATAGCCGAGGACGCCTACCTGGTGCTCGAAGCCGTCGGGCAGATTCTCGGGCGGTCCGAGAAGGTCGAGGTCGTGGCCGTCTGCGAGGACCGCGACTCGCTCATGCGCGCGGTCGACGAGCAGCATCCGGACGCCGTGCTCACCGACATCCGCATGCCCCCGACGAACACCGACGAAGGCATCCAGGTGGCGCACGCGCTGCGCGAGAGCCATCCCGACATCGGCGTGGTGGTGCTCAGCCAGTTCGCCGAGCCGAGCTACGTGCTCGACCTGCTCGACGCCGGGTCGGCGCGCCGGGCCTATCTCCTCAAGGAGCGCATCCACGATCCGCACGAGCTCGTGGCCGCCCTCGAGGCCGTGGTGGACGGGGGCTCGGTGATCGACCCGCAGGTGGTGGACGTGCTGGTGCAGGCCCAGAGCCACACCGTGGGCTCACCGCTGGCGGAGCTCACGCCGCGCGAGCGCGAGGTGCTCGCGGAGCTCGCTCAGGGCAAGAGCAACGCGGCGATCGCCGACTCGCTCTTCCTGACCAAGCGCGCGGTGGAGAAACACATCAACGCGATCTTCATGAAGCTCAACCTGGGCAATGCCGAAGAGGTGAGCAGGCGGGTGAAGGCGGCGCTGCTGTTCCTCGCCGGCGAGCAGCCGGCGACGGACGGACTCGGCTCCTAGCCGCTCAGGCAGGCTCCAGCACGGTGGCTGGAATCGTCGCGCAGATGTGTGTGCCGTGCCCGGGGCGGCTCTCGATCCGGAAATGGCCGCCGGTGGCCTCCACCCGGTCGCGCAACCCCTGGAGGCCGAGGCCCATCTGCTCGACGGCGCCGCCGAGCCCGTCATCGCTCACGTCGACCGTCAGCATTCCCGGGGTGAGGGCGGTGACCACATGGATCGACGAGGCGTGCGCGTACTTCTGCGCGTTCGTGATCGCCTCGAGCATCACGTAGTAGGCGGTGGCCTCCACGGTGGCGTCGAGCCTCGTCTTCGGAATGCCGGTGAGGGCGATCGGCACGGTCGTGCGCGCCACCACGGTCGTGAGCGCCCGCTCGAGGCCGTAATCCCGCAGCACGGGTGGATGGATGCCATGCGCCAGCTCGCGGAGCTCCTCGATCGCCACGAGCAGCTCCTCCTCCGCGGCCTCGAACAGCAGGGGCGCCTCCGATGGCCGCTCGGCGGCCTCCTCGGCCGACAGCGACAGGTGCGCGGCCAGTGCCACGAGGCGCTGCTGCGCGCCGTCGTGGAGGTTGCGCTCGAGCCGGTGACGCTCGGTGTCGGCGGTCTCCACGAGCCGCGCGCGCGACTCGCGCACCCCCTCCACGAGGGTGGCCCGCTCGGACACGAGCGCGGCCACCGCCAGAGCGGAAAGCGAGGCCACGACGATGTAGAGCTGCGTGTTGAGAACGCTGCTGTTGATCGACCGCACGGAGAAGGTGCCGAAGGAGTGCGTCGTGCCCCAGATCGTGAAGCCCGCCGTGATCAGCACCGCGAGGGTCGCCCCGCGCTGGTCGAAGCTGATGGCCGCCCACATGAGCGCCGGGAACACGAGGTACGCGAGGGGATCCCGGGTGTGCAGGGCGATCTCGCTCAGGATCATGATCGCGCCGAGCAGGAGCAGGATCTCGAGCACGCGCCCGCGCAGCCAGGGTCCCCCGCGCGGCGGCTGCGCCCAGGCGAGCGCCAGCGGCACCACGAGCAGGGCCCCGCAGAAGTCGCCAAGCATCCAGGTGCGGAACACGTGAGGCCACATGCTCGCGGTCACGGCTCCGCCGATCCACAGCGAGGTGGAGCCGATGATCGCGCTGGCCAGGGTGCCCGCCGCGAGCGAGCCCACCATCGCAACCAGCCCCGTGAGGGTCGCGAGCGGCGAGCCGGAGGCGGACAGCCGGCGCAGCAGCATGGTGGCGAGCACCACCTCGAGCAGGTTGCCGGCACTCTGGCCGAGCGCCGAGCCCAGCGGCAGCGTCGTGTAGTTGTTCACGAGCAGATCGCCGATCACGATCCCCGGCCAGTACTGCATGCCGCCGAGGTAGAGGAAGGAGATCCCGACGCCCACGGGCAGCCAGACGATGGCCGCCACCGGCCCGGAGAACCCCAGCCAAAAACCGAGGTGGGCCGAGCCGTAGTAGAGGCCGACGAGGCCCGCAACCCCGATGAGGTAGGGCGCGCGCAGATCACCCACCCAAGCAGACACCGGCAGGCGACGTCCTAGCCGATGCGTGGGAGGGGATACCGCAGGATCGGCACGAATGGCACCCAACATTGCCATGCGCAAGCATGACAGGATCGGTGACCCCTGACTAGCTTTTTCCGGTGCACAAATGTGCTGCAAATGCTCGGAATGAGTGCTGTTGCGCCACGTTCCGGCGCGCACCGTTCAGGTCCGTGACGAGGGAGGGTCGCCGCCGGCGTCCTGCTCGGCCACCTGCTTTACCTCGATCAGCTCGAGGCCAAGCGCCTGAATCCGGTCGAGCAGCCCGTGCAGCGCTGCCTGATCAGCCACCGGTCCGCGTAGAACGGTCTCCGCCGGCTTGATCGACGCATGGAGTTCGCCGAAGGTCTCGAGCACGGGTTCCCCGACCTTGCCCTTGATCCGTATTTCGTAGCTCGACGTCACGCGCAGGCCCAAGGTCGCGCCCGCACGGGTGACCGGGCTTCACCCGGCGAGGGTGATTGCCAGTCACCCGCGCCACTTCGAGGATCGCCGCGAATGTCGAGCGCCGAGGCCCCGCCCGCCGGAAGTGGTCCGCCGCCGCAGGCCATGGACGGCAGGCTCTACCTGCGGCTGATCGGCCTTGGCGCGCTGATCGGGATCCCGGCCGCGTTCTGCGCGGCGGCCTTCCTCGCCCTCGTGCACGAGAGCCAGCACTGGCTCTGGCACGACCTGCCGGACGCGCTCGGCACCTCGTCCCCCGGCTGGTACCTGGTGATCGGCCTGCCGGCAGTGGGCGCGTGCGTGGTGATCCTCGCCCGCCGCCTGCTGCCCGGCGACGGTGGGCACGCGCCGCTCGCGGGGCTGGGCGGTGGCCCGACGCTGCTGCGCTACGGGCCCGGCGTGGTGCTCGCTGCCATCGGCACGCTCACCTTCGGCGCAGTGCTGGGTCCGGAGGCGCCGCTGATCGCGATCGGCTCCGTGGTGGGAATGGCGTTCGCCTCGTTTGGCAAGGTCGGCGAGAAGGAGCACGCGGTGCTGGCCACGGCCGGCTCGTTCTCGGCGATTTCCGCGCTCTTCGGGGGCCCGGTGGTGGGCGGCGTGCTGATGATGGAGGGCGGGCTCGGCATGGGCGCGGCGCTGATCGGCGTGCTGCTGCCCGGCTTCGTGGCCGCGGCGATTGGCTATGTGATCTTCCTCGGGCTCGGAAGCTGGGGCGGGCTCGACAGCCAGGCGATCGCGGTGCCCGGGTTGCCCGTCTACAACCACGAGCACGTGTACGACCTCGTGACCGCGATCGTGGTGGGCATCTTGGCCGCGCTCCTGATCTTCGCGGTGCGGCGGGCCGCCACGCGTGTGGCGCGCGACGGCCTGCCGCGCCTCGGCATGGGCAAGCTCCTCATCGCCGGCGGCCTGCTCACCGGCGTCGTGGCGGAAGTCGCCGACCTGCTCGGGGCGAACTCGCAGGACGTGCTCTTCTCGGGCCAGTCCTCGATCCCCGCGCTCGTGAGCCAGAGCTCCACCAAGATCCTGCTGGTGCTGCTCCTGGCGAAGGCGATCGGCTACTGCATCTGCCTCGGCTGCGGATTCCGCGGCGGGCCGGTGTTCCCCGCGATCTTCCTCGGCGTGGCCGTGGGCATGCTCGCGGTGCTCTGGCTGAACGTGTCCCCCACGCTGGCGGTGGCTGCGGGCAGCGCGGCGGGAATGACGGCGATGACCCGCCTCCTGCTTACGTCGATCCTGTTCTCAACCCTGCTCGTCGGGCACGCCGGAATCGACGCTGCGCCCGCGACGGTGCTGGCGGCCGTGGCGGCGTGGTTGACGATGCAGATGCTGGATCGGCGGGCATCGGTGCAGGCTGTGGTGAGTGCTCACCAGGCTCAGGAAGCCTGAGCGCCTGCTCGTCCCCCGCCCTCGCGGCCCTCAGCACCGGCAGGATCACGAGGAAGCCGAGGATCGCCATACAGAGATAGCCCGCTCCCGCGATCAGAGCGATGTGCAGCATGCGCGGAGTCTTCGCGCTCGGGGCCTCTTTTCCAAGGGAATATCCGTAACGCACGGGCTTCCTGAGCGAGCCTGGAGCGGAGGACGCAGCCGCTTACACCAGCGTTGGTATGTGCGACGGAGCGCCCCGCTGCTAGCCGTCCTCGATTGCCGTTAGCGTGGTCGGTGCCCGTGTACAACACGCTCCTCTTCCTGCACGTCCTGTCGGCGTTCGCGCTGATGGTCACGGTGGTGGTGTTCAGCGCGTTCGCGCTCGGAGCCGTGCGCAACGCGCGGGTGCTGCTTGTGAGCAACGTGCTGTGGGGGATCGGCGGCCTCGGCACGCTCGTGTTCGGGATCTGGCTCGCGATCTACCTGAAGGCCTACCACGTGTGGGACGGCTGGATCATCACGGCGATCGTCCTCTGGGTCGTGGCCAATGCGTTCGGCGGCGGCGCCCAGGCGGGCTTCGCGGAGGGGGCCGACGAGGCGAAGGCGTCCAAGGCCGCGCTGATGCACTGGCTGCGCTCGCTGACCGTGATCGCGCTCCTCGTGGTGATGATCTACAAGCCGGGGGCCTGAGCGGTGCTGATCGCCCTCGTCCGCCCCGACGCCTGGAACTTCCCGCTGCTGCTGCACGTGCTCGGAGCGATGCTCCTGGTCGGCTCGGTCGTGCTGGCCGGCTTGGCGCTGATCGTGTCCTGGCGCGACGGCAACGCGGCGATGGTGCGGCTCGGCTACCGCGCGCTGCTGCTCGGCGCCGTACCGTCGTGGATCCTCATGCGCGTGGGTGCGGAGTGGATCGCGTCCAAGGAGGGACTCGAGAACTCCAACGCGTCGTGGATCGGCATCGGCTTCAGCACGGCCGACAGCAGCGCCCTCTTCATCATCATCGCCACGGTCCTGGCGGGCTTCGCGATGCGTCGCGCCGGCCGCGGCGAGGGCTCGACCGGGTTCCGTCGTGTGTCCGCAGTGCTCGTCGCGCTCCTGGTGGTGGCCTACGCCGTCACCATCTGGGCGATGACGACCAAGCCGAGCTAGCCCCCTGCGGGGGGCGCGCCAAGTGACTCAGCTCACAACATTTGGCGCGCCAGGCGTGGTAGGACACACAAGACGCAGAGTGATCCGCACGGATCCCCACCTCCGTACTGACCTCGAACCCCTCCCCTGGCCCTAAAAGGAGTTCCCCCTCATGTCAGACGTCCTCTCCGGCAGCACCAGCATCGACGGCTTCAACGGCGAGCAGCTGAGACCGGGCGATGCCGGCTACGACGACGCTCGCGTCGTCTGGAACGCGCTCTTCGACCGCCACCCGGCGCTGATCGCCCGCTGCACCAGCACCGCCGACGTGGTGGCCGCGGTCAACTACGGCCGCGACAACAACCTCACCATCGCCGTCCGCGCGGGCGGCCACTCGGCCGCCGGCCACAGCTGCGTGGACGACGGACTCATGATCGACCTCTCGCCGATGAAGCGCATCGACGTCGACCCCGAGACGAAGACAACGCGCTGCCAGCCCGGCCTCACATGGGGCGAGTTCGACGGCGCCACACAGGTGCACGGCCTCGCGGTCACCGGCGGCCGCTTCTCCACCACCGGCATCGCGGGCCTCCTGCTCGGCAGCGGCAGCGGCTGGATCGAGCGCAAGTGCGGGCTCACCGGCGACAACCTGATCTCGGCCGAGGTCGTGACCGCCGACGGCGCCGTCGTGCGCGCGAGCGCCGACGAGAACCCGGACCTGTTCTGGGGCATCCGCGGCGGCGGCGGCAACTTCGGGGTCGTCACGGAGTTCGAGCTGAGGCTTCACGACGTCGGCCCGATGATCTACGGCGGTCTGCTCGGGTGCTCGCCGGAGCGCGCCACCGAGATCACGACCTTCCTGCGCGACTACATGGTGGACGCGCCGGAGGACCTCGGCGCGGCGATCGGCTTCCTCAGCGCGCCGCCCGCGCCGCACGTGCCGGAGGAGATGCACTTCCAGCCCGTGGTCGGCATCGTGATCTGCTGGACCGGCACCATGGAGGAGGGCGAGCGCGTGATCGCGCCGATCCGCGAGGTGGCCCAGCCCGTGCTCGACATGGTCGGAGAGATGCCGTACACGGTGCTCCAGAGCATGCTCGACGACAGCGGCCCGTACGGCGTGCGGGGCTACCTAAAGGCCGAGTTCATCGACGACCTGAACGACGAGGCGATCGCCAAGCTCGTGGCGGGCGGTGCGAACCGCCCCGGCCCGATGGTGCAGCTCCTGCTCGAGCCGCTCGGCGGCGCGATCGCCGACGTGGACGAGGCCGACTCGGCGATCAGCCGGCGTGACGTGGCCTGGTGCTACCACGCGCTGTCGATGTGGATGGATCCCTCGCCGGAGGCGGAGGACGCACACGTGGCGTGGGCGCGCGACCTCACCGAGTCGATGAAGCCGCACACCACGACCGGCGTCTACCTCAACTTCACGAACGAGGACGACGACGACCGGGTGCGCAAGACGTTCGGGCCCGAGAAGTACGCGCGCCTTCAGGCGCTGAAGGACAAGTACGACCCGGACAACCTGTTCCGGCTGAACGCGAACATCAAGCCGTCGAGCTAGCCGGCAGGACGCCCGCCCGAGTGGTTGCGCGCCCAGCGCTTCTGCTTGCGGCGGGCGTCCGCCAGTATCGCCGGCACCGCCGCCGCCCCCACCCGCGGG
This sequence comes from Thermoleophilaceae bacterium, assembly GCA_036491015.1. GTDB lineage: Bacteria > Actinomycetota > Thermoleophilia > Solirubrobacterales > Thermoleophilaceae > JAICJR01. The sequence goes on along the minus strand of DASXCV010000231.1, from coordinate 54,206 downwards.
GTCAGCGCGAACGCGCGTGCCACGGCGCCGCGCCAGCGAGGCATGCTCACCACCGGCCGCGGCTTGTCGAGCAGCTCGACCGCGCGCCTCGCCACGTCGTCGGGCATCAGCATCACGCCCGACCACGAGGGCGCGGCCTGGGGGTCGTCCATCTTGTCGTAGAGCATCGGCGTCCACATGCCGTCCGGACAGATCGCGCTGAGCTGCACGTTCCTGCAGCCGTCCTGCCGGAGGTCGTAGAGCGTGCCGATCGTGAAGGCGAGCGCGGCGTGCTTCGTGGCGGCGTAGACCGTCTCACCCGGGGGCGCGGCGAGTCCCGCCAGCGACACCACGTTGATCACGTGCCCGCGGCCGGCCGGCCGCATCTGCTCGAGCGCCGCGATCGTCCCGTTCATCAGCCCGTGCACGTTCACGTCCACGAGCGCGCGCCGCACCTCGTCGGGGTGCGACCAGGACGGCCCTGTGCGCAGGATGCCGGCGTTGTTCACCCACACGGCCAGGCCGCCGTCGCGCCCGGCCGCCTCGCCCGCGGCCGCCCGGCACGCGTCCGCGTCGGTCACGTCCAGCTTCGTCCCCCACGCCGCGCCGCTCAGCTTCTGCGCGGCGGCGTGCGCGCCCGCCTCGTCCACGTCGGCGATGTTCACGGCATAGCCGCGCTGCGCCAGCAGCCTGGCGATCTCGAAGCCGAGACCGCCCGCCGCGCCCGTCACAACCGCCGCTCCGCTCATGGGCGGCGCAGCCTAACCGGTGTCAGCGACCGCGCGGCATGGTCACGGCAGGATCAGGTGGCTGTCGCCGAACTCGTGCCAGAGGTAGCCGTGCTCGAGCGCCTCGTCGTAGCTGTGGGCGAGCAGCTCCTCGCCCGCCACGGCCCCGAGCATCATCAGGTGCGAGGCCTGGGGCTCGTGCCAGCCGGTGAGCAGTCCGTCCGCAGCCCGCAGTCCGCGGTCCGCAGAAACGACCAGGTCCGTCCAGCCCTCGCCTGGTTCCACGGTGCCGTCGGGTTGCGCCACCGTCTCCAGTGCTCTCATTGCCGTGGTTCCGACCGCGATCACGCGGCCGCCCCATTCGCTTGCGGCGTTCACGAGGCGTGCTGTCTCGGGCGGCACGTTGAAGCGTTCCGGGTAGGGCGGCTCGTGGGACTCGGGCGAGGACACGCCGGTGTGCAGGGTGAGCGGCGCGAACAGCACGCCGCGGGCTGTGAGCTCGCCCACCAGCTCGTCGGTGAACGGGCGCGCCGCGCTCGGCATCTCGGCGCTGCCGGGATGGAGCGAGAACGCCGTCTGGTAGGCCTCGAGCGGCCACTCGCGGGGCACGTAGCGGTAGCGGATCGGGTGCCCGTGGCGGGCGAGGTACTCGTGCAACGGCTCGTGTGGGTCGAAGCTGGCGAGCCACAGGCGCGAGCCGGCCGCGTAGGGCGCCACCAGCTCGACGTCGCCGTTGCCGGCAAGCGTGATGTGGTCGCTGGCGCTGCCGCCGCGGAACGGCGACGCGCCGTCCCCCGAGCGCAGCTCGACAACCCACCAGCGGCCGTCGGGGAGGCGCGGCGCCGCGGTGGCGAAGCGCAGCTCCACTGAGGTGCCGTCGCTTCGCCGTGCGGGCACGGCCGCCGGCAGGGTCGCCGAGGTGTTGATCACGAGCAGGTCGCCCGCATTCAGGAACTCCGGCAGGTCGCGGAAGTGCGCGTGGGCGATCGAGCCGTCGCCGCGCGAGGCCGCCATCAGCCGCACCTCGTCGCGGGCGAGGCCGCGCGCCTCCGGCGGCTCGTGGGCCTCGAGCGCGGTCGGGAGGTCGAAGGCGAGGGCCGCGGTCACCGGGTGGTCTCCACCTTTGCCAGGTCGTGGCTGCGGTAGCGCCCGCTCGGCAGGTGGCCCTCGATCAGGGCGATGAAGCCGGGCACGCTCTCCTCGGGCGGCGGGCGGTCCGAGATGTCCTCGCCCGGGAACGCCTCCTGGTGCATCTGGGTGTTCATGTCGCCGGGGTCGACTGCATACACGCGCAGGTCCGGGTTCTCTGCCCCGAGCACCGCGGTGAGCTGCTCGAGCGCGGCCTTCGCCGAGCCGTAGCCGCCCCAGCCCTCGTAGGCCTCTACGGCGGCGTCGGAGGTGACGTTGATGATCGTGCCGCCCTCCGGAATGTGTGGGAGCGCGAGCTGGATCAGCCCCACGGGCGCGAGCACGTTCACGCGGAACACGCGCTGCAGCTCCGCCGGCGGGTAGAGCGCAAGCCTGGGCTGCGGGCTCGGCCCGAGCGTGCTGGCGTTGTTCACGAGCAAGTCGATCCGGCCGCCGGCGGCGTCCACGAGCGCGCGCCGGTGCTCTGGATCCGAGATGTCTCCCGGCAGCGCGGTCACGTCGCCAAGCCGGCCCAGCTCGCGCGCTACGGTTTCGAGCGCGGCGCCGCCGCGGGCGTCGATTACGAGCTTCCAGTCGTCACGGATCAGGGTGCGCGCCAGGGCGCGTCCGAGGCCGCGTGAGGCTCCTGTGATGAGTGCGGTTGGCATGCGGCGAAAACTAGGCGCATGCAGGGCCGAACCACCAGCGGCAATTGGTCCTAGGTCTTTGGGCTGAGAAGCCCCGAGCGCATGGCGTGAAGGGCCGCCTGCGTACGGTCGGTGACGCCCAATTTGGCGAGCACGTGGCCCACGTGCGTCTTCACCGTTTTCTCGGAGACGCCGAGGGCGAGGGCGATCCGCTTGTTCGACAGTCCCTGGCCGATCAGCGAGAGCACCTCATGCTCGCGCGGGGTCAGCTCGTCGCGCGGCTCCTCCCCCGCCGGCTGCGCGATCGCCTCCACGAGACGCGCCGCCACGGCCGGGTCGAGCAGCGCCTCGCCGGCGTGCGCGGCGCGGATCGCGCGCGCCAGCTCCTTGGGCTGCACGTTCTTCATCAGGTAGCCCGCTGCCCCGGCCTGGATCGCGGGCAGCAGGCGGTCGTCCTCGGCGAAGCTCGTGAGCACGATCACGCGCACCCGTGGCAGCTTCCGGCGCAGCTCGCGCATCGCCCCCACGCCGTCGAGCACGGGCATCACCAGGTCCATGAGGATCACGTCGGGCGTGAGCCGCTCCGCCTCCGCCACGGCTTGGCGGCCGTCCTCGGCCTCCCCCACCACCTCCATGCCGTCCTGCAGCTCGAGGAACGTGCGCAGGCCCTCGCGCACCACCGCGTGGTCGTCCACCAGCAGCACGCGGATCGAGTCAGCCACCGGCGGCCACCTCCAGCTTCACGTCCGTGCCCTTCCCGGGCGCCGAATGGATCTCGAGCCTGCCGCCGAGCCGCCCGGCCCGCTCCTCCATCGACGTGAGCCCGAGCCGCCGCGAGCGCAGCTCAGGGTCGTCCGGCTGGAAGCCCACGCCGTCGTCGCGCACCTCGAGCGCCAGACGCCCGTCGCTGCGCCCGAGGCGAATCTCCACGTGCCGCGCGCCCGCGTGCCGCAGGGCGTTGTGGAGCGCCTCCTGAGCGATTCGGAGCACCTCCTGGTCGCGCTCGCCGGCGCCGGCCGACACCGCGTCGTCGATCTTCAGCTCGATCTCCACTCCGTGGAGCTGGCGCAGCACCTCCACGTGCTTGCGCAGCGCGCCGCACAGCCCGTCGCGGTCGAGGGCGGGCGGCCGCAGCTCCATGATCAGCGAGCGCAGCTCGTCGAGCGCCTCGCGCGAGAGCTCCTTGAGCCGCCCCACCTGGGCACGGGCGGCCTCGCCGTCGCGCTCGAGCAGCGTCTCGGCGGACTCCGCCGTGAGCACGAGGCTGAACAGCTTCTGGCTCACGGCGTCGTGCAGCTCGAGCGCGAGCCGGTTGCGCTCCTCGAGGATCGACAGCTCGCGGCTGCGCTCGTACAGGCGCGCGTTCGTGATCGCGATCGCGGCGTGCGATGCGAGCAGGGCGATCAGCTCCTCGTCCTCCTCGCTGAAGATGTCGGCGCCCTCCTTGTGTGTCACGTAGAAGGAGCCGATCACGCCGTCCGCCGACACGATAGGCACGCCGAGGAACGAGCGCATGTCCGGATGCCCCTTCGGCCACCAGCCGCGGAAGCGCGGGTCGGCGTGCAGGTCCTCGGTGCGGAACGGCGCGGTCTCCTCGAGCATCGCCCCGAGCATTCCGTGCGTGCGCGGCAGGGGACCCATCGACGCAATCAGCTCGTCGCTCATGCCCGTGGTGAGGAACTGGCTGAAGCCGCCCATCCCGTCCGGGATCCCGAGCGCCGCGTAGCGTGCGCCCGCCAGCTCGCGCGCGCACTCCACGAGCTGCTGCAGCACCTCCTCCACCGACCGCTGCGACGCCACCGCCAGCACGGCGTCGCTCACCGCCTTCAGCGCCGGATTGAGCCGCTCGGCCATGGGCTGAAGACTAGGCCCGCCGCGCGTCAGACCTCGATACGCGAGCCGATGATCACGGTGCGCTCGCGCGGGAGGTGGAAGTACTCGGCGGCGTCGGCGGTCACGCGCGACGTGGCGACGAACAGGTGCTTGCGCCAGCGGCTCATGCCCGGCTCGTCGCTGATGCACAGCTCGATCGTCGAGAGGAAGTACGACGCGTCGCCCGAGTCGAACGGCACCTCGAGCTGCTCCTGGTCGATCTGGGCGAGCGTGGCCGGCACGTCGGCGGCGTCCATGTAGCCGAAGCGGGCGCCCACGTGGGTGATGCCGTCGTCGGAGTGGCCGAGATCGTCGATCGTGAGCCGGTCGGCCGGCCGCACGTGCGGGACCGGGTGCGTCTCGATCGACAGGATCACCACGCTCTCGCACAGCGCGTGCAGGTGCTCCACGCTCTCGCGCATCGCGAGCGGAGCGGTCTCGTTGCTGCGGTTCAGGAAAACGGCCGTGCCCGGCACGCGCGCGACCGGGTAGCTGCGCTCGTGCAGCTCCTCGATAAACGCCCGCAGCGGCCCCTCCTCGCGCTGGCGCCGGCTCGTCACGAGCTCGCGGCCGCGGTGCCAGGTGGTGAGGATCGTGAACGTGATGCCGGCGATCAGCAGTGGCAGCCAGGCGCCGTGGGTGATCTTCGTGAGGTTCGCGGCCAGGAACAGGAGGTCCACCGTCAGCAGGCTGCCGGCGCCCACGACCACCAGCGCGCGTGGCGCCTGCCAGCGGCGGCGCGCGATGTAGAAGAACAGCAGCGTGGTGATCGTGATCGTCCCGGTCACGGCCACGCCGTAGGCGAACGCGAGCGCCGCCGAGGTCTTGAACGTCAGCACCAGCGTGAGCACGGACAGCATCAGCACCCAATTGATCCACGGCACGTAGATCTGGCCCACCGTCTCGGCCGAGGTGTGCGTGATCCGCAGCCGCGGCAGGTACCCGAGCTGAACGGCCTGGTGGGCGACCGAGAACGCGCCGGTGATCACCGCCTGCGAGGCGATCACCGTGGCCGCGGTGGCGAGGAACACGAGCGGCCACTGCCCCCAGCTCGGCACGAGCAGGAAGAACGGACTCCTGATGTTCGCCGAGTTGCCGAGGATCAGCGCGCCCTGGCCCATGTAGCTGAGCACGAGCGCCGGGAACACCGCGGTCAGCCAGGCGCGCGTGATGGGCGAGCGTCCGAAGTGGCCCATGTCGGCGTAGAGCGCCTCGGCGCCCGTGACCGCGAGCACCACCGCCGCGAGCGAGAAGAACGCGGTGCTGAAGTGGTTGAAGAAGAAGTCGAGCGCGTACGTCGGCGAGAGCGCCTTGAGGATCTCGGGATGCGTGGCGATGCCGCTGATGCCGCACGCGCCCATCACCACGAACCAGAACAGCATCACCGGGCCGAACAGCTTGCCGACCGTGGCGGTGCCCACGCGCTGGAGCAGGAACAGCGCCACGATGATCGCGGCGGTGATCGGCACCACGAGATGGCTCAGCGACGGCGCCGTGACCTTCAGCCCCTCCACCGCGGACAGCACCGAGATCGCGGGCGTGATCATGCTGTCGCCGAGGAACAGCGAGGCACCGAAGATCCCCAGTCCCGCGAGCACCATCTTCGTCCGCCGGCTCCCGCGTATGTGCTTGCGGCGGATCAGCGTGATCAGGGCCATGATGCCGCCCTCGCCGTCGTTGTCCGCGCGCATCACGAGCAGCACGTACGTGACCATCACGACGATCATCACGGACCAGAAGATCATCGAGACGATCCCGAAGACACTCGTGCGGGTGACCGGGACCGGGTGCGGATCGCTCGGGTTGAACACGGTCTGCACGGTGTAGAGCGGGCTCGTGCCGATGTCGCCGAACACCACGCCCAGCGCGCCGATGATCAGCGCGCCGCGAGCCGTCCGCGCCCCGTCGGAGTCCACCTCAGCTCCGTCCGGCCTCGGCTGTGTTGCGCTGCGCGACCGCGCGGGTGCGGGCGGCGCGCACGGCGGAGGTGAGCGTGCCCACGTCGTAGGCGCCCTGGTGGCGCTTGCCGTTGATGAAGAAGCTGGGCGTGCCGGCCACGCCGCTCGCGTCGGCGGAGTTCACGTCGTCGCTCACGCGCTCGGCGTACTCGTGGTGGCGCACGTCGTCCCAGAAGTCGTTGCGGTCGAGCCCGACCTCCTCGGCGTAGCGACCGAGGTCGCGCGGGCTGAGTTCGTCCTGGTGGCCGATCAGCTTGTCGTGCATCTCCCAGAAGCGGTCGTGCGCCGCGGCCGCCTCGGCGGCCTCGGCCGCGAGCTGCGCGTGCGGGTGGACGTCGTTGAGCGGCAGGTGGCGCCAGACGTAGCGCAGGTCGTCGCCGAAGGAGTCGAGCAGCTCGCGCACGGCCATCTCGGCCTGCCCGCAGTACGGGCATTCGTAATCGCCGTACTCCACGAGCGTCACCGGGGCGTCCTCGGCCCCGCGGATGTGGTCGCGCTCCGGATCGACGTCGTCGGCAAGGTCGGTCAGCTCCTCCTCGGTGCCGGCGATCTGGCGCGCCCGCAGCCACTCCGGCAGATGCCTGATCGCGCGGAACACGCCGAAGCTCCCGAGCGCCGCCACGAGCGCCGCCGTGAGCACCCCGATCTTCGCCTGCTCGAGTTGGGTGCCGCTGAAGGCGAGGCTCGAGATCAGAAGCGACACGGTGAAGCCGATGCCCGCCACCACTCCCCCACCCGCGATCACCGGCCAGCTGAGGCTGCGGCGCAGGCCGAGGCGCAGGTTCACGGCGATGGCCGAGGCCCCGAGGATGCCGAGCGGCTTGCCGAGCACATAGCCGAGCAGGATGCCGAGCGTGATCGGCGAGCCGTACGCGTGGCTCAGCACCGAGCCGTTCACGTGCACGCCCGCGTTGGCGAGCGCGAACAGCGGCACGATCACGAAGCTCGTCCACGGATGCAGCCGGTACTGCAGCCGCTCGTTCGGCGAGATCGCGGACGCCACGCCGCGCTGTGTCGTGCGCGCCAGCTCGGGAGTGGGCTGCTCGCGGAACGAGCGCGTGAGCTCCACCACGCGCTCTAGCCCCTCGCGCTGGGGCGGGTATGCGCTGATCACGAGGCCGGTGGCAAGCCCCGCGATCACCGGGTCGATGCCCGACTTGTAGAGGGCGCCCCAGAGCGCCACTCCGAGCACGGCCGCGGCGGGGGCGCGCCAGGAGGCCGGGGCCACGCGCAGCGCCACGAGCAGGGCGAACACGCCGAGCGCGACGAGCAGGGCCGCCAGCTCCACGTGCTTTGTGTAGACCACCCCGATCACGAGGAGCGCCACCAGGTCGTCGAACACCGCGAGCGTGAGCAGCCGCACGCGCAGGCGCGTACCGTTGGGCGCCACGATCGCGAGCACGCCGAGCGCGAACGCGGTGTCGGTGGACATGGCGGCGCCCCAGCCGTGCGCTCCCGCACCGCCGGCGTTGAACGCCAGGTAGATCAGAATCGGCAGCGCCATTCCTCCGAGCGCCGCCGCGAACGGGATGGCCACGCGCTTGCGCTCGCGCAGCTGCCCCACGTCCAGCTCGCGCTTGGCCTCGAGCCCCACAACGAGGAAGAAGAACGTCATCAGGCCCTCGTTCACCCAGTGGCGCAGGTCGAGCGCGATGCCGGTGCTGCCGAGCTGGATCGAGAGCTTGGTGGTCCACACCGACTCATACGAGTGCGGCCAGGGCGAGTTGGCCCACAGCAGCGCGGCCACCGTTGCGCCGAGCATCGCCAGCGCGCCGCCCGTCTCCGTGTTCAGGTAGTCGCGCAGCGGCGCCGCGAGGTTGCGCGCCCATGCGGTGCGCCCGCTCAGGCGCGTCGCCGTGCCGGCCGTGGCGCTGTTCTCGCTGGTAGCCATCGTGGGCCTGAATGCTGACGAGCCGGTCAAGGGCGCGTCCGGCCGGCGGCGTCGCTCGCCGAGGACTAGGGCCGGGTGAGCTCTTCGAGCAGGAACACGAACGAGCTGTAGGGCCGGCCGGTCACCTGCTGAAGGCCGAGCTCGCATGTGCGGTTGCTGGACACCCACGCATCGAAGCGGCGGCCGTCGAGCGCCGCCTTCACGTCGCGCAGGGCCGACTGCGGCAGCTCCGGGTGGAGCAGGCCGCGGTCGCCCGCCATGCCGCAGCACGTGGTGCCCACCGGCACCACCACCTCGTCGGCCAGCGAGCCCGCCAGCGCCTCGAGCTTCGTGGCCAGCCGCATGTGGCCCGCCGAGCAGGTGGGATGGACGGCCACGGAGCCCACGCGCCGCTTCACCTCGAGCTTCGGCAGCAGATGGTCGTGCGCCCAGGAGATCGAGTCGAGCACCTCCACCTCCGCCCCCACGTCCTGGATCAGACCGTGCGCGCACGAGCTCGCATCGATCACGAGCGGCAGGCTGCCGCCGTCGGTCCAGCGCGCGAGTGACTCGCGCACCTTCGCCACCATGAAGTCCTTGCCGCGCGCGTAGCCCTTCGAGCTCCACGGCACCGCGCAGCAGTTGCCCGCGGCGTCCTCGGGGATCCAGAGCGGCAGCCCGGCGCGGCGTGACACCTCCACGAGCGCCTCGGGCAGCGTGGGGTGCGCGGGCCTGCCGTCCGGATTGCCGAAGATGCGGTTGATGCACGCCGGCATGTACACGGCGGCGGCGCCCTCGCGCGAGGTCGCCGGCAGCGCGGGCGCGGGCGGCGGCATTCCGTCCGCCGGCCAGGCGGGCACGAGCTCCTCACTCACGCGGGAGCGGAGCGCGCCTGCCACTGCCCCGGCGCCGCCGTAGCGACCGACCTTCAGCCCGCCGCGGGCCGCCCGCTCCACGGAGGCCCAGCGCCTGGCGAGCCCGAGCGCCACCTTCTCCTCGCGCTCGGTCCGCTCGCGTGCACGGAACTCCTTGATCAGCGCGCCGGTGTCGATCGCCAGCGGGCACGACGGCGCGCACGAGCCGTCCGCCGCGCACGTCTGGATCGCGTCGTACTCGAACTCCCGCATCAGCGCCTCGTACACCGGCGACCCCTCCGGCTGGCGCGCCATCTCGCGCCGCAGCACGATCCGCTGGCGCGGCGTGGTGGTCACGTTCCGCGAGGGACACACCGGCTCGCAGAAGCCGCACTCCACGCAGTGCGCGGCCACCTCCTCGATCATCGGCTGGATCTTGAGGTTCGACAGATGGGCGTCGGCGTCGCGGTTGAGAACCACGCCCGGGTTGAGCACGCCGTCCGGGTCGGCGAGCCGCTTCACGCGCCACATCATCTCGGTGGCCTTGGCGCCCCACTCGCGCTCCACCCACGGCGTCATCGCCACGCCGGTGCCGTGCTCGGCCTTCATCGAGCCGTCGTACTTGTCGAGGATCAGCTCGCCGAGCTTGTCCATGAAGGTCTGGTAGCGCGCGCGGTCCTCTGGCTTGGCGAAGTCGGGCGTGAGCTGGAAGTGCAGGTTGCCGGCCGAGGCATGCCCGGCCACGCCCGGGATGAACCCGTGCTCGCCGAGCAGCGCCTGGATGTCGCGCGCGCACTCGGGCAGCCGCTCGGGACGCACGCACACGTCCTCGATGATCAGCGCCGTCTCGGGCGCGCGGAAGCGGCCCACGAGGCCGTGCAGCCCCTCGCGCACGGTCCAGGCCACTTCGATCTCGTGCGGGTCGCGCGTGAAGTCGGGCTCTCGCAGCAGCTCGTACTCGGCCAGGACCCGGTCCGCCGACATCACCTGCGCGTCGAGCTCGGCATCGTTCTCGCCGCCGAACTCCACGAGCAGGGCGGCCGACTCCGGCGGCAGCTCCTTCCAGTACTCCGGCGTGCCCTGGATGTTGTGCGCGGCCGCGATCAGCGCGGGCGCCACCATCAGCTCGACCGCGCGCGCGCCCACCTCCACGAGCTGGGACACAGGCGTCATCGCGTCGTCGATCGAGCCGAAGTGGAGCCACGCCACCGTGGTGCGCGGCGGATCGGGCCGCGTGTCCATCACGGCCTCGGCGATGAAGGCGAGCGTGCCCTCGGAGCCCACCACCAGGCGGCGAAAGATCTCGAGCGGCGTGTCCGCGTCGAGGAACGCGCAGAGCCGGTAACCGGTGGTGTTCTTGATCTCGAACTTGCGCCGGATGCGCTCGGCGAGCTCGGTGTCGGCGCGCAGCTCGTCGCGTATCTCGGCGAGCCCGGCCGCAAGCTCCGGCTCCGCCTCGGCGAACTTCTCCTCCGCCCCATCCTCCGCGGTGTCGATCACGGTGCCGGAGGCGAGCAGGAGCTTGAGCGCGCGCACGGTCGAGTACGAGTCCCAGGTCACGCCGCAGCGCATCCCGCCCGAGTTGTTGGCGATCACCGCGCCCACCGTGGCGATGTCCTTGCTCGCCGGGTCGGGCCCGAGCAGGTGGCCGTGCGGCCTGAGGACGCGGTTGGCCATCCCCACGAGCGTCCCCGGACCCATGCGCGCTCGGCGGCCTTCGTCCTCCACCTGCACGCCGAACCAGTGGCGGCGCACGTCCACGAGGATGCCGTCGGTCTGGCCCTGGCCGTTCAGGCTCGTGCCGCCGCCGCGGAACGTGAGGTGCAGGCCGTGCGAGCGGGCGTAGGCGATCGTCTTCAGCACGTCGTCCTCGTCGTGCGCCATCACCACCACCTGCGGGAAGCGGCGGTACGGGCTCGCGTCCGAGGCGTAGCGGATCAGGTCAGAGGCGCGGGCGAGCACGCGGTCCTCGCCCAGCAGCCGCACGAGATCGCCGCGCAGCGGCTCGGGGGTGCCCGCGGCCAGGCTGTCGGGAGCGCGGTCCGGCGCGGGCGGTCCTTCCGGCCGGCCGATGCGCGCGGTGTCCGGCGCGAGCAGCGTCAAAGGATCGACATCCCGGGCGCCACCTTCACCTCCACGAGCCGCGGCCCGTCGGCGCCCAGTGCGTGGGACAGCGCGGCATGCAGCTCGTCCCGGTTCGCCGCTCGCGCGGACGGCACGCCGTAGCCCTGCGCGACGGCCGACACGTCGAGCGCCGGGAGGTCGAGCCCCGGCGCGCCCTCCACCTGCTCCACCCCGGCGAACCACTTGAGGATCGCGTACTCGGAGTTGTTGAGGACGAGGAACTTCACCGGCACCTTGTACGCCGCCGCCGTCCAGAAGCCCGTGATCGCGTACTGGGCCGACCCCTCGCCGAGCACGCAAACCACCTGGCGCTCGGGCTGTGCGAGCTGCACCCCGATCGACGCCGCCAGGCCGAAGCCCAGGCCGCCGGCCGAGCTGAAGTAGTAGCTGCCGGGCTTCGACAGCCGCAGCCGCGTGCGCAGCGCCATCGTCGAGGACGGCGACTCCACCACCGCGATCCCGTCGTCCGGCATGAGCGACGACAGCACGTCGTGCACGCCCGCGCCGCTGAGCGGGTCGGTCACCTCCGCGGGCTCGGTGCCGCCGAGCTCCTCGGGCGCCTCGCGGGACGTTTCCCCCACCTCCGCGACGAGCGCCTCGAGCGTGAGCCGCACGTCGGCCACGAGCGCGTCGCCCATGGGAGCGCGTGCCGCCTCGTCCGGGTCGTTCGTGATCGCCACGAGCGACGTGCCCTCGAGCAGCGGGGCGCCCGCGATGTAGGGGTAGTACGGGAACACCGAGGAGCCGACCACGAGCACGAGGTCGTACGGCTCGAGCATCTGGCCCACCGGGCCGATCGCCGGCGCCAGCAGGCCGCGGAACAGCGGGTGGCTCTCCGGGAAGCCGATGCGCCCGCCACCCGGCGCCGGCGTGGCCCACACCGGCAGCTTCTGCTTCTCGGCGAGCTGGATTGCGACGTCCCACGCGCCGCTCGCGTCGATGTCCGGGCCGGCCACGAGCGCCGGGTTCTTCGCCTCCTCGAGCCGCCGCGCCAGCGCCGCCACGGCCGCGCCGTCGGCGCCCGCCCGGCCGCTCACCGAGCGCGTGAGCACCGGCGGCGTCATCACCGGGTCGGCCTCCTCGGTCCAGTCGTCCATCGGCAGCGAGACGAACGCCGGGCCGGCCGGCGGCAGCGACGCGATGTGGATCCCGCGCGCCAGTGCCGGCACCACGTCCTGCGCCCGCGCGGGCTCGTGGCTCCATTTCACGTACGGGTGCGGCACGCGCGTGGCGTCCCTGTTCGTGAGGTTGGCCTGCAGCGTGATCTGAGCGCGCACCTGCTGGCCGGCGGTGACGAGCAGCGGCGACTTGTTCGCCTGCGCGTTGAAGATCGCGCCCATCGCGTTGCCGAGCCCCGGCGCGGTGTGAAGGTTCACGTGCGTCGGCAGCCCGGACGCCTGCGCGAAGCCGTCCGCCATCCCCACGGCCACGGCCTCCTGGAGGCCGAGCACGTAGCGGAAGTCGTCGGGGAAGTCGGCGAGCATCGGCAGCTCGGTGGATCCCGGGTTGCCGAAGATCGTCGTCATCCCATGACGGCGAAACAGGTCGAACGCGGCCTCTCGCACGCTTGTCAACTGCTCTCCTCTCGATCGGGCTCGGTCGGCGGCGGGGCCGATCCTAAGCCCTCGCGCCCTACTCGGCCGCAGGGATGATCGAGATGCGGCCGCTCGTCTCGAGCACGGCCCAGCGCATTTGGGCGACCGAGGCCACCTGCTGCTGGCGCCCCTCGGCCTCGATGTCCTCGGTCGTGATTCGCTCGCGGCGCATGTTGCGCTCGATCAGCTGGCCGTTCTCCACCAGCACGACCGGCTGGCCCTCGAGCGTCGTGCGCAGGAACGGCAGCCGGAAGTTTGCGTACGACAGCCCGACCGTGAGCACCGTGATCGTGCTGATCACGATGATCGCGCCCGTCACCGAGTAGTCGCTCTGCGTCACGCCCTGTTGCACGAGGTCGCCGAGCACCACGAGCAGGATCAGGTCGAACGGCTCGAGCGACGACAGCTCGCGCTTGCCCGCCACGCGCGTGACGAGGAACACGAAGAAGAAGATGACCGTGGCGCGGAAGACGAGATCCATGCGCCTACGGGAAGCTCGTGAGCTTGCGGGTGATGGTCACGATCGGCGCCAGGCCGTCGTCGAGCTCGAGGCGCTGGGTCTGCCGGCCCACGGTGGTCGGGTTCACCTGGTACTGGATCCACACAACCAGCCGCTGCCCCGCGGGGATCGCGCCGTACTCGAGCACGAGGCTTCCGTTGCGGCTCAGCTCCTGCGAGGCGTTCGGCTCGATCGTGTTCACGGTCAGCCCGTCGAGGAAGCCGGGGCTGAGCACGAGCTTGGGTTGAGCAAGCCGCCGCTGCGCGTCCACCGTGACCTTGGACTGGAAGAGAAGGCCGCCGCGGATGCTCTTCGGCGAGGACAGGGTGAGCGTGGCCGCCGGTCCGCTGGCGTGCGACTCCAGAGCCCGCTGGCCGAACGCGCCCAGCAGCGCCAGCACGGGTACGGCGAGCAGCAGCACGAGCAACGCACGCCGGATCACCGGGTGACGCTCGCGGCCCACCAGATCCCGGTGGCTGCCGATGCGGATCGACTCCGGCATGACATGCGGGCTTTCGACGTCCCGGATGCCTTTCCCTGTTAGGGCAAGGCAGTGCTCCGCGGAGCGGCCGGCAGCGGCTTCCCGCCAACCTGCCCGTCGTAGTCGAGCCACGGCAGGGTGGGAGCCTGGCTCACGCCCGGCCTCGACCAGTCGCACACGCCGCCCGGGAACACCTTCGCGAGCGCCGCCCACTGGGCGTCCGTGAACTGCACCGGGTAGTAGTCGGTGCGGAGCAGCGGCTTCAGCACGCACTTGTTGTCGTCCGTGGCGATCGACTCGCCCGCCACCATGCGCGGTGTCTTGTAGGCCTGCACGATCGCCTGGCACGCCTCGGTGCCGGGCAGCACCTGGCCCAGCCCGTCGCTGCACTGGTCGTGGATGTCCCCCGGCTTGTCCGCGACCAGCTTCTGCGCGAGCGGCTTCGAGCTGTGGTCGGCATCGACCGCGCCGAGCCAGCGGTCCATCGCCACGAGGCCGGTCGTCGTGTAATTCACGTCGCCCACGAGCGGCGCGAGGCCCTCCCAGATCACCTGGTTCGCGTAGGTGCCGTTCTCGCGCTGCAGCCGCGCCCGCACCGCGAACGCGCGGTACACGTCGTGGAAGGCGCCGGGGTCGGGACCGCGCAGGTCGATGATCGCGACGTTCCGCATGTTGTTCGTCTCGTTGATCCCGCCGCTCCGGTAGGCGTTCGCGAGCGCCGGCTGGTCCGCCGTCACGCGCTGCGGCTGCCACTGGCCGTCGATGTCCGCGCCGCCCACCTTCACGTTCAGGTCCACGAACTGGGCGGGAGTGATCGTGCCGGCCTCGAGCGCGTCGAGCCCGTACTGCACGCCCACGTTGTCGAGCGGCCGCCCGGCGAAGCCGTCGGAGGCGCGCGTGCCGAACACGTTCACCATGTAGTCCGCGAGGTCGCAGCGCACGCCGCCCGGGTTGGTCTGCGCGTTGTAGCGCTGCGAGGCGGACACGCCCGCACACGCGTACGACGGGTCCCCGAGCGAGCTGAAGTAGATCGTCGACAGCTCGATCGAGTTGAGGTGGTTCGGATGGCCCTCGACCGCCGCGATGCTGAGCGGCGTCCAGGTGACGCCGAGCGACCACTGCGCCGGGTCCTCGACGTAGTGGCGCACCAGGAAGTAGTCGGCCAGCTGCTGCCCCGTGGACCACGCGTCCGGGAAGCTGCACTGGGGCAGGATGCCCTGGTAGATGCCGGGGTAGGCGTTCGCCACCTGCTGCTGTACGAGCGAGCCGCCCGAGCAACCCTCGCCGATCGTGTAGCGGATCTGGCCGTAGGACTCGGTGAGGTGCTCCTTGGCCATCATCAGCGACTCCGCCTCGGTCACCACGTCGCAGTTGTGGCCGGCGTTGTCGAGCGCGGTCGACATCACCGCGAAGCCGCGCGAGAGCGCCGCGTCGTCCTCCACGCTCGGCGCCGTGGCGCTGTCGTGCTCGGCGCCGCAGCTCGCGCCGTGCTCGATCACGAGCTTGTGGTTCCACTGCTCCTGCGGCGCCCACGGCTGCCATGCCTTGCCTGGCTCGAACAGCGTGGCGATCGCGTACTGGTCCCGGTCCTCGTAGCCCGTCTCCTCGCGGATGATGTACGGGACCGTCACGCCCGCGTCGGTGGTCGTCTGCTTGATCAGCGAGGCCGGCGGCGGGCTGGCCGGGTCATACGGCAGGAAGGCGCCGCCGGTCACGGGCTCGTACTTGTAGGCGTACGCGATCGGCTGGTTGCACTGCGCGTCGCGCGCGCCCGCCTGGCACACCCACGGCTGCACCTGCCGGCCGGCGAACACGGGTCCGCCGATCGGGTGGTTGGTGACCGCGATCTGGGCGCCGGAGCCGTCGGGGAGCCGCGCCGCGAGCGCGTTCGCGCCGTCGGCGAGGCCGGTCACGAGCCCCTCGTAGCGGCCGTTCTGGCGCACGGCGAAGTCGCTCGTCACGTCGCGGCCGTTCAGGCTCACGCCGGCCGGCGGACCGCCGTTCACCGCCACGAGCGCGTCGCCGCCCGAGATCAGGTCCGCTCTGTTCGAGAGAACGTCAATCGACACAGCCGCCCGCGCCGTGCCCCCGCCGACCGCGAGCGTCGCAAGACCCGCGGCGAGGATCAGTTTGCCCCGCATGCACTCCCCCTGTCCGGTACCCCTTGCCGGCAGGCGTTCTACCAGACCCGTTGACCCGCCCGCGCCACCCGGTCATGCTTGCCCGCCATGGACTGGCCACGACGTCCGCTGCGCATCCTCGCCGCCATGCTGTGCCTGCTCGCGCTGGCCGGGGGCACGGCGCTCGCCAAGACGAAGGCGCAGTCCTTCACCACGGGCCAGTTCATGGTCGCCTGCACGAGCACCGGGCAGGTGTGCAGCCCGCCCGAGAGCCTCACGTTCACGCTCGCGCACAGGGGCGTGCTCAAGTCGGTCACCTACACGACCTCTCATCTCCACTGCTCGGCCGTTCGTCTGCGCGTGCTGCTGCACGGCAACGTGGTGGCGAAGACGCACAAGCTCGTCGCCGGCGACAGGACCGACACCGTGGCCACGCACGTCACGCTGCCCCAGGGCCAGACCACGCTGGGCTTCCAGGCGCAGGGTTACAAGGGCGGCTGCAACGTCGGGCAGCTGGGCTCGTGGGGCGGCAAGGTCACAGTCACCGTCGCTCGCGCGGCGCGCCGCCGGCACTGACCCCTAGGGGACATTCCCAATTGTCGGAACGCGGCCGAGCGCCGAGTCTGTGCATGCCCCCACACTGACTCGAACGGAGCAAGCGATGAGCGACGACGACACCACCCGCAGCGAAGAACCGACACCGCCGCAGGAGCCCGGCCGAGAGCCCGAGGAACGGCGCATGACCCGCCCGCGTGACGACCGCGTGATCGCGGGCGTGTGCAGCGGCCTCGGGCGCTACTTCAAGGTCGACCCGGTGCTGTTCCGCGTCGCGGCCGTGGCGCTGATCTTCTTCGGCGGCGCGGGCGTGCTGCTCTACATCGCCGCCGTGCTGCTCATCCCCAACGAGGGCGAGGAGCGGCCCGAGGCCCGCCGCCGGCGCGACCGCGCCCTGGCGGTGATCGGCGTGGTGCTGCTCGTCGTGGCCGCCGGGTCGATCTTCTCGCACGGCGTGTTCCACGTGGGCTGGGTGTTCGGCCCCTTCCTGTTCATCGCGCTCGCGGCCCTGGCGGTCTGGTGGCTCGCATCGGGCGAGCGCCCCCATGGCGACGCCCGCAACCTTGCGCGTGCAGTCGGGCGCGGGCTCGGCATGCTGATCATCTGCTTCGCGCTCGCGATCGGCGGCGCCTGGCTCGCGGGAGCGGGCGGTGGCACCGTTGCCGCCATCACCGTGATCGCCGCGGGCGCGATCCTCGCAGGCGCGGCACTCGAGGGCTACGGGCGCTGGCTCATCCTCCCCGCTCTCTCCCTCGCGCTGCCGGTGGCCGTCGTCTCCGCAGCCAACATCGACCTGCACGGCGGCGCGGGCGACAAGCAGTACATCCCCACCTCGGCCGCACAGGTGCGTGACACCTACCGCCTCGGTGCGGGGCGCCTGATCGTCGACCTGCGCGACACGAAGCTCCCGCCCGGCGACCGCCCGCTGAACATCCGCCTCGGCGTCGGTGAGGCCGTGCTGCTCGTGCCCAACGACGTCTGCGTGGCCACCAGGTCGAAGGTCGGCGTGGGCCAGGTGGACTCGTTCAGCCGCGGCAGTGGCGGCGTGGACGTGGCCTGGTCCGACGAGCCGGCCGCGGCCCCGGGCAACGCCCGCATCGTGCTGGACGCGAACGTCGGCATGGGCAGGCTCGCGATCGGCCACCAGGACGACGGCCCCTACTTCAAGAGCGATTTCGGCCGCGGGCGCGGCGAGTTCGACTTCTCAGGCCAGCAGAACAGCGGCTGCGAGGTGCCCAATGGGGGCTAGGTTGCAGATCGCCCCGCTCGTGGCCGGTCTGGGCGTGATCCTGATCGGCGTGCTCGTGCTGCTGGACGCGCAGAACGTGATCACGCTCGGCTTCGGCGCGCTCGCCCCCGTCGCCTGCGGCGTGGCCGGGGCCACACTGCTGGCCAGCGGCCTGACGCGAAGCGGCTGATCGGCCAAGATGGCCGTGATGGAGTCCGCGGCCTCGAGCCCGAGCCCTGGCCGTCCCCACGCGATCACGCGTGACCCCGAGCGGCGCCTGATCGCCGGCGTTTGCGCCGGCATCGGGCGCTACTTCGGCATCGACCCGCTGTGGCTGCGGATCGTCTTCGTCGCGGCCACGGCGGCGGGCGGCTTCGGGGCCGTGGTCTACCTCCTGGCGTGGGCGTTCATGCCCGCCGAGGCGGGCGTGGCGCCGCGGCGGCTCCCCTGGTCGGGCCGGCGCGCGTCGGTGGAGGTGGGCGCCGGCGCCGGGCTCCTCCTGCTCGCAGTCCTGCTCGGTCTGCGCGCCACCGGCATCTGGTTCTCCGACGCCATCGTCTGGCCCCTCGTCCTCGTGGCCGCCGGAGCCGCCCTTCTGTGGCGCCAGTCCCTCACGGACGAGCCAGACACCCGACACCCGGCGCAGGACACCCGACACCCAGCACCCGACACCCCGCGCACGCGGGCCGAAGGCTCCCGCATCTCGAGAACCGGCCTCGGCATCGCCCTCGTCATAGCGGCCGGCATCGTCTTCCTCAAGGCCACCGGCTCGCTCAGCGCCGCCCGCGACGTGGTCCTGGCGATGCTCGTGGTCGCGGTCGGGCTGTCGGTGATCTTCGCCCCGCTGATCGCCAGGCTGATCCGCTCGCTGTCGACCGAGCGCGCCGAGCGCATCCGCTCTCAGGAGCGCGCCGAGCTGGCGGCGCATCTGCACGACTCCGTGTTGCAGACGCTCGCCCTGATGCAGAAGCGCGCGGACGACCCGCGCGAGGTGGCCGCGCTCGCCCGGCGGCAGGAGCGCGAGCTGCGCACCTGGCTGTCGGGCCGCGGCGAGGCCACGAGCGACGGGCGGCAGCTCGCCATCGCGCTCGAGACGGCGGCCGACGAGATCGAGCGCGAACACGGCGTGCCGATCGACGTGGTGGCCGTGGGCGACGCACCGCTCGGCGAGGCTGGCGAGGCGGCCGTGGCGGCGGCGCGCGAGGCGATGCTGAACGCCTCCAAGTTCGGTGGCGGCTCGCCGGTGGACGTGTATGCCGAGGCCGGCGCCGGGCGCGTTCAGATCTTCGTGCGCGACCGCGGGCCGGGCTTCGACCCCGACGCCATCCCGGACGACCGCCGCGGCGTGCGCGAGTCGATCGTCGGGCGCATGGAGCGCCACGGCGGCCGCGCGGCGATCCGCACGCCGGCGGGCGGCGGCACCGAGGTGGAGCTGCTCGTGGAGACGGAGGACAATTGAGCGAGCCGCGGATCGTCATCGTGGACGACCACCAGCTCTTCCGCTCGGGCGTGCGCGCGGAGCTCGAGGGGCTCGTGGAGATCCTCGGGGACGCCGACGGCGTGGACGCCGCCGAGCGCCTGATCCTCGACAGCTCGCCCGACGTCGTGCTGCTCGACGTGCACATGCCGGACGGCGGCGGCGTGGAGGTGATCCGCCGCGTCGCGCCCGAGCGGCCGGACACGCGCTTCCTCGCGCTGTCGGTGTCCGACGACGCCGAGGACGTGATCGCCGTGATCCGCGCGGGCGCGCGCGGGTATGTGACGAAGACGATCTCCGGCGAGGAGCTGGCCGACGCGATCCGTCGCGTGCACGGCGGCGACGCCGTCTTCTCCCCCAGGCTCGCGGGCTTCGTGCTCGACGCGTTCGCGGGCGCGCCGCCCGCGCCGCCCGCCGCGGGCGCCGACGCCGCCCTCGACCAGCTCACCCCGCGCGAGCGCGAGGTGCTCCAGCACATCGCGCGCGGCTACATGTACAAGGAGATCGCGCATCGCCTCGACATCTCCGCGAAGACGGTCGAGGCCCACGTGTCCGCGGTACTGCGCAAGTTGCAGCTCTCGAGCAGGCACGAGCTGTCGCGCTGGGCGGCCGAGCGGCACCTTCTCGACGCCGATTCGTAGGCTTCCGGGCGTGCTCGATCTGAACCCGGTGGAGATCCGCGTGCTCGGCTGCCTGATCGAGAAGCAGCGCACCACGCCGGACACCTATCCGCTGACGCTCAACGCGCTGCGCCTCGCCTGCAACCAGTCGACCAACCGCGACCCGGTGGTGGACTACGACGAGCACACGATCCGCGTCGCGCTCGAGCGCCTCGCGCGGCGCCGCTACGTGCGCCTCGCGAGCGGCCACACCACGCGCGCGACCAAGTACCGCCACCTGCTCGACGACACCCTTTCGCTCAGCGTGCCGGAGCTCGCGGTGCTGGCGGTGCTGATGCTGCGCGGCCCGCAGACGCCCGGCGAGCTGCGCCAGCGCACCGAGCGCCTCCACCGCTTTCCCGACCAGGACTCCCTCGAAGCCGTCCTGCGGACCCTCAGCGAGCGCGATTACACGATCCGCCTGGACCGCCGGCCAGGCCAGAAGGAGCAGCGCTTCAAGCTCCTTCTTGACGATGACGACAGCAGCGCGGAACCGCCCGAGCCAGAGGCGCCAGTCACCAGTCACCAATCACCAGTCAGCTCGACCGACGCTCGCATCGAGCGACTGGAACGTGACGTAGCCCAGCTCCAAGCGGAGCTAGCCGACCTCCGCAATCAGCTCGGCGCCTGACCCTGCAAATACGCCAGCACCGCCAGCACGCGGCGGTGGTCGGTGCCCGTGTGCGGCAGATCGAGCTTGGAGAAGATGCTCGCGATGTGCTTCTCCACTGCGCCGACCGTGAGCACGAGCTGCTCGGCGATGCCGTTGTTCGAGCGACCCTCCGCCATCAGCGCAAGCACCTCCTGCTCGCGTGGCGTGAGCCGTTCGAGCGGTCCTCCCGCTGTCTGGCTCGAGAACAAGTGCGACACCACCTCCGGGTCGAGCGCGGTTCCCCCGTCGGCCACGCGACGCACCGCTTCGACGAATTCGACGACGTGCAGGATGCGGTCCTTCAGCAGATAGCCCACGCCGCCGCGCCCGTCCGCCAGCAGCTCCCTGGCGTACGCCTGCTCCACATACTGCGAGACCACGAGGATCGCCGTCTCGGGCGACTGCTTGCGCGCCTCGATCGCGGCGCGCAGCCCCTCGTCGCGGAAGTCGGGCGGCAGCCGGATGTCCACCACCGCGATGTCCGGCTTGTGGGCCGCGATCTCGCGAAGCAGAGCGTCGCCGTCGCGCACCGACGCGACCACCTCGAAGCCGTTGTCGCGCAGCAGGCGCTCCAGGCCGTCGCGCAGCAGCGCGAGGTCCTCGGCGATCACTACCCGCATGGCATCTCCGCCCTGATCAGCGTCGGGCCGCCGGGCGGGCTGGCGACGCGCAGCGTGCCGTCGAGCGCCTCGATCCGCCGGCGCAGGCCGCTCAGCCCGCCGCCGTTCGGATCCGCGCCGCCCACGCCGTCGTCTGCCACCTCGACGGTGAGCATGTCCTCGTCGCGCGCCATGCGGATGTCCACGCGCCGCGCCCGCGAGTGCTTGCCCGCGTTCGCGAGCGTCTCGGCCACCACGAAGTAGGCCGCGCTCTCCACCGGGGCGGCGGGGCGCGAGCCGATGCCGGCGTGCACGGTCACGCGCAGCGGGCTGGCGTCGGCCAGCGCCGTCACGGCGGCCTCGAGGCCGCGGTCGGCCAGCACCGGCGGGTGGATACCGCGGGCGAGATCGCGCAGCTCCTTGAGCGCCTGACCGGCGCCGGCACGCGCCTCCTCGAGCAGCTCGCGCGCGCCGTCGGGGTCGTCCTTCATCTTCTGCTCGGCCATCCCGATGCTCATCCCGAGGGCCACGAGCCGCGCCTGCGCGCCGTCGTGCAGGTCGCGCTCGATGCGTCGCAGCTCGGCCTCCTGCTGGTCCACGGCGCCGGCGCGCGTGGTGGTGAGCACGTCGATTCGCTGGGTCAGCTCCTCCTGGCCGGGCGGGGAGAAGAACACGAACGCGGAGCGCGCGGCCGCGGCGACGCCGAGCGCGAGGATCGTCCAGACGGGCCAGAAGCTCCCGCCGCCCGACGCCGCCCAGACGCCGGTCTGGAAAAGGCAGAACACGCCGGACAGGCCGATCTGGTCGGCGAGCTGCCAGCTCATGCCCGGCCGCCGGAACAGCTCGCGGTTCTCGTCCACGAACAGCACCACCCAGTTGCCGCCGATGATCAGGAAGAACGCCAGCAGCGGCCACATCGGCCAGAAGTAGCCGTGACCGGTGAGCGCCCAGATGATGATCAGGACGAGCTCGCTGAAGCAGAAGGCGAAGGCGCGGATCTGGAAGTGCCGCTGGTGCTCGGCCACACGGCCGTGGCGTGGCTGCCGTTCGTATGCGTCCGGCGAGCGCTCGAACGACACGCGCGCCACTTCGCGATTCAGCTGGGTCAGCAGTCGGGAGATCAGCATGGTGATGACGAATCCGACGGCCCCTGCCGGGACCAGGAGAAGGGCCTTCGGCAGGGTATCCGCCCGGTAGACGTTCAGGTCGATGCCGCCGTGGAGCGGCCAGTACCAGAGCGGCGCCGTGACGCCGCCGATCGAGAGGGCGAGCAGGATGCCCACCAGGAGCCCGAAGGCGAAGCCGCCGAACGCGCGATAGACGAGGAAGCCCTGCGCGCGCCACATCGCGGGGTCGGCGAGCCAGCCGAACGTCTTGCGCCAGAAGCTCTGCTTGAGAAGCGGCGCATGGGGCGGATAGACCTCCACGTGCAACAGGCCCCGCGCCAGCGAGGCTTCGACCCAGGCAGCGCCGCGGATCAGGCTCGCCATGATCAGCATGTTGAGGATCACGAGCGGCGTGATCGCGAGCGCCAGCGTCACAGACCAGCCGGTCACGAGCACCACGAACCAGAGGAGCCCCAGCGGCACCCCGCAGAGCAGGAACAGCAGCTCCTCCCAGGCGCGCTTTCCGAACAGCAGTGACTTCATGGGGAAAACATCGCATCCTCGCGCCGGATCGCACATCCGGGCGCCCGGTGGATCGACCGGGGGTTAACCTCAGTGGCCTTCCGGCCACGTGATCCTCGACCAGCTAGAGCACCCGATCATCCAGGCGCCCATGGCGGGCGGGCCCTCCACGCCGGAGCTGGCGGCGGCGGTGAGCGGCGCCGGCGGCCTCGGCTTCGTGGCGGCCGGCTATCGCACGCCCGAGGCGCTCGGCCACGACATCGCGGCGGTGCGCGCCGCCACCGAGGCGCCGTTCGGGGTGAATCTGTTCGTGCCGGGCCTGGAGGAGGTGGACTCGGATGCAGTGCGCGCGTATGTGGGTTCGCTCGGTCCCGGCGCCGGCGAGCCGCGCTTCGATGACGACGGCTGGGAAGGGAAGCTCGAGCTGCTGCGGGCGTCGCCGGTGGCTGTGGTGTCGTTCACCTTCGGCTGCCCTTCGGCGGCCGTCGTGGCGTCGCTGCAATCCGTTGGCAATGAGGTGTGGATCACGGTCACCTCTGTGGCCGAGGCGCGGGTGGCCCGTGACGCCGGCGCGGACGCGCTGGTCCTCCAAGGCGTGGAGGCGGGCGGGCACCGCGGCACGTTCGACGATCCGGCCGACGGCGGCGAGGGCCTAAGCGTGCTCGCGCTGCTGCGGCTCGTGGCCTCGTCCGATGTCGCGCTGCCGCTCGTGGCCACCGGCGGGATCGCCGACGCGCCGGCGGTGGCGGCGGTCCTGGCCGCAGGCGCGGCCGCCGCGGCACTCGGCAGCGCCTTCATGCTCACGCCCGAGGCCGCCACCAACCCGGCGCAGCGCTCCGCCCTGGCCCGCGAGGCGCCCACCGGGCTCACGCGCGCGTTCAGCGGACGCCTCGCACGCGGGATCGAGAACAAGTTCATGCGCGACCACCCGGACGCCCCGCGCGCATACCCGCACATCAATCACGCCACCTCCCCCATGCGCGCCGAAGCGCGCGAGCGCGGCGACCCCCACGGCTTCAACCTCTGGGCCGGCCAGGCTCACAATCTCGCGCGCGAGGCGCCGGCGGCGGAGATCGTCCGCGAGCTCAGCGTCGGCGCCCAGGCCGCCCTCGAGGCGGCCGCGGCGCGACGTGGTCGATCTAATCGTTGATAGTCATGGTTTAGATCGACCACGTCGGCAAAAAGGGCTCCGAAGCGGTGGCTACCGTTGCGGCGATGATGCCCACGACCCGGCTCGAGACGTTCAGCGACGGCGTCATCGCGATCGCGGCCACGCTTCTCATCCTCGACGTGCACGCCTCGGGCAGCCCGCTCGGCAAGGCGCTCGTGCACATCTGGCCGAGCTACTTGGCCTACGCGCTCAGCTTCACCGTGATCGGGATCATCTGGGTGAACCACCACGCGGTGATAGGGCAGCTCGGGCAGGTGGATCGCCGCTTCCTGTTCATCAACCTGTTCTTCCTGATGGTGGTGGCGTTCATCCCCTTCCCCACCCAGCTCGTGGCCGAGAACATCCGCCACGGCGGGACCGACGCCCGCGACGCGGTGCTCGCCTACGGCGTCACGTGCACGATGATGGCGGTCGCGTACAACGTGATGTGGTTCTATGCGATCCACGAGCGCCGGCTGCTCAAGCCGGACGCCGACCCCAAGGTCGTGGCCAGCATCACGAGCAGCTTCCGCCCCGGCATCCCGATCTATTTCGGCGCTACGCTGCTCGCCTTCGCGAGCCCCGCGCTGAGCCTCTCCGTCTTCGGCGCACTGGCGCTGTTCTACGTTTTCGAGGGCTCGTTTTTCGCGCGTAACGAGAGTCCGTCCTAACCGCCCAGGGGACACGCGTTATCTCGTCGGGGTTACCCCCGTTATCCCTCTACCCGCAAAAGTTCCTGCAAATTGTGCTTGAATGGCGCACGACAAACGTCGCCGAGTCGTCACAGCCCCGTGTTGTGGCGAACGGGGGAACCAATGCGGTCTGGATGGCCGCGGGGGCGAATCGCCACGTGTGTGTGGCGTAGCGCGAGTGTTCTAGCGCGAGCCCGTCAGCTCACCTCGTAGGCGCCCGGAACACAAGGATTGAGTATGTCTCCCACCGACTTCCGTGATCTGACGAACAACGACCTTTGGCGCGAATCGCTGAAGCGCTCGCGCGGGCGCCGCAGTCCCGGCAGCCGCGCTCGCGCCACTTCGCGACTCGATCGGGCCGTCCGCATCCCCGAGGCTCAGGCGATGGGACTCGCGCCCCGGTTTGAGCCGCGCGACCTCACGTCGGTCGAGCTGTGGGACAAGTCGATTCTGCGCTCCCAGCACCGCCGCCGCATGGTCGAGCAGGCGCGTGCCAGCCGCAAGCCGGTACGGCGAGCGGGCGCGATGGCACTCGGGGCCGCGACCGTCTTCCCCGCCGCCACCGGCGTGGCCACAGCCGACAACTCGAGCAGCGCGGCCGCGACCCAGTCCACCGCTCCCAACTCCACCGTCGCATCAGTGCAGCGCGCGCTCGGGATCGCGTCGGACGGCATCTACGGTCCGGAGACCCAGCATGCCGTGCGCTCCTACCAGCGCGCCCACGGGCTGTCGGTGGACGGCATCGTCGGGCCCCAGACGCTCGGCTCGCTCGGCCTTTCCGGCGCGAGCGCCACCACCGCCTCGGCGTCGGGTCACGGCGGCGCCGCCACGGTCACGTCGGTGCAGAGCGCGGTCGGCGTCTCGGCCGACGGCGTGTTCGGCCCGCAGACCGCTGCCGCGGTGAAGCACTACCAGGCCGCCCACGGCCTCACGGCCGACGGCATCGTCGGCCCGGCCACCGCACAGGCGATGGGCATGTCCGCCCCGTCCAGCCCGCTGCGCGAGGAGCACCATCACCACGCGAGCGCGCATTCCTCGAGCGGCAGCTCGTCGAGCCACTCGGGCAGCGGCTCGGTGTCCGACGTCCAGCACGCGCTGGGCATCCCTGCGGACGGCAACTTCGGTCCCCAGACCGCCGAGGCCGTGAAGCACTTCCAGGCCGCTCATGGCCTGACGTCGGACGGCATCGTCGGCCCGTCGACGGCACAGGCGCTCGGGATCGACGCTCCCTCCACCCCGCTCCGCGAGCACCACTCGAGCTCGTCGTCGGGCTCCGGCTCGAGCTCGGACGCCACGAGCAGCGCGATGTCGCGCATGGTGGCGGCGGCGAACCAGATCGCCGACCTGCCCTACGTGTGGGGCGGCGGCCACGGCAGCTTCCAGGCGTCCGGCTACGACTGCTCCGGCTCCGTGAGCTTCGTGCTCCATGCCGGCGGCCTGCTGAGCTCGCCCGAGGACTCGAGCGCGCTCGAGGGCTACGGCGCATCCGGGCCCGGCCAGCACATCACGATCTACGCGAACGCCGGGCACGCCTGGATGACGATCGACGGTCGTCGCTTCGACACCGGCGGTGGCGGCGGCAGCCGCTGGAAGAGCGCACCGCGCTCTGGCGCCGGCTTCGTGGTGCGCCACCCCGTCGGCTTCTAGCGGCTACGAGGCAGTTTCGAGCTCCGCCTGCTCGGCACGCTCGACCTGCGTGACCAGCGCGACGATGCGCTCGCCCGCCTTAGCGGGTGAGCCGCTGTCGAACGGCGGCTGCGGGTCGTACTCGATGCCGAGCTGAATCGCCCTGGCCACGTCCTCGTTCGCGATCTCCGCGGCGAGCGTGAGCGCCATGTCGATGCCCGAGGACACGCCCGCGGCCGTGATCACCTTGCCCTGGCGCACGACGCGGCGGCCGGTGGGCTTCGCGCCGAGCTGCTCGAGCAGGTCGTACTCGAGCCAGTGAGTCGTGGCCTCGAGGCCGTCGAGGATGCCGGCGGCGGCGAGCACGAGCGACCCGGTGCACACCGACGTGGTCCACTCGCTGTGCTCGTGCGCGTGGCGCACCCAGCTCACGAACTCCTCGTCCTCGATCAGCGCGCGCGTGCCGTAGCCGCCGGGCACCACGATCACCTCGGGCTCGGTGATGTCGGCGAGCGCCATGTCGGCGTTCAGCCCGAGCATCCGCGTCTCGGTGCGCTTCATGCCCGGCTCCTTCGCCACGAAGTGCACGGTGGCGCCCGGCAGGCGCGAGAGCACCTCGTACGGGCCCACGGCGTCGAGCGCGGTCAGCCGGTCGAAAATCGGAATGGCGATCTGCATCAGGCGGCCCTCCTCTGGAACCGTTCTCGATAGTCGCCCGGGCTCACCCCGAGCCGTCTGCGGAACACGCGGCGCATGGTCTCGACGGTGCCGAACCCGCAGCGGCGCGCGACCTGCTCGACGTTCTCGCCGGCGGTCTCGAGCAGCGCCCGCGCGCGCTCCACGCGCAGCGCCTCGACGTACGCCGCCGGCGTCATCCCCACCTCGCGCTTGAAGGCGCGCGCGAAGTTGCGCGGGCTCATGTACGCGCGCACCGCGAGCGCGGGCACCGACAGGTCCTCGTCGAGATGGTCGACCATCCAGCCCTGGAGCTCGCGCAGCGGCTCGCGTTCGGCGCGCTGCCCGGCGAGGGCGGCGCTGAACTGCGACTGCCCGCCCGGCCGGCGCAGGTAGAGCACGAGCCAGCGTGCGACGTCGCGCGCCACCTTCGGGCCGAGATCCTCCTCCACGAGCGCGAGCGCGAGGTCGATGCCCGCGGTCACGCCGGCGGAGGTGTAGACGTGGCCCGAGCGCACGAAGATCGGGTCGCTCTGCACCCGCACGTCGGGATAGAGGCGCGCCAGCTCGGCGCAGCTCGACCAGTGCGTGGTGGCCTCGCGCCCGGCGAGCAGGCCGGCGCGCGCGAGGAGAAACGCGCCGGTGCACACGGACGCGACGCGGCGCGAGCGCGGGGCGGCGCGGCGCAGGAAGGCGATCAGCCGCTCGTCCTCCACGGCGGCGCTCACGCCGTCGCCGCCGGCGACCACCAGGGTGTCGATGTCGCCGCGGCAGCCCGCGATCGTGTTGCCGGCCTCGATTCGCACGCCACTCCAGCTCGAGAAGCTGCGCGTGGGCGCGACGATCTCGACCGAATAGGCGCCCTCCACCAGCCGCGAAGCCACCGAGAAGACCTCGTTGGGCCCGATCAGGTCAAGCGACTGGCAGTCGTCGAAGGCGACGAGAACGACACGGCGGGAAGAAGACATGCGGCCATGATCCCTCGCGGGGACCATGGCCGCAATGACAACATCAGGACAAATACTGCCTAGTAGGGAGCATCGGGCCGGTCTCGGGCCGCCCGTTACTGCCGCAGTTCGCGCGCCGACCGCGCACCGCGCACGCGCGCTTTAGCGCGCCGGCCGCACCGGATGCGCCGAAACGATCATCTCCGTCGGGTCGTACTTGGCCTTGATCGCCCGCAGGCGGCGGTACGAGTCGGCCGGGAGCACCTCGTCGGCGCCGGCCTGGCTCTCGACGAAGTTGTAGTAGTTGAAGTCGGCGCGCCAGGGCGCGAGCGTCTCCTTGATCACGCGGATGTGCGAGCCGACGGCCTCGCCCATCTCGGGCGTCACGGCCATGCCGACCGCGAACATCGCGTACTTCGCGTCGATGCGGCCCTGGGCGGCGTCGGCCGGGCCGTCGGCCAGCGCGCCGCCGAGGTGGCGGAACTCCACGCTCAGGAGCGGCGAGTTCGAGCCGGGGCCGGCGGCCGCCACGAGCGCGTCGATCGCGCCGGCGGGCGCGTCCGCGAGGAGGATGCCGTCGCCCCCGTAGGGGACCGGCTCTGGCGGGTCCATGTGGAGCTGCTGGAGCGCCGGGGCGGGGACCATCGCGAACGTGTCGATCGCCGGGCCGAGCTCGCGCAGCGGGCGGATCAGCTCGGCGCCCTCGAACTCGTCGCCGAGGTAGGCGGCCTCGATCACGGTGAACGAGTTGCCGCGCAGCGGCTCCGGCACCTCCGGGATCGGCGGGAACTGGATGATCCGGCCGACGGAGGTCAGCTCTTCGGGCACGGTGTCGGTCCACTCGCGCCAGGCATGCAGCACCTCGGAGGCGCGCTCGAGCGGGAAGAAGAGCGCGCCCGCGTAGGCCTCGCGCACCGGGTAGAGCTTGATCTCGATCGCCGTGACCACGCCCACGCCGCCACCGCCGCCGCAGACGGCCCAGAAGAGCTCGGGCTCGTGGCGGGCGTCGACGTTCAGCAGGCGCCCGTCGGGCGTGACGATCTCCACCGACGCCACGCTGTTCGCGGAGAGCCCGTAGCGGCGGGCGAGCCAGCCCAGGCCGCCGCCGAGCGTGTAGCCCACCACGCCCACGTCGGCTGCGGAGCCGGCGAGCGCGGCGAGGCCGTACTCGGCGGCCGGGACCGTCACGTCCTGCCACTCGGCGCCGGCCTCCACGCGCGCGGTGCGCGTAGCGGGGTAGATCTCCACGCCGCGCATGCGGGTGGTCTTGAGGAGAATCGTCTCGTCGAGGCCGCCGAGAGCGGACGCGCCGTGGCCCGTGCCCTGCGGGGCGATCCGGAGCCCGGCGGTGCGGGCGTAGCGGACGGTGTTCACGACGTCGGCGGCGGAGTCGGCCACCACGATCGCGGCGGGACGGAGGTCGAGCGCGAGGTTGAAGGCGGACCGGGCGGCGTCGTAGCCGGCGTCGGTGGGCGCGAACACCTCACCGGCGACAACTGCGCGCAGGGCGCCGATGCCGGCATCTACATGGGGGACGGTGGCGACTGAGTGGTTCATTGGATCTCCTAGGCGGCGAGGCTGGGAATTTGCGATTTCAGCGGTGGGGTGTGCTGAAAGGTTCGCTTGCCATGCCTTTCCGCCCAATGGGGCCAGCCTGCGTTCTCGGCGTTCGGTTAACCCCGGGGGCTGGAACGGGTATCCCACTAGCCTGGAAGGCCCAATGACGCGCACCACGCGGACAGCCCTGGCAGTTGCGCTCCTCGCCGCCCTCGGGGTGGCGCTCATCCGCGTGCTCGCTTTCGTGCCCTCGATCCACCACCGCGACGCGGTCGTGCTCAGCGACTTCCTGCTGCTCAATCGCCCGTCCACCTACGGCCTGCTCGGGACGATCGCCGGCAGCGCCGACCCGGCTCCCTACGGCCTCTTCGGCGTGCTGCTGATCGGCATCGCGCTGTGGCGGGGCCGCGTGCGCGTGGCGGCCGCGGCGGCCCTCGTGCTCGGCGGCGCGGCCGTGACCACCGACAACATCCTCAAGCCCGCCCTCGCCGCCCACCGCTACGACTCGGTGCTCACCTTCCACCAGATCCCGGATGGCTCTTTCCCGAGCGGGCACGCCACGGCGTCGATGGCGCTCGCCCTCTGCGCCGTGATGGTGGCCGCGCCGCGCTTCCGCCCGTACGTGGCCGCGCTCGGCGCTCTGTTCGCGATCGCGGTGAGCTACTCGTTCCTCGCGCTCGGCTGGCACTACCCGAGTGACGTGCTCGGCGGCTATCTCGTGGCTGGCACATGGACCGCGCTCGCGGTGGCCGCGCTCAGCGCGGCCGACGCCCGCTGGCCGGCCCGCACCGGCCGCGAGGCGGCGGGGCGACTGCTCTCCAGGGTGCAGGCGCGGGCGCTCACCGGCCTCGTGGCCGGCGTGGTGCTCGCGGTGGTCGTCGCCGTGGCCGCGACCGCGCCGGAGCGTGCGCTCGACTTCGTGCGCGTCCACGCGCTGTTCGCGGTCGGCGCGGGCGCCATCGCCCTGGCCAGCCTTGCCGTCGCCGGCGTGCTCGCCGCGCTCCTGCGCGACTGAGCCGCGGCGTCTATCGTGCTTCCCGGCTCATCCCGACCCTGAGGAGCGCTGGCCATGAAGCTCGAAGGCATCCACCACGTCACCGCGATCACGGGCGACGCCCCCGGCAACGTCGACTTCTACGCGCGCGTGCTCGGCCTGCGCATGGTGAAGAAGACGGTCAACCAGGACGACCCGACCGTCTACCACCTCTTCTACGCCGACGAGAAGGGCTCGCCCGGCTCCGACATCACCTTCTTCGAGTACCCCGGAGCGCCGCGCGGCCACGCCGGCGCCGGCATGGTGCACCGCATCGCGTTCCGCGTCGCATCCCAGGAGGCGCTCACGTTCTGGGAGGAGCGGCTCTCCTCGAACGGCGTCGACGTGACCCTGTCGGGCGACTCGCTCGTGTTCGAGGATCCCGAGGGGCTCGGGCTCGAGCTGCGCGTGGTCGACACCGCCGACGAGCCGCTGATCGCCGAGCACCCGGAGGTGCCGCGCGACCTGGCGATCCAGGGCTTCGACGGCGTGCGCGCCTACTCCGCCGACCCCGAGCGCAGCCGCAAGCTGCTCGAGGAGACGCTGGGCTTCAAGCCCGACGGCGGCAAGAGCTGGGAGATCCGCGGCGACAAGCGCGGCTCCTTCTACGTGTACGACGAGTCCACCGAGCGCGGCCTTCAGGGCGCGGGCACGGTGCACCACGTGGCCTGGGCGGACCAGATGGACGAGCATGAGGCTTGGCAGGAGCGCGTGTCGGCCAGCGAGGCCCACCCCACGCCGATCATCGACCGCTTCTGGTTCCTCTCGATCTACTTCCGTGAGCCGAGCGGCGTGCTGTTCGAGATCGCCACCCTCGGCCCCGGCTTCGCCACCGACGAGGACCCCGAGCACCTCGGCGAGAAGCTCGTCCTGCCGCCCCGCTTCGAGCCGCTGCGCGACCAGGTGGAGCGCACCGTCACCCCGATCCACAACCCGCGCGAGGACTGGGCGAAGACGGACGCCGGGCAGTAGCCCTCAGCCGCACGGGAGGCTGAAGCGGACGCTGGTGCCCTCGGGTGGATCGGCGAGCCAGATGCGGCCGCCGTGCGCCTCGACGATCGCGCGCGCGACAGCCAAGCCGAGTCCGGCACTGCCGTTGCTGCGGGCCTCCCGCCCTCGGCCCTGGACGAAGGCGTCGAAGACGGCGTCGCGGTCGTCCGGATCGATCCCGCTGCCGGTATCGGCCACCTCGATCTCAACCTCCCCGTCGCGCTGCGCGGCGCGCACGGTCACGCTGCCGTCCGCCGGGGTGTGACGGATGGCGTTCTGCAGCAGGTTGAAGAGCACGCGCTGGATACGTTCGGGATTGGCGCGAGCGTAGGCCGCGGGACCGGCGAGCTCGGTGAGCATCGCGACCGCCTCGGCCTCGGCATGGGGGCGCATCGCGTCCACCGCCTCCTGTACGAGCTCCGCCATCGCCACCTGCTCCATCGTCCAGCGGATGTCGCCGGCTTCGAGCCGTGACAGCTCGAAGAGATCGTCGATGAGAGCGCCGAACGCGCGCGCGTGTGTGGCCAGTCGCGTGGCGTACTCGCGCCGGGTGTCGTCGTCCACGATGCCGTCCTCGATCGCCTCCGCAAGCAGCTGGATCGAAGTCAGCGGGGTGCGCAGGTCGTGTGAGATCGCGGCGAGCAGGTCGCGGCGGGCACGGTCGGCCGCGTCGCGGCCGCTCTCCTCTGCGCTCAACCGTTGCGCCATCGATTCGACGTCGCGGGCGAGGTCGGCGATCTCGTCCCGCCCGCTGGTGCGGATATCGAGCTCGCGCGAGCCCTGCCCCACCGCGGTCAGGCCGTCCCGCACGGCCTCGACATCCGTCATCACGCTGCTCCCGAGAGAGCGCGCCGCCCAGAGCCCGAGCAGCGAGCTGAACACCACCGCGATGACCGTGAACAGCGCGTCCATGTGGGAGACGAGCATCAGCCAGGCGAACAGGCCGACGGCCACCAGCAGCTGGCCGAGCACCAGCCCGCCGGCGAGCAGCACCTGGCGTCGCAGCCCGCCGGAGCGTTTGCGCTTGCGCACGAGCAGATCCGCCGCGACGACCGTCGACGCCCCGAGTGGCAGCAGGATCGCAAGCGTCTCCCAGCCCGCGGACGTCCCGTATACGGCGCCGGCGACAAGCGCCGCGGTAAGCGCGGCCGCGGCCGCCAGGGCGAGGCCGCGGGCAATCATCGGAGCAGGCGGTAGCCCACGCCCCAGACCGTCTCGATGAAGCGCGGCACCGTGGGATCGGGCTCGATCTTCGAGCGCAGCCGGCGGATGTGCACGGTCACTGTCGAGGTGTCCGTGTAGAACGAGTACTGCCAGACGAGGTCCATCAGCTGCTGGCGGCTGAATGCCTGCCCGGGATGCCTCGCCAGGAACAGGAGCAGGTCGAACTCGCGCTGTGTGAGTTGCGCCTCCTCGCCGCGGGCGATCACACGGCGGGAAGAGGGGTCGATCTCGAGGCCGTCGAAGACGATCGGCTCCTCGTGCTCGGGCGCGGTGTCCACACGCCGCAGCACGGCGTCGACGCGCGCCACGAGCTCGGCCGGGGAGAAGGGCTTGACCACGTAGTCGTCGGCGCCAAGCCGCAGGCCGACGATGCGATCGGTCTCCTCGCCCTTGGCGGTCAGCAAGATCACGGCGGTGTGCTCGCGATCCGAATCGCGGATGCGGCGCATCACCTCGAGACCCTCGATGCCGGGCAGCATCAGGTCCAGCACGACCAGGTCGGGCGAGTGCGTGGCGAACTTATCGAGTGCGGCCTGCCCGTCGAGCGCCACGCGGGTCTCGTATCCGGCGCGGTCGAGGTAACGGCACACCACCTCGCCGATCGTGGGCTCGTCGTCCACCACGAGCACCGATCCACGGACGTGCGAACGCTCGCTCATGCGACCGATTCTTGCAGTGGCGAGCGCCGCCGTCGACGCGCCGGCGCCCGTGTTCACACTCCGTTAAGCCCCCGCGGCGCGGCCCAGAGTTCCCGCATCCCCGCTTCGAACGACTCCGCAGCGCGAAAACCGAGCTCGCTACTCGCACGCCGCGGGGACGCGAACACGTGGCGTACGTCCCCTGCCCGCCACTCGCCGGTCACCACCGGCGACGGCGCGTCCGGCCCGGCGGCGGACGCGAGCGCGAGGGCCATCTGCCCCACAGTGCGCGGGCTCCCGCTCGCGACGTTGAGTGCGCCAACGTATGGGTCGGGCGTTTCGAGGGCGAGCAGATTGGCGCGGGCCACGTCACGGACGTGGACGAAGTCGCGCCGCTGGCACCCGTCCTCGAATACCCGCGGAGCCTGGCCGCGGGCGAGCGCGCTTGCGAAGATCGCCGCCACGCCCGCGTACGGGGTGTCCCGCGGCATGCCCGGCCCGTAGACGTTGTGGTAACGCAGGGCGGTCACGGGCACGCCGGTCTCGCGCGAGAACGCGAAGGCCAGGTGCTCCTGGTGGACCTTGGTTGCGGCGTAGACGCTCACGGGCGCGAGCTGCGCGTCCTCGCCGATCGGAAGCGGCTCGAGCTCCCGGTTGCAGTCGGGGCAGCGGGGCTCGAAACCGCCGGCAGCGAGGTCCGCCGGCTCACGCGCCGGCGCGGCGCGCTCGCCGTGGCGCT
The DNA here is from genome assembly GCA_036491015.1 of Thermoleophilaceae bacterium. GTDB lineage: Bacteria > Actinomycetota > Thermoleophilia > Solirubrobacterales > Thermoleophilaceae > JAICJR01. The sequence goes on along the minus strand of DASXCV010000231.1, from coordinate 20,282 downwards.
CGCACGAGTAGCGGCCCTCGCCGTAGACGACCATGCTGCTCGACAGCACGAGCCGCCCGCCGAAGCGGGACCCGGCCAGCGCCTCGAGCAGCGCCGCGGTCCCAAGATCGTTGTGCGAGGCGTACTCGGTGAGGTCGGACATGTCCACGCCCAGGCCGACCTTGGCCGCGAGATGGCACACGTCGCCGGCGCCGGCGAGGCAGCGCTCGAGGGTGTCGCGGTCGCGCACGTCGCCGGTCACGTAGTGCGCCCCCTCCACCCGTACCGGCGCCTCGACGCGATCGAGCACGCGCACCTCGCCGCCGGCCGCCACGAGCGTCGCCACCACGTGTCTGCCGATGAATCCGCTGCCGCCCGTCACCAGGATCGTCACGGCGGGGACGCTACGTCGTTTCGCATTGCGTAATGGGAAATTCGCCTGCCGGCACTTATGTTCGGCCCGCGATGGTCGAGGTGATCCTTCCGGTGCTCGACGAGGCAGGCGCTCTTCCCTGGGTGCTGAGCCGCATGCCCGCGGGCTTCGAGCCGATCGTGGCGGACAACGGCTCGAGCGACGGCTCCGCGGAACTCGCGGCACGGCTGGGTGCGCGCGTGGTGGAGGAGCCCCGGCGCGGCTTCGGGGCGGCCTGTTTCGCCGGGCTCGCCGCCGCCCGCGCGGACGTCGTCTGCTTCATGGATTGCGACGGCTCGCTCGATCCGCGTGAACTCCCGGCCGTGGCCGCGCCGCTGCAGGCCGGCCGGGCCGATCTCGTCCTGGGCGCGCGGGTGCCGGCCCCGGGTGCGTGGCCGTGGCACGCGCGTGCAGCCAACATGGTGCTCGCGCACGAGCTCAGGCGGCGCACGGGCATCGCGCTCACCGATCTCGGCCCCATGCGCGCCGCCGGGCGCGAGCCGTTGCTCGAGCTGGGAATCCACGACCGTCGCTTCGGCTGGCCGCTCGAAATGGTCCTACGGGCCGCAACTGCAGGCTGGCGACTGCGCGAGCTGCCCGTCCCTTACCTGCCCCGTAGCGGCCGCTCCAAGGTCACTGGCACTGTGCGCGGCACGGCTCGCGCGATTCGCGACATGGCGGAGGTGCTGTCGTGAGGCCCGCGCTGATCGTGATCGCGAAGGAGCCTCTGCCGGGCCGCTGCAAGACGCGGCTCGCGCCGCAGCTCAGCCACGATGGCGCCGCGCGGCTGGCCGAAGCGGCCCTGGCCGACACGCTCGCCGCGGCGGCGGGTTGCGACGCCGGCCGGCGCGTGCTGGCGCTCGACGGCCGGCCGGGCCCGTGGCTGCCGGCGGGTTTCGAGCTGCTGCACCAGCGCGGCGACGGCCTCGACCAGCGACTGGCGAGCGCCTTCGTGGACGTCGGCGACCCGGCTCTCTTGATCGGAATGGATACGCCGCAGGTCACTCCGGCGCTGCTCTCGCATGCACTCGACCGGCTGTCGGCGCCAGGCGTCGACGCGGTGCTCGGGCCGGCAGTCGATGGCGGCTACTGGGCAATCGGGCTGCACCGGCCGCGGCGACACTTCATCGAGGGCGTTCCCATGAGCACCAGCGGCACGTTCTCAGCGCAGCTCGCGCGCCTCCGCCACTGCGACGTGCGCGTGGAACTGCTCCCGCGGCTGCGCGACGTGGACCTGATCGACGATGCGCGCGCGGTGGCCCGGCTCGCTCCGCGCAGCCGTTTCGCGGGCACGCTCGCGGAGCTCGTGGCATGACCACCGCGCTCGACATCTACGCGAGGGCTCTCGGCGAGCCCGGTGAACGGTTGATGCTGCGCTCCGCCGCCGGCGACGTAAGCCCCGCGGCGGTGAGCCGCTGGCTCGGGCCGGTGACGGAGGTGGACAACCGCGTGCTTGCGGGCGCTGTCGGGCCGGTGCTCGACGTGGGCTGTGGCCCTGGACGGCACGTGCACGCCCTCGCCCGCTCTGGGGTGCTGGCGCTCGGCGTGGATGTGTCGGCAGCGGCGATCGAGCTGGCCCGCCGGCGGGGCCTGCCCGTGATCGAGCAATCGATCTTCGCGCGCGTGCCAGGCGCAGGGAGCTGGCGCAGCGCCCTCCTGCTCGACGGCAACATCGGGATCGGCGGCCGCCCACAGGCCCTGCTGAGCCGGCTGGCCTCGCTGCTCGCGCCCGGCGGGCTCGTGTTCGTGGAGCTCGATCCGCCCGGTGGCGGCGTCCGGCAGGTCCGGCTGCGTCTCGAGCTCGGCGCGTCCGCGAGCCCGTGGTTCGACTGGGCGGTCGTCTCCGCCGACCTGATCGGCGAGGTGGCCATGGCGTCCGGCTTCGAGCTGGCCCATATCTGGTGCGACGAGGGCCGCTGGTTCGCCCAGCTCAGCGCGCGATGAGGTCTGCAGCCACTCCCCCCGGCCCGTTCCGGCCCGCGTTCTGGCGCAGCCGCCTGCGTGGGCCGTGGCTTACCTCGGCACTCGGGAGCGTGCTGCTCCTGCTCGTGGCCGTCGTCGCGGCGACGGGCTTCGTGTCGCACGCCGCCTACCAACCCGACCTCGGACGCAACGCGGTGCTCAACCCCGCATACGACTTCCAGCCCTTCATCTTCTCCTGGCCCACCCATCCGTCGTGGCTCTACGCGGCCACCCAGGGGGCGCACGTGACGGCCGGGCTCGTGGCGGTGCCCTGGCTCCTCGCGAAGCTCTGGTCGGTGATCCCACGCCTCTTCACGTGGCCGCCCGTGCGAACCGCGGCGATGGCGGTCGAGCGCGCTTCGCTCCTGCTCTTGGTCGGCGGCGCGCTGTTCGAGTTCGCCACGGGCATCCTCAACATCCAGCTCTTCTACCCGTGGAAGTTCGGCTTCGTGAAGGCGCACTACTACGGCGCGTGGGTGTTCCTCGCCGCCATGACCGTGCACGTGCTCGTGAAGCTGCCGGTGATCGTCCGCTCCTACAGCGAGCGTGGCTTCCTGCGGCCGCTGGGCGACGACCTCGCGCACACCGAGTCCGAGCCGCATGAGCCGGGCGGGCTCGCTCCGCCCGATCCCGGCGCCGCGACCCTGAGCCGCCGCGGCCTGTTCGGGCTCGTGGGCGGCGCGTCGCTCACCCTGCTGGCGATGAATCTGGGGCAGACGGTCGGGGGGCCGCTGCGCCCGCTTGCCCTGCTCGCCCCGCGCGGCCGCTCGTACGGCAGCGAGCCAGACGAGTTCCCGGTGAACATCACGGCCGCCGCGGCGCGCCTACCGGCGGGCGCCACTGGTCCCGGCTGGCGGCTTGTGCTGGGCGGGACGCGGCGCCTCGAGCTCACGAGGGAGCAGCTGCTCCAGATGAGGCTCAGCACGCACAGCCTGCCGATCGCGTGCGTCGAGGGCTGGTCGACCACGCAGCGCTGGACGGGCGTGCCGCTCCGGGACCTCGCCGCGCTCGCGGGAGTGAGAGGTCCGGCGCAGGTGCACGTCGAGTCGCTCGAGCCGCGCGGCACGTTCCGCCAGGTCACGCTGGGCCCCGAGCAGGTGGGGGACGCGCGGTCGCTGCTAGCCCTTCGGGTCAACGGCGCCGACCTCTCGCTCGACCACGGCTACCCCGCCCGGATCATCGTCCCCGCGCTGCCCGGCGTGCACTGCACCAAGTGGGTCGGCAGCCTCGACTTCCGCGCGGCATGAGGGCGTTCGAACGTCTCTACGGCGCCAGTCCGCTGCATCTGCTCGCGCACCTCGCGGCCTTCGCCACGGCGGGCTACGCGCTGCTGCGGATCCTGCAGCGCGGCCCGGTGCAGAACTTCGTGATCTGGTTCGTGGGCGCCGCCCTGCTCCATGACCTGCTGTTCGTCCCGCTCTACTCGCTGCTGGACGCGATCGCACGCCGCGGCAGTTCGGAGGCCGCGAGCCGTGCCCGCGTGCCGCCGCTCAACTACGTGCGGGTGCCGGCACTCCTGTCGGGTGTGCTGCTCCTCGTGTACTTCCCCCTCATCCTGGGCGAGGGCAGCCGCAACTACCTGCGCGCCACGGGGCATCACCCCACCGGTTACGCGCGCAACTGGCTGCTCGTCACCGCGGTCCTGTTCGGCGGCTCCGCGCTTCTCTACGCGCTCCGTCTCAGGGGTCGAACCACTGGAGTTCGCCGTTCTTCCGGCCGGTGACGAACACCCGGCCGGTGCGCTCGTCCACGGCGACGCTGTTCGGCTGCCGCACGGTCGCGAAGCGGCGCAGCACATGCGGGTGGGCGTGGGCGGGCAGCTCCACCACCTCGTTGAGACCCGGCAGCGTGACCCAGAGCCGGTTCCGCCTCGCATCGAGCGCAATCCCGTAGGGCCCACCGGGCAGGCTCACGCTGCGCACCAGCTCGAGCCGCGGGTGCACCACGAAGCGAAGCAGCGCGTCACCGCTCGTGTCTGTGACGAGGCAGGGGCCGTCGGGCAGGCAGGCGACGTGCGTTGGCCCCACCCCGGCCGGCACGCCTGCAAGCCGGTGGAGCGTGCGCAGGCTGTAGAGCTCGAGCAGCCGCGCCCGCACCGACACGACGGCGACCTCCGAGCGGAGGGCCGCAAGCCCGCCGGGCTGGAGTGCCACCGGGAAGCTGACGGTCGGGCCGCCGCGCCGAACCACCGACACCCGCGCGCCGAGCTCGTCGCCGACGAACCACCCGCGTGGCGTGGCCACCGCGTCATGCGGCTGTCTCCCGACCCGTGCGCGCGTGACGATTCGGGGCGGCTCCAATGCCACCGCCAGCAGCAGGTTCGCATCCTCAGCGGGCACCAGCACAGGCCCACCGGGCCGAGCGATCGCAAGGTGGCGTGCGGCCGCCGGCAGAAAGAGCATCCGCACGACCCTGCCGCTGCGCTCGTCGACGATCGCCAGACGTGCCGGGCGCCGCAGCGAGATGGCCACGCGTCCCGTGAGCGGGTCGACCGCCACGCCCTCAGCCCCCGCCCCGATCTTCATGACGTGACCCGCCGGCCGCGCGGCGAGCGGCGGCGACACGGGTGGCTCGGCAGCGGGCGGAAGCATGCGGACCGGCTCGGAGCCGCACCCGGAGACGATGGCAGCGAGCCCCAGCGCAGCGAGAAGAGCTGAGCGCATGCAACGAGGATTCCACGCCCCGCGCCCCGGAACCGGCGTCTCGCGCAACGTTCCCCAGATCGTCATGCTCGCCGCCGGCGCCACTGTTCTCGCGGGACTCTCGATCCGGGCCGCGGGCGGCCACCTCGGCACCGCCTCACCCCCGTTCGTCGCCGTCTGGGAGCCCAGCTTCCGACCGTTCGCCCTGCTTTCGGGCGCTGTGCTGGTCGCGGCTGTACCGCTCGCCGGACTCGCCGCCAGCCGAATCCGCCGCCCGCTGGCGTTCGCCGCGGCCCTGTTCGGACTCGTGCTCGCGCTCGGGCTGGCGCTCAACCTCACGCGGCTCGGCAGTCGTGGCTGGTACTCGATCTTCGACACGGGCCCTGGCGGCTCGTTCGAGGCGAAGTGGGAGTACCTCCCGGGCCTGCCCGCGTTCGCCTACGGGGACCGCTTCTTCCTCGACCGCTTCGCCGAGCTCGTGCCGGCGCTGCCCGTGAACGTGGCCGGCCACCCGCCCGGACTGCTGCTGAGCCTGCACCTGCTCGGCATTCGCACCGCTCAGGCGATGGCCGCCCTATGCATTGGCGCGGGCTCGCTGTGCGCCCCGCTCGCCTACGACCTCGGCCGCACGCTCTCCGGCGAGGAGCGCGGGCGTGCAGCCGGCCTGCTCACCGCCTTCTCGCCATCGTTGCTGCTCTTCGGGGTCACCTCCGCGGACTATCTGTACGCCGCCCTTGGGATGGCGACGGCCTGTCTGCTCGTGCGGCCCGGACGCGCCCCGAGGGCGGCGGGGATGGCGATCGGCGCCGTAGCCGCGTTGTTCTCGTGGCTCCTGCTCGCGGTGCCGGCATGGGCGGTGCTCGTGACCCTGCGCCGGGAGGGCGCCAGGCCAGCGCTCATCATGGCGACGGGCTGCGTGCTGGCACTTATCGCGTTCAACGGCGGCCTCGCGCTCGGGACGGGCTACGACCCGTTCGGCGCCCTGCGCTCCACCCAGCAGGTCTACGGCAACAGCCTGGCGGCGGTGCGGCCGTACGCCTTCTGGGTGTTCGGCTCGCCCACGGCCTGGCTGGTGATGCTCGGCATCCCCACCGCCTGGCTCGCGCTCCGCTCGCTCACCCGGCTCGACCCCGCCGCGATGGCACTTGCCGGGGTGGTCACGGTGGCGGCGATCGCCGGCTTCACCAAGGCCGAGACGGAGCGCATCTGGCTGCCATTCGTGCCGCTCGCATGCGTGGCCGCCGCGGCCCGCCTCGAGCCGAGCCGCATCCGGCCGCTGCTGTGGGCGCTCGCGGCGCAGGCGCTGGCGTCCGCGCTGCTGCTGTACACGATCTGGTGAGCGCGTGAGCAGCTCGGCCGATTGAGCGCCCGCGGCTGGGGGTAACCCTGGCCGGAGCGAGCTACGGAGGCGCCGATCAATGAGCGACGGAACGCAGACCGCCACGCGGGGCATCATCGAGACGGACGTGCCGGCACGGATCGACCGGCTGCCGTGGGCCCGCTGGCACTGGCTCGTGGTGCTCGGCCTCGGCGCCGTCTGGATCCTCGACGGGCTCGAGGTGACGATCGTCGGCTCGATCTCCTCGCGCCTCACCGAGAAGGGCGCGGGCCTCACGCTCAGCGCGGGCCAGCTCGGACTCGCGGGCACGATCTACGTGATCGGCGCCTGTGTGGGCGCGCTCTTCTTCGGCTACCTCACGGACCGGCTCGGGCGGAAGAAGCTGTTCATCGTCACGCTCGGGCTCTACCTGGTCGCGACGGTGCTCACAGCGTTCTCGTTCAGCCCGCTGTGGTTCTTCGTCTGCCGCTTCTTCACCGGCGCCGGCATCGGCGGCGAGTACGCCGCCATCAACTCGGCGATCGACGAGCTCATCCCGGCGCGCGTGCGCGGCACCGTGGACCTGATCATCAACGGCAGCTACTGGCTCGGCACGGCGGTCGGCGCGGCGCTGTCGCTCGTGCTGCTCGACGAGAGCCTGTTCGCCGCCAACGTGGGCTGGCGTCTCGCCTTCGGCATCGGCGCCGTGCTCGGGCTCGGCATCCTGCTCGTGCGCCGCAACGTACCGGAGAGCCCGCGCTGGCTGTTCATCCATGGCCGAGCGAAGGAGGCCGACCGGCTCGTCGAGCGCATCGAGCGCGAAGTGGCGCGCGACACCGGCGAAGAGCTCGAGCCCGTCGACAAGACGCTGAAGATCCGACAGCGCGACACGATCGGCTTCCTCTCGATCGCGAAGACCGTCTTCACGATCTACCCGCGGCGCACCGTCCTCGGCCTGTCGCTCTTCATCGGCCAGGCGTTCATCTACAACGCCGTGACGTTCAACTTCGTGAACATCATGTCCACGTACTACGGCACCTCGTCGGGCTCGGCGCCCGCGCTGCTGATCCCGTTCGCCGTGGGCAACTTCCTCGGACCGGTGCTGCTCGGGCGGCTGTTCGACACGGTCGGGCGCCGCACGATGATCGCCGGCTGCTACATCGCATCCGGCGTGCTGTTCGCGGTCATGGCCGTTCTGTTCCAGGGCAGCCACCTGACCGCCACCACGCAGGTGATCGCGTTCGTGGTGATCTTCTTCTTCGCCTCGGCCGGCGCGAGCGCCGCCTACCTCACCGTCAGCGAGATCTTCCCGATGGAGACGCGCGCGATGGCGATCGCGTTCTTCTACGCGGTGGGCACCGGCCTCGGCGGCGCGATCGGGCCGGTGCTGTACGGCAACCTGATCGACAAGTCGCACCCCGGCAAGCTCGCCGTCGGCTTCTTCATCGCGGCGGGGCTGATGGCCGCGGCCGGGCTCGTCGAGGCGGTCCTCGGCGTGCCGGCCGAGCAGAAGTCGCTCGAGGAGATCGCCGAGCCGCTCACCGCCGAGGAGGGCGAGGGCGAGGAACGTGAGGAGCCTGAGAAGCCCGCGGCACGCCGCCGGCGCCCGCGCTCACGCGTCGAGCCGGGGCTCGTCCGCGCCCACCCGGACCCCGTCACGCGCTTCAGCCGGTCGGCCTGGTCGCCCTGGCAGCTCAGCTACGACGAGCTGGCCGAGGACCCGCTCCAAGCGCGCGAGATCGAGGCGCTCGTCATAGCCACCCGCGCTCACGGCCCTCTCCACACCCGCAGGCTCGCCGCCGAGGTGAACGCGCGCCGCTGGGGTCCCGGCCGCTTCCGCGCAGCGCTCCGCCAGGCGGTGCGCGGCGGCGCGCTCCAGCCCGCCGGCCGCGGCCTCTACGCGGCAGCCGACCAGCGCCAGCCAACGAGCCACTGACCAAGCAATCCCATTCTGGTGCCCGTATGGGGCACCCAGGTGGGATTGCTGGGGGCGAGCAGAGGCGTTCGCCGCGCCTGTCAAGCTAGAACGCGTGGCCTCCGTAGCGGGCGTCCTCGACGCCGGACCAGCTCCCAGCAAGCGCCTCACGCTGATCGCCTGCATCCTCGGCTCGGGCACCGTGTTCCTCGACGGCACCGTGGTGAACGTCGCGCTGCCTGCGATCCGGCAGGGCCTGCACGCGGGGCTGGCCGAGCAGCAATGGGTGGTCGAGGCTTATCTGCTCACGCTCAGCGCCCTGATCCTCGTGGGCGGCTCGTTCGGCGACCTGTTCGGCCGCCGGCGCGTGTTCGCGCTGGGGGTGGGCGCGTTCGGCATCTGCTCGCTCCTGTGCGCGGTGTCGCCGTCAGGCGGGTTCCTGATCGTCGCCCGCGGGCTGCAGGGGATCGCGGGCGCGATGCTCGTCCCCAACACGCTCGCGCTGATCATGGACACCTTCCCCGAGGACGAGCGCGGCGCGGCGATCGGCTCGTGGACCGCCTGGACGGCGATCGCCACCGTGATCGGGCCGCTCGGCGGCGGCATCCTGATCGGGATCGCGTCGTGGCGCTGGGTGTTCGCGATCAACGTCGTGCCCGTGCTCCTCACGATCTGGCTCCTGCGCTTCGCTCCGCCCGGCGAGCAGATGAAGAACGTGCGCGTGGACTGGCTCGGGGCGCTGCTCGCGGCGCTCGGCCTGGCCGGACCCGTGTTCGCGCTGATCCAGCAGCCCGAGCACGGCTGGTCGTCGCCGATGGTCTACATCCCGCTCATCGGAGGGCTCGCGCTGGCCGGCGCCTTCCTCTTCTGGGAGAGCCGCGCGCGCGACCCGATGCTGCCACTCAGCCTGTTCAAGAGCCGCAACTTCGCGGTCGGCAACATCACCACGTTCGCGCTCTATGCGGGCCTGGGCGCGGCCACGTTCCTGCTCGCCCTCTTCCTGCAGGAGGCGGCCGGCTACTCCGCGCTCGAGGCCGGGCTGTCACTGCTCCCGCTGACCGTCATCACGTTCGCGCTGTCGCGCCGCTTCGGCGCCCTCGCGGACCGCATCGGCCCGCGCCCGTTCATGGGCTTCGGCCCGATCGTCGCGGGCGCCGGCCTGCTGCTCCTGGTGCGAGTCAACTCGAGCGGCGATTACGTGAAGGACGTCCTCCCCGGCGTGCTCGTGTTCGGACTCGGGCTGGCGGCAACCGTGGCGCCGCTCACGGCGACGGTGCTCGCCGGCGCGCCGGCACACCACTCGGGCATCGCCTCCGGGGTGAACAACGCCGTGGCGCGCGTCGCGGGCCTGCTCGCGGTCGCGGTGATCGGCGCCGTCTGCGCCGCGCAGTTCGCCAGCACGATCGACTCGCACCTGCCTTCGCGCCTCAGCCCGCAGACCGAGCGCGCGATCGTCCAGGCGAAGAAGCGCACGCTCGTCACCGACGCGAGTGGGGCAGCCCCCGCCGACCGCCCGCGCGTTCACTCGGCGCTCGAGGCGGGCGCGGAGAAGGCATTCCACATCGGCATGGGCATCGGCGGGTTGCTCGCCATCGCCGGCGGACTGGTCTCGCTGGTGGGCATCGAGGGCCGCAAGCGCGTGGTGGCGCACCCCGTGAAGGCGGAGTGCTGCCCCGGCGGCGCGATCGTCGGCGCCAGCGAGGAAGTGCGCCTGGGTCGTCTGCCAGACCAGGTCGAGCTACCCGTGGCCACGCCGAGCGGGTAACGCCTCTGGCGGCGGTACCTTTCGGTGTCGGCCCGTCCCCGGTTCAGGTAACTCGCAAATGACCCACGCAATCGAGGCACAAGGCCTCGTGAAGACATACGACGGCGAGGTGCGTGCCCTCGACGAGCTCAGCTTCAGCGTCGTCGAGGGCACCGTATTCGGACTGCTCGGCCCCAACGGCGCCGGCAAGTCCACGACCGTCAAGATCCTCACCACGCTCTCCCATGCCGACTCCGGCAGCGCGACCGTCGCCGGCTTCGACGTCCGCTCGCAACCCCACAAGGTGCGCCACAGCATCGGCACCGTGCAGCAGGGCTCCACCGTCGACCGCGAGGCCACCGGCCGCGAGAACCTTCGCCTCCAGGGCCAGGTCTACGGCCTGCGCGGCCGCGAGCTCGAGACGCGCGCCGGCGAGCTGCTCGAGCGCTTCGGCCTGGCCGACGCCGCCGACCGCATCGCCCGTGGCTACTCCGGCGGGATGGAGCGCCGGCTGCACGTGGCGATGGCGCTGATCCACAACCCGAGCGTGCTCTTCCTCGACGAGCCCACCACCGGCCTCGACCCGGAGGTGCGCGCCGACATGTGGAGCGAGATCTCGCGCCTGACCTCCGAGCAGGGACTCACGATCCTCCTGACCACGCACTACCTCGAGGAGGCCGACAACCTCGCCTCGCAGCTCGCGATCGTGGACCGCGGGCGGGTGGTGGCCGAGGGCACGCCCGAGGCCCTGAAGGCCGACCTGCGCGGCGACGCTATCCGCGTCGAGCTCGGCGGCGTGGACACCGGCAACGGCAACGTCGGCGCGGCGCTCGAGGCGCTCACCGACATCCGGGAGGTGTCCGTGGACGGCCGCACGCTCCACGCGCGCGCCGACGACGGCGCCCGGGCCGTCCCGGTCGTGCTGCAGGCGCTCGAGGCCCGCGGCGTGGAGGTGGCGTCGGTGAGCGTGGCGCGGCCCTCGCTCGATGACGTCTACCTGCGCTACGCGGGCCGCTCGTTCGACACCGCAGAGGCCGAGGCCGACGAGGTCAAGCGATGATGGTCACGGTCCGAGACTCCTGGTACATGACCGTGCGCCACCTGCGCGCCCTCTGGCGCCAGCCGGCGTGGATCGCGGTCACACTCGTTCAGCCGATCATCTGGCTCCTGCTCTACGGCGCGCTGTTCAAGCGCGTGGTGCAGATCCCGGGCTTCGAGGGCGGCTCGTACATCGAGTTTCTCACGCCCGGCGTACTCGTCATGACGGCGTTCTTCGGCGCCGGCTGGGGCGGCATGCCGGTGATCGACGACCTCAACCGCGGCGTGATCGACCGCTTCCTCACCACGCCCGTGCACCGGGTCGCGCTCGTGGCCGGGCGCATGGTGCAGGGCGCGATCGGTGTGATCGTGCAGTCGATCATCATCGTCCTGCTCGCGCTGATCGTCGGAGCGCACTACCGCAACGGCATCGGCGGCGTGGTGGTGATGGTCTTCCTGGCGGTGCTGCTCGCGGCGGCCACCACGGCGGGGTCCTACGGTGTGGCGCTGTACGTGCGCAAGGAGGAGACGCTGATCGCGCTCATGCAGTTCCTGCTGCTGCCGCTCACGTTCCTGTCCGGGGCCTTCATGCAGCTCAGCCTGGTGCCGGGCTGGATCAGCCACATCGCGGCCTACAACCCGCTCAACTGGGCCGTCGAGGGCGGGCGCTCGGCGGCGCTGAAGCACACGGACTGGGGCTATGTGGCATCGCGTACCGGGTTCTTGCTGGCGTTGCTGGCGGTCGCCGTGTGGTTCGCAACGCACGCGTTCAAGTCGTACCAGCGGAGCATCTAGCGCGGTTGGGGAGCTGGGGGCTCCCTACCCCCTACTCCCTACCCGTTGCGCATGCTCGGCCAGGTCAATGACCCGCCGTTCATGCGTCCCGAGGCCGAGCACCCGCTCCCCCTCCCTCACTTCCACCTCGAATCGGAGCTTGCGCTCGTCGATCACCCCGGTGAGCTTTGCGTGGACGGTGCAGCCGGCGCCTTCGGGCGCTCCGCCCACGTGCTTGATGCAGACCTCGAAGCCGACTGTGCCCTTGCCGTCCGGCAGCTCGTCGCGGGCGAGGATCGCGCAGTTGCGCTCCATCATCGAGATCATCCCCGGCGTGGAGAGCACCGGCGCCCGAAGCGTGCCGCCGACGTCGGTGATCAGGCGGCCCTCCACGGTGAACTCGTCGTCGCGCGTCAGGCCAGGTTGGAGTGGCATCGCGGGCATCCTACGAAAATGCCATATGGTTTTTCCACGCCATGCCGAGGCCCGGGCACAGCGCTGACGTAATCGTGGTGGGAGCCGGCTCCGCCGGTGCCGCCGCCGCGCGCAGGCTGTTCGACAGCGGCGCCACCGTCCTGCTGCTCGAGGCGGGCGGCCCGGCGGACAATCCCGCGATCGACGACGTGGGCCGCGCTCACGAGCTGTGGAACGCGACCGAGGACTGGGCGTTCTTCACCGCACCCCAGGAGCACGGCGCCAGCCGCCGCCTGCACTGGCCGCGCGGCAAGGTGGTGGGCGGCTCGAGCTGCCTCAACGCGGCCATCTACGTGCGCGGCGCCGCCGCCGACTTCGACCACTGGGCCTACCTCGGCAACCCGGGCTGGCGTTGGGACGACGTCCGCCCCGTGTACGAGCGGATGGAGCACCCGGGACCGCTCAAGCTGCTGAGCGAGTACGAGCTCGCGCCGATCCACCGTTCGATCGTCGAGGCCGCCGCCCAGACCGGCATTCCCTTCAACGAGAACTACAACGGCGGCGAGCTCGACGGCATCTCGCAGATGCACCTCACGATCAGCGACGGCCGCCGCCAGAGCACGGGCGTCGCCTACCTCGAGCAGATCCTCGGCCAGGACGGGTTCACCCTCGTAACCGGAGCCCAGGTGCGGCGGCTGCTGATCGACGGCGACCGTTGCCGCGGCGTCGAATGGGAGGCCGGCGGCGAGCTGCACAGCGCGGACGCCGGGCTCGAGGTGATCGTGTCCGCGGGCGCGATCCAGTCGCCTCAGGTGCTGATGCTGTCCGGAATCGGCCCGAAGGAGCACCTGCGCGAGGTGGGAGTCGAGCCGCGCGTGGACCTGCCCGGGGTCGGCGAGAACCTGCACGACCACCTGCTCTCCCCCGTGATCTTCAGCGCCGAGCGCACGATCGACCCGCCCGCGCCGCGCGCCACCCCCGCGCAGACCCACCTCTGGTGGCGCAGCCGCCCCGGTTTGCCGGGCCCCGACATGCAGCCGATCCACTTCGCCTTCCCGATGTACGAAGAGTGGATGGAGGGTCCCGAGAACGGCTTCACCTTCCAGGCCGGGATGATCCGCCCGGCGAGCCGCGGGAGCATCCGCCTCAGCGGCCCGACCCTCCAGGACGAGCTCGTTATCGACCCGCGCATCCTCAGCGCCGAGGCCGACCTGCGCACGCTCGAGGCGGCGGTGGAGCTGTGCCGGGAGATCGGCCGCGCCCCCGCCCTGCGCGAGGAGTGGCAGACCACGGAGCGCTACCCGGGCCCTGACGTGGGGACGAAGGACGAGCTGCGCGACTACGTGCGCCGCACCGCGATCACCTATCACCACCAGGTCGGCACCTGCAAGATGGGCAGCGACGAGCTTGCCGTGGTGGACGAGCGGCTGCGCGTGCATGGCGTCGAAGGCCTGCGCGTGGCGGACGCGTCGATCATGCCGGCCGTGACCTCCGGCAACACCAACGCCCCCTCGATCATGATCGGCGAGCGCGTAGCCGACTTCGTGATCGAGGACAGGGGTCTGCGCACCGCGCACAGCGCACTGCGCACGGCGGACACGCGTTAGCCTGCGGCCGGTGGAGACCTTCGCCCACCCACTCCGCGAGGAGGACGCGGACCCTGATCCGCTGCGCCAGTTCGCCGCCTGGTTCGAGGACGCCGGCAGCTCCCGCGAGCGGGCGCCCGAGGCCGTGGCCGTCGCCACCGCCGGCGCGACCGGCGCGCCGTCGGTGCGCATGGTGCTGATGAAGCAGTTCGACGAGCGCGGCTTCGTCTTCTACACCAACTACGAGAGCCGCAAGGGCCGGGAGCTGCTCGCCAACCCGCAGGCGGCGCTGCTCTTCCATTGGGACACGCTCGGCCGCCAGGTGCGGATCGAGGGGCCGGCGGAGCGGCTCGGCGCAGAGGAGTCGGCGCTCTACATCCGCAGCCGCCCGCGCGGAAGCCAGCTGAGCGCGCTCGCCTCCCCTCAGAGCCAGCCGGTGGAGAGCCGCGCCGAGCTCGAGCGCCTCGTGGCCGAGCTGGTGGCCCTCAACGAGGACGGCGAGCTGCCGCTGCCCGAGCAGTGGGGCGGCATCCGCGTGCGGCCGGAGCGCTACGAGTTCTGGCAGCACCGCGAGGACCGGCTCCACGACCGCCTCGTGTACACCCGCGACGGGTCCGGTTGGACGATCGCCCGACTCGCTCCGTAGCATTCGCCGCCGTGACCCACGCCGTCGTCCTGATCAGTGCCGACCGTGATGCCCTCAAGGTGCTCGGCAGCCGCCTCGCCGAGGTGGAGGGCGTGAGCGAGGCGTGGTCGGTCACGGGCGAGTGGGATTTCGTGGCCGTGATCCGCGTGGACGAGCAGGACCAGCTCGCCGACGTGATCACCAGCAAGCTCGCCCGCTTGCCGGGAATCGTGAAGACATACACAATGGTTGCGTTCGAGGTCTTCTCGCAGCATGACCTCGACGCGATGTTCTCGATCGGCGCCTAGGCCCCATGGACCCGACTTACGAACACCCAGTCAGGCTGACCAGCGAAGAGGGTCTCGAACGTTCGAGACTCACTGTGTTCTTCCGGCTGCTGCTCGCCCTGCCGCATCTGATCTGGATCGGCATCTGGGCCGTCGGCGTCTTCTTCGTGGCGATCTTCAACTGGTTCGCCACCCTCTTCACCGCCCGCCCGCCGCTCTTCTGCCACAACTTCCTGACGGCGTTCGTGCGCTACTCGGCGCACCTCACCGCCTATCTGTCGCTCACCTGCAACCAGTTCCCGGACTTCGTGGGCCGTCCCGGCTCCTACCCGGTCGATGTCCACATGCCGGAGGAGCCGCAGATGCAGAACCGCTGGAAGACGGGCTTCCGAGTGCTGCTCGGCATCCCGGCGTTCTTCATGGACAGCACGCTCGTCGGGGGCGGCGGCCGCTCGGGCTACTACTTCACCGGCGGGGCGCTGTGGACGAACGCCTTCCTCGCCTGGTGGGCGTGCCTGTTCACGGGCCGCATGCCCGAGGGCCTGCGCGACCTCAACCTCTACGCGCTGCGCTACGGGGCGCAGACGCAGGCGTACGCGCTGCTCGTCACCGACCGCTACCCGGATGCCGACCCGTTTGTCGAGCCGACCGTCGCGAGCGCTCCATACCACCCCGTGCGCCTGACGGCCGACGAGGAAATGCGCCGGTCGCGCCTCACCGTCTTCTTCCGCATCCTGCTGGCGATCCCCCACATCGTGTGGCTCTTGCTCTGGGGCATCCTTGCGCTCCTGCTCGGGATCTTCAGCTGGTTCGCCGCGCTGTTCACGGGGCAGATCCCGGAGGGCGTCCACAATCTCCAGACGCGCTACGTCCGCTACTACACGCACGTGAGCGCCTTCCTCTGGCTCACGGCCAACCCGTTCCCGGGCTTCGCCGGTGCCGAGGGGAGCTACCCGGTGGACGTCCAGATCGACCCGCGCCAGCCGCAGAACCGCTGGAAGACGGCGTTCCGCGTGTTCCTGGCGGTGCCCGCCCTGCTCGTTTCGAGTGCGCTCGGCGGCACGCTCTTCGTCGCGGCGTTCCTCGGCTGGTTCGTCGCGCTGTTCACCGCGCGGATGCCGCGCAACCTCCGTCAGGCCCAGGTGTTCGCCCTCCGCTACAGCGCGCAGCTGTACGCGTACGGCTACCTGCTCACCGACCGCTATCCCCACGCCAGCCCGGCCCCGCCGGCCGCTGAGCCGGCTGCGCTCGAGCCGGCTGCCCCCGCTCCCGCGGTGTGACCATCCGGCCGCGCCAGGGCGCAGCCCTGCTCGGCCTGGCCGCACTCACGGCCGCCTGGGTGTTCGCGATCATCCAGTTGCTGCACACCTCGGTCCCGTCGAACCTCCACCTCCCCCACCTCGACCCGGCCCACTACTTCACGCCCGCGCAGCTCCACCGCGCCCGCAGCTTCGAGCGCTTCGAGCGGATCGACTACCTCCTCGCGCAGGTCGCGCTGATAGCCGCGCTAGTCGGCTACGCGCTGCGCGGCGAGCGGCTCACGCGCGAGTCGGCCGCCGGCCGCGTGGGCACGGGGCTGCTGCTCGGGATGCTCGGCCTCGGCGTGGTCTGGTTCGCGCAGCTTCCGTTTGGCGTGGCGGAGCTGTGGTGGGAGCGCCGGCACGACATCTCGCATCAGGGCTACGCCGCTTGGATCGTCGACAGCTTCCTCGGCCTCGGCGGCGCGTTCCTCTCGGTCTGCCTCGTGATCGCGATCGTCATGGGCTTCGCCGGGCTCCTGCGCAACCGCTGGTGGGTGGCCGGCGCACCGGCGATCGTGGCGGTGGGCGTGCTGATCGCGTTCATCAGCCCGTTCCTGATCCCGGCCGTGCACCGCCTGCACGATCCGCAGGTGCGTGCCGACGCCCGCCGGCTCGAGCGTGTCGAGGGCGTCCCGAACATCCCCGTTGAGGTGCAGGACGTGCACCGGCTCACCACAGCGCCGAACGCGGAGTCGGTGGGGCTCGGGCCCACGCGCCGGGTGATCCTCTGGGACACGCTCCTCCAGCCCGGGCGCTTCACCCGCTCGGAGATCCGGGTGGTACTCGCCCACGAGCTCGGCCACCAGAAGCACCAGCACATCTGGAAGGGACTCGGCTGGGAGGCGGTGTTCCTGCTGCCGATCGCGTTCGTGGTCGCGCTCGCCACGCGCGGCCGCGGTGGGCTCTACTCGCCGCGGGCGGTGCCGCTGGCGCTGCTCGTGTTCGTGGTGCTCCAGCTCGCCATCTCACCGCTCCAGAACGCCGTCTCGAGCCGCATGGAGGCCGAGGCCGACTGGACCGCCCTGGGCGCCACCCGCGATCCGGCCGGCGCCACCGCGCTCTTCCATCGCCTGGCCACCACGAGCCTCGCCGACCCAGACCCACCCGGCTGGTGGCAGGCGCTCGTGGGCAATCACCCGACGATCATGGATCGGATCGGGATGGCCAGCGCCTGGCGGTCGCGTCGTTGACCGCTGACCGTTGACCGGTCGCTTCAGGCGTCGCGGTCTTTGCTGCGGGAGAGCCAGTCGCCGAGCTGCTGTCCCACGTCGGTCACCGACGAGCCCGCCTGTGCGAAGGCGTCCGCGATGCGGTCGCCGTAGTGCGCCTGCGCGGCGTCGGTCTCCGTGCGCAGCGGCGGCTCCTCGCCGCGGCGCATGTAGTCGCCGCCGACGATGCGGTCGTAGTCGCCCGAGCGCACCCACGTGAGCAGCTCGCTCACCCGCCTGACCGGCATCGGGTGAGTGAGGCGCAGGTCCTGGAACAGCCGCGTGATGCGCTCGAGTCCCGAGCCGCTCTCGCTGTAGTCGCCGGCCTGCGCGATGAAGGCGTCGAGGTTGAGGTCGTCGGCGGCCTCGCCGGCGGCCACCACCATCAGCGAGCGGCACACCGAGAGCGGATCGCGCGTGACGATCGCGGCCGCGCGGTCGCAGCTCAGCTCGGCGCCGCGGAACCACTCGAGCAGGGCCAGCTGAATCGCCATCAGCGGCAGGCCCGCGAGCACGGGCAGCCGCACCGAGCTGCCGATGCGAAGCAGGATCAGCAGGGCCGTCTGGTAGAGCACGTGATCCGAGTGCACATGGCCGGCCTCATGCGCGAGCACCACCCGCCGGCCGTCGTCGCCGAGGATGCGCACCAGCTCCGAGTTGAGCACCACCACCGGCTTGCTCGTGCCGATGGTGGCGGCGTTCGCAAGCGGGTACTGCGTGAGGTAGAGGTCGGGTACCTGCGTCATGTCGAGGGCGTGGAAGCACTCGCGGTGCTGCACCCAGATGTGGGGCAGCTGCTCCTGCCCGAGCCGCACGGACGCTCCCAGCGTGGCCACGCGCATCGCACGCTCGTAGCCGAGCGCGATCAGTTTGCGCACGACCTCGTCGAGATACGGGACCTTCTGGAGCGCCGCGCTCGCGGCCCGGTCGGCCGGGTGCTGGTAGGCGCGCGGCGAGATGCCCTCGAGCTTCCATGCTTCGACGGGAAGAGTCACCCGCTCAAGGTAACCCGAGAATCACCTCCGCGCCACCGGCGCGGACGGATGGCCTAGCCGGCGGGCAGCAGCTCGGTGCTGAAGGGCACGAAGCGGCGGAGGCTCTCCTGCCAGGAGGGACCGGCCTCGCTCGCGACCGAGGCGAGCCGGGCGGCGCTCGCGAAGCGGCCCGAGACCTTGTGGCCTCCGAGCTTGCCCGTCAGCGTCCCGCGGGCGGAGATCCGCAGCGTGCCGCGCGCCGCGTCGCGGCCGCCGATCTTGATCTTGATCGACCCGCGCAGCGGCACCTTGCCGCTGAGCGTCACGCCCGGCACCCACGAGTAGGCATGGATCCTCAGCGCACTCGAGCTGGCGTCGAAGAAGCCGCCGCGCAGGCCGCCGACCGGCGGCAGCGTGAGGCTCGACGAGAACACCAGCTCGTCGAGCGCGTGCTCGAACATGTCCGCAAGTGTGAGCCGGGCCGCGAGCAGCGTCCGCCCGGTGCGCGCGGGCAGCCCGCTCACGCGCGGCAGCTGCGACAGCGAGGTCGGCGGCACGGGGCTCGGCGGCAGCAGCTCGCCGTCGTTCTTGCAGACCCTCGGCGCCGCCCCGTGGAAGAAGTTCCGCAGCGCGCCCGACGAGCAGTTCGAGAGGTCGCTGCCGAGTACCGAGTGGCCGGTGGCCGGCACGCGCACGAGCTGCGCGTTCGGCAGCTCGGTGGACAGCTTGGCCGCGTCCTCCTGCGGTGTGCGCAGGTCGTCGTCGCCGCTGTAGATCAGCGTGGGCACGTTCGGCAGCGGGTTCTCCTCCACCGGCGGGTTCGGCCCCGCCTCCGGCCAGGTGGCGCAGAACGGCGCCAGGCTGAACTTGAAGACCGTGGCGGGATCGAACGGCGCGTAGCTCGACGGCGAGATGCCGTCGAACGAGTGCCGCGCCTGGGCCACCCGCTGAGCGGGCGACGCGAGCTGATCCCACGGCAGCGACGAGTCCTCGCAGGTGGTCGCGGCGAAGAGCGCCTCGCTGTCGGCTCCGGAGAGGTCCTCCGAGCCCTTCACCTCGGCCATCATGCGCAGCATCGGCGCGGCGTCGCCCTGCAGCGCGGCCTTGACCGCGGCAGGGAAGTCGGCGCGCAGCACCGGATCGAAGTCGCCTTCGAAGAGCACGTTCAGGAGGGCGGTGCGGCGGATCGTGGCTGCGCGCCGCTGTCCGCGCCCGTTCACCACGAAGCCGCGCGGCTGGCGATTGGACAGCCCGGCGACGAGCTTGCCGAGGTCACCCGAGGGGTCGTTCGTGATCCCCTTGCAGGCGTTCTTCGCGCACAGCTGCCCGAGGATCCGCGGCACCGCCTGGTAGCTGCTCAGCTCCCACGGGTCGAGCTGGCCGGGCATCACCACGGAGTCGAGGATCAGCCGGTCGACGTGCTGCGGGTAGCGGATCGCGTAGTCCAGCGCGACCTTCGTCCCGTACGACACGCCGTAGAGGTCGATCTTGTCCACGCCGATCGCCTGCCGTATCGCCTCGATGTCCGACACGGACTCGGACGTGGAGAAGAAGCTGCGGATCGCGCCGAGGCGCGCGGCGCACCGCGCCACCCCGAGGTCCGGGAGGTTGTGCGACCCGAGCCCCGGACAGAACAGCTCGCTGGAGTCGCCGGTGCCGCGCTGGTCGAACACCACGAGGTCGCGCCCGTGAAGGGCGGGATCGAGCGTCACGCGGAAGTCACCGAGGAACGGCGTGGCCGCCTGGCCGGGTCCGCCCGCGAGCGCGATCATCGCGCCCTTGGCCGAGCCCTGCGTGTGCATGCGCTCGACGTGGAGCGCGAGCGCGCCCTTCACCACGCCGGTCTGGTCGAACGGCACGACCACGCGGCCGCACTGCACGTCCGGCCGCCCCGGGCACGGGTGGAAGCGCGCTGAGGCCTGCGCGCCGGCCGCCGCGGGTAGCACGAGCGCGCCGACCGCGGCGAGCAGCGCCACGAGGCCCGGACGCACCAGCTTGGCCGGGGTGCGCACGAACGCCCGCCGGTGGCTCCCTGGGTTGATCAAATCCTCACAAGCAAAACAGAGTCCGCGGACCACGGTAGCCCACATCGGTCACTTAGTC